>PLSZ01000257.1 GCA_003164305.1 Acetobacteraceae bacterium
TGCCCTTGGTTTTGCCCCTATTACATGAGTTCCATCGCGGCACGTCGGCGAGACAACAGCGTAACGGCGGTTGTCATTGGTAGATTCTCGAAACCGCCAGTTGCGGTTCTCGCACGGCAGCCACACCCGCCCGGCGCGCTTTCACAGGGTTTCGATCGGGCAAAGAACTTGCCGGCGAGGCGGCTCACGCAATCTGTCACCCATGGTCCCGCCGACGAAGATCATCTTCATGGTTCTCGTAGGCTGGCGCGGTCGTCATCAGTATTGTCGGCACCGCGAAAAAGGCCGCCATCCGGAACAGAAAAGCGGCGCGCGGCCGCGGCTTCAAAGGTGAAATCCCACGACCGCCCGGAGAAGGGCCTTCCGGACCGGGGTTCAGCCGCCTCCGCCATAGCCGTCCAGGTCCGCCCCCTGTTTGAACATCGAGTCATCTCTGTAAGATGGCCGACCGATCCAACCACCGCCCCTTGTGAGGAGAGCCCGCCATGCCGAACCTGCCCGAGATGTTCCCTGGCGTCACGCTGAAGGGCGAAAGCGTTGACAGCCTGACCTGGAACATTCTCGGCCAGACCTACAAGCCGTTACAGGTGTCGGAAGACAGCTTCTCCTGGCACGCGCTGCTGCCGCCCGGGACATTCGTTCCGCCGCACATTCATCTGACCCAGGATGAGTTCATCTACATGCTGGAAGGCCAGTTCGATCTGCTGCTGGACGGGCAGTCCTCCAGCGCGAAAGCCGGCGATCTGATCCGCCTGCCGCGCGGCATACCGCATGGGTTGTTCAACAACAGTCAGGCGAACATTACCTGCCTGTTCTGGGTCGCGCCAACGCGCCGGCTGTGGGATCTGTTCCTGGCGATCGACAACGTGCCGGACCCCGGCGAGGTGGTGCGTCTTGCCGCCGCGCACGAGGTGAATTTCCTGCCGCCGCCCGGTTGACCCCGGGGTTCAGCCGCGCGGCCGGTTCACCTGCTCCTTCGCGAACCCGGCCATCGCGGCGTAGCCGCGCACGATCGCCTCCCGCTCGGCGTGCGATGCGATCGCGTCCACGTTGGTAAATCCCTTCGGCGCGCGTTCCTCCATCACGTCGATAACGCGCTCCGGTCCGCCTTTGCGATTGTTCAGCACGATGTCCGCCGTCATCGGCCGGCGTTCGGCGTCATAGGCGGCCAATGCGTCCGCCACCGGCATGCCGGTGGCCAGATGACGGGCCAGGGCGACCGCGTCCAGCACCGCCTGGCTCGCGCCGTTGGAGCCGACCGGATACATCGGGTGCGCGGCGTCGCCCAGAAGCGTGGCGCGGCCGAACGACCAGCGGGGCAGGGGATCGCGATCGCACAGCGGATACTCATAGAACGTCCCGGACGCCCGGATCAGCGCCAGTGGATCGACGAAATCCAGGCGGAACCGGTCTCGCACGAATGGCTCCACTTCGGACCATTCTCCCGGCCGGTTCCAGTCCTCGCGCCGTGGCGGCGTGCCGGAGGCATCGGCGGTGCGCGCCATGACAGCCCAGTTGGTGAGACGGCGGGCCGGGGAGGCGGAGTCGAAGTGGATGGGGTAGAAGACGAACTTCGCCGCCATGCCGCCGGCGATGACCATGGTGCGGCCGTCCTCGTACACCGGCCAGTCGGCGGCGCCGCGCCAGAGCATGGTGCCGTTCCAGACCGGGGCGCCCTCGGCCGGGTAGAAGACGCCCCGCGTGACGGAGTGAATGCCGTCGGCGCCCACCAGCGCGTCGCCATGGGCGGTGATCGTTTCTCCCCCGTTGCGCTGTTCGAAGCGGGCGTCGATCTGGTCGCCGCGTTCGGCGAACGCAACAAGGCGGCAACCGGTCCTGATCGCGTCGTGGCCCAGACGGTCCCTTACGGCGTCGAGCAACACGGTGTGCAACTTGCCGCGATGGATGGAGAATTGTGGCGTGTCGAGGCCGGCGTCGAGGCCGCGCGCCTCTCGCCAGACCATCTGACCGAAGCGATTGGCGTAGATCAGTTCGCGGGTGCGGATCCCGGCGCGGTCCAGCGCGGGCAGCAGTCCCAGATTGGCGAGTTCCTTGATCGCGTGAGGCAGGGTATTGATCCCGACACCCAGTTCCCTGGGCTCTTGCACTTGCTCGAACACGGTGGCGCCAATGCCGGCCGCGTGGAGCGAAAGGGCCGCCGCCAGCCCGCCAATGCCGCCGCCCACGATCAGAACGTGCATGTGCCCTCGCGCCGGAGAATATGGCCGGTTGTCCGGCGGCACTGTCACATGAGGAGAACCGGTCGTCGAGGCGGGGAGGCCGGAGTGAGAGCATTTCGGCTGCGTTGGGGGTAGGCGGATCATTTGTCTTGGACGTCCGAAACGGGGGGCTGGTATGACGGTGGTCCCCGGGTGGCCGTCCGAGCGGAAGTGTCGTAACGACGACGGGTGCCACGGGTGAGCGCCCTTAGCTCAGGTGGATAGAGCAACAGCCTTCTAAGCTGTGGGTCGCTGGTTCGAGTCCAGCAGGGCGCGCCAATATCAACGGGTTAGCTGACTGCTGATTATCAGTTGTCATAATGGCTGTCAAAACACTTTGGGTCAACGCGACCGTCAGCGAGCCCGTTCGAATGGTCTCGTGTCGGCTGAGCGTGGCGGGGACCGGAGCCAGCCGAAACACATTGTGGTAAAGGACCGGGTATGGCCGCTCACATCTTTCCCGATGCCGATGCCCTGGCTTCAATTTGCCGAAACCACGGCATCCGGCGCCTGTCATTGTTTGGTTCCACGCTGAAGGGCACTGCTCGCCCGGACAGCGATGTGGACTTGCTTGTGGAATTCGAGCCCGGGGCCACCCGCGGCCTCCTGACCATGGCTCACATCGAAATCGAGCTTTCCGCGCTTCTGCATGGCCGCAGGGTCGATCTGCGGACCGCTGGCGACCTCAGCCGCTACTTCAGCGACGATGTCGTGCGCACGGCGGAGACACAGTTTGCCGCCTGAGGACACCACCCGCGTTCGTCACATGATTGAGGCCGCGCGGGCGGCGGTCGAGTTCAAGGGCGGGCGCTCGCGCGCGGACCTCGACGCTGATCTGATGCTGCTGTTCGCCGTTGTGCAGGCGATACAGATTATTGGCGAGGCCGCGTCGAGAGTATCGCAGAACACAAGGCGGGCGACACCTTCGGCGCCGTGGGCGAGTATCGTGGGCATGCGCAATCGACTGGTGCATGCTTATGCCGACATCGATCATGAGGTCGTGTGGAAAACCGTCACGGTGGAAATTCCGGCGGTGCTGCCTCAACTGGCGGCACTGGTTTCCGGCGATTGACCCGCGGCTCAGGCACTGCATTCCTGTCCCTCGCGTCGGTTCGAAAGCAAGCATGGGCCTGCTGTTAGCCGCATCGGGCCTTCCGGTTTCTCCGCCGCTGGCGGGACGCTGTATCCCCGGCGACTTGGATTGGGGCATTCATCGCTCGTTAAGTGGTCGCCGATATCCTCGCGGGTACTCTGCCAGCAAGGAAGCATCGTGTCCGCGCAAAATCATATTGCGATTCATACCCCGATGATGTCGGAGCATCAGGGCTCGGTTCGCCTCGCCGCGAGCATTGATCTATCCGGCAAAGTTGAAACACTCTGGTTCACGTGTGACCGCTGCTATGCGAGCGGCCTTGCGTCGCAAACCTGCGATGCGTTCCTGCTGGCGATCCTGCCTCTCGCAATGCGCCTGGGCCTGCCCATCAAAGTCCAGGGACCCGTTTCGCGGCAACTGCTGACCAATCTGTCGGACACCTGGATGACGTTGGCCAGCAAGGTCATGGCCGGGACGCGTGCGGTTCCGATCGAAGCTCCCCAGCCGATAACCCGTGACTGGGGTGGGGAAGGCGTGGTGACTGGCTTCTCCGCCGGTATCGACTCGTTCTGCACGATCATTGATCAGCCAACCGGTGCCAAAGTGACGCACCTGCTGTTCAACAACGTCGGCTCGCACGGCCAGACAGATCAGGACGCGCAGGTCTTTCGCGACCGCCTGGCTCGCCTCTACCCCGTCGCCCGCGATGTGTTGGGTCTGCCGCTGATCGCGGTCGATTCCAACCTCGATGCCATCCTGGGCATGGACTTCCAGCTTACGCACACAATCAGGAACACCGCCGTCGCGATGTTGTTCCAAAGCATGGCGGGACGCTTCCTCTATTCCTCAACGGTGCATCAAAGCGATGCCTGTCATGGATTTTCCGACGATATCGGATACGCCGATTCCTACCTGCTGCCACTGTTATCGACCGAGACAACGCAATGCCTGAGCAGCGGTGGCGAGTACACGCGCTTCGAAAAAACCGCGATTGTCGCTGCATCGCCGCTTACCCGAACCACGCTGGACATCTGCGTTGACCCAACCGCGGCGGCCGGGATCAACTGCTCGAAATGCTGGAAATGTTTACGCACGCAACTGACTTTGGAGATCATCGACACACTTCGGGAGTTCGACGCGGTGTTCGATGCGGAAGTCCACGGACGGTATCGGTGGCTGCATTTGTGCGACGTGCTGCGCAGCAAGGACAAGCTGCTGGCGGAAATCGCCACCGCCATCGATTCGCGCGACTTCGAAGTTCCGGCCTCCGCTCGCCTTCTCGCGGCCCTGGTGCCAAACGCGCTGATCCACGAGGTTCTGACTGGTTGGACGCATGCGAACACGAAGTATCCCTTTGGGTCCGCCTCGCAAACACCGCGCCGGCTGACGGGCTGTCTGATGCGGACGTTGCGATACTCAGCGCGTGCCTCCGCCTGATCCAGGACAGACAGCGAGACGCGCATCCCCGAGGTGTACTTCTATCTCAAATGTGAGATCCCGCTTACGGGATTCACAGGGACGCGACTCCGCCGACATTCACCGCGCCCTCATGGCCGAAATCGTCGTAGTGGCGCGAGTCGTTCAAAATGACGGGTTGTGGCTCGCGCTGTAACTTCCCACCACGGGCTGCAATCCGGTGTGAAGACCCGTCAGAATCGGTGACGCGAGACAGTAGTCGAAATGCCCGTGAAGATAACGTCGTGCGTTGTCGTCGAACCACCCATCCCCAACGACCGACCCAATCTCCCGCAACTCCACAAGCATCGAAGTCACGCCGGACCCACGGATGTTATGCACGTCGTCGATCAATAACAGGCGCAGGCCCACGGCGAGCATGGTCCGGTAGATTTCCAGGCGCTGCTGCGCGGTGCTTTCACGGCGGTCGGCCGGTTGTCCCAGAGCCGCGCGAATGGCGGACAGGAGTTGTGGGATTCGCGGGCCATTGGGCGCCTGGATCATCGTGACCGGAATTCTGGAAATCTGGGCTCAGAGGTCTTCCGGCGGCAACATGCGCGCGATGAAACGACGGGCAATCGCTGTCTTACCGTTGTTGCTGGCACCAACGATGAGCAGGTTGTCCGGTCGCTGGCGCCGTTCCGAGCGAAGAATGCGCTCCAGTTCGCTGATGGCGTTCTGGGCGCGTCCATAACCAATCCAGCGATCCCGGTCGATCGTCGCGATTCGGCGTTCGTCAGGCAACAGCAGGCCCGGACGCACGGCCTCGTCCAGATGCGCGGTATCGCCGCCCGGGGTCATCCACAGGTCCTCGACGTCGCCGAACGGCTCGATGAACGCGGGCGGCATCGGCGTTCGCGGCGACGGCAACGAAAGTCCAGCAACCGTTCCGGTGACGGTGACATCGTCACCCGAGACTTGTGCCGTCGCGGCACGCCGTGCCTGCCGTGATCGTTCGGCTTTCATCCGAGAGGTCGCGGTTCGGCCCCGCTCCTCGACCGCGCGGACCTGTGAAGCGGCTTGGCCCAGGTTAGAATGTCCCCTTTTGGTGTGCGGATGGCCTATCAGGCGGCGTCCAGAACCGCCCACCTCGGGCGAGGCTTGTGCCGGTAGTCGATAGGGGGGACCCGCGCGGCGCGGAGTGCTCATTCAAAGGCTGACGCGGCGGCGCGCGGGGGGAACCTGTGGACCCACCGGTGCAAGCCGGAAGGCGGCGGAACAGTCGGCTGAAAGTATCGTTGCTGGGCGCCCGGTTCTTCAGGTCGACGAACTCGCGCGGGAATGGCTCTTTGGCCTTCGCGAACAATGCCATATCCACGCAACCCTGCCCGCCACACGGGACCGTACATAGAGCGATGATCAGCAGGGTATGGAAATCGCGCAGGGCGGCGTTGCCGGTCCCGGGGTCGTCCAGGTCTTCGAAACAGGCGGCGAACCGATCCAGGATGGCCTCCAAACTTCGTTTGACACCCAAGGAGGCAGAATCGACCCGAATCGAATCGGGCACGCAGTTTCGTCACGGGCAAGCAAATCCGAAGTGCGATTCGCCTGATCAACAATCCGTTGCATATCGCGGAACAAAGTTGCATCCTGTGACGCAATGTTGAAACCATCGGGGCCGACGCGGAAGAAGACGGCCCTCTGCCACCGAGCGGACCGGGGGAGAGGGAAGCGTCTCATGTGAGCCATGCTAAGGGGCGGAAATCGTAAGCTACGGCGAGGGGGAAGAGGCCGTGACCGACATACCCAATCAAATGAAATATAAACACTCGAAGAAGCGCGGCCGCGGCGCGAAGCGACGTCATGGCCCGCCTGCCGCGACGCAAAGTCCGGCGACGGCATTGCTGTTCGAAACGTTCGAAACCAGGCTGCTGCTGGACGCGGTGTTGCCGGTCACCGTGACGACCAACACCTCGCCGCCGATTGGCACCGTTCTGGCCTCCGACACGCAGCCCGGAACGGTGCAGGACGCCGATGGGACGAATGTCGGCGTTTCGATCACCGGCAACGGCCACTGGCAGATCACCGAGCAAGCGACCGCGCCGGCGCTGACCATCACTGGAACAGACTCGAATTCCGTCATCGCGATCACCACCACCGGGGGCGACAATCAGTTCCTGTTCTCCGACATCGACGTCGAAGGCTCGGCCGCGTCCCTGACCGGCACGGGGGTGGAACTGAACGGCGGCCTGACGCTGAATGGAACGATCGCCAATCTGCTTCTGGGCGACCTGACCGTCGACGCGAGTTCCGCGGTGACGATCGGCGCCAAATCGACCGCCGTCACGGGCGCGCTGACGATCGGTGAAACAACGATCTCGACGCTGACCCTGAACGGCGGCGCCACGCTGTCTTCCGGCGCGTCCATTCTGGGCGACCAGTCCGGTTCGGGCGGCTCGACCGTTACCGTTTCGGGCGCCGGATCGTTGTGGCAGGTGAACGGCGGGCTGACCGTCGGCAACAACGACAGCGGCTCGCAATTGTCGGTGAACGCCAAGGGCACGGTGGTCCTCGACACCGTGGACGTGGGCGCCGAGAGTCTGGGCGGCGGCACGATATCGGTGTCCGGCGCGGGCTCGAAACTATCCGTTTCCGGCGCGGCGACGTTCGGCGATCAGGGCAACGGCATCCTCAGCATGCAGTCCGGCGCCGTGGTCACCCTCGGCAGCGCCACCTTCGGCAACGCGGTCGGATCGCTCGGTCAGGTGACCCTGACCGGCAAAGGCACCACGCTGAATATCGTCGGTACCCTTGTACTAGGCGGGTCCGGCACCGCGGTCATGACTCTGGGCGCGGGCACGTCGCTGAACGCGGGCAACCTGGTCATCGGGTCGGGCGGCGTGCTGACCACGGCGGGCGGCTCGATCGGCGGCTATAACGCGACGGTGGGGCCGGCTTTGACGGCCGGTCTCGCCTCATTCGCGTCGGGCACCGCGACCAACGGCACGACGGCCAATCCGACCGTCACCGGGACGATATCGGCGGCCAACACGTTGGTGTCGTTGCGGGCCGGCCTCGGCTCGGCGTCACCGGCGTCCTACACCGACATTACCGGCACGATCGTCAACGGGGCGTTCACGGTGAGCCAGGCGGAACTCACGGCGCTCAACGGCGGAACGCTGCCCGATGGGTTTTACGTGCTGAACCTGATCGCGACCGATCAACTGGGGATCCAAACCCAGACCTCGGTCACCATCACGCTGCAGACGGTGGCGCCGACGGTTCAGGGATTTGGCCTGGCGCAAAGCTCCGCCGTGGGCGGTTCCGGTGAGATCACGTCGGACGCGCTGGTCGCGTTGGGCGGCACGACCACGCCGGGCGCGGTGGTCGCGCTGGTGGGCGTATCCGGCATGCAAACCCTGGCCGGGCCGGACGGCGTGTTCCAGTTCGCCAATGTGCCGGTGTCCGAGGGCAGTAACGCCTTCACCGTCCAGGCGACCAACGGTCTGGGCTTGTCGACGCAGGCGCAGGTCACGGTAACCCGTCAGGGCGCCACCAGCACCGACGTGTCGATGCAGTGGAACCAGGTCGTGTTGAACACGATCACCACGCTGGCGATGTATCCGCCCGACGCGAGCCGGCTGCTGGCGATCGTCAGCCTCGCGCAATACGACACGCTGGCCAACATCGAGGGTACCGCGCCCTATATGGTCTCGATGACCGTCACCGGGCCGGTGTCGGAGCAGGCCGCGCTGGCG
>PLSZ01000625.1 GCA_003164305.1 Acetobacteraceae bacterium
CTCACCGGTGTGACCATGCCGATGGTCCGGTCGAGCCGGACCATGACGGCGAATGGAGGGCTCGAGCTCGCTCTCCGTGCTATTTTAGCGCCTGTGCGGCTGATCCCTGGCCCCCCGCCAAAGGCGCGGCCGGGACCCTACCGCGGCCGCGCGGGCCCTAGCAAACGCTCATATTCCCGCCGCACGATCGCATGACATTCGCACGCCGCCGCCTCCAGCCCGCGGCGGTCGGTAATCCGGATGCGGCCCTGCTCATAGCGAATAAATCCAGACTTCTGCAACGCCCCGGCCGCCACCGTTACCCCTGCCCGCCTGACCGCCAGCATCATCGACAGAAACTCATGCGTCATCGCGAACTCATCGTTATCGGTGCGGTCGCTCGCCATCAACAGCCACCGTGCCAGGCGCTGCTGCACGCGATGGCGCCCATTGCAGGCCGCGGTCATGGTCACCTGCGTGTTAAACGCCATCGCGTAACGAAGCATCAGCGCGCGCAGCGCGGGCCGCTCCTCCACCGCGCGTTGGAATATCTCCGCCGGCAGCCGACTCGCGGAACCTCCGGATTGCACCAACGCCTCCACCGGAGAGCGATCGGTGCCAAACAGCAGAGGCAGGCCGATGATGCCCTCGAAACCGATCATCCCAACTTCCGCGGCTTCGCCGTCGCCCAGAGTGGCCAGCATCGACGCGTACCCTTGCTCGGGGAAATACGCGGCGACGACCGGTTCGCCGGCATGATGCAGTGTCGCCCGAAACGCCAGATTGACCCGCGTCAGATGCGGCGCCCACATCGCGTAGTCGTCCGCGGAAAGAGCAGCGAGCAACCGGTTGCGGACGGACGACTGTTCAAGATCCGGCACAAGTTACTCCCTGGCGGATGGCGGCGGGAGTGATAACCTCTCAGTCGTCCACTGCCTGAATACTGCGGGCGATTCGTGTGGGTACATCGAGTCGAACACCGCGTCTGTGCGGTTTAGTACGTTGCCGGTGCGCATATTAATGTTTCGCCGCACCGCTCGCGGCCCGCGCGCGGCCTCGGTTCCGCCCGCGCGAAGCAAGCAGAACACGCCACAAACCGTGTCGGAAGAAAGCGGCTAGGAGCTTTGCGGCGATGCCGCCAGCAGGCGCTCGATCGGATCCCAGACGAAGGCGGTCTGCACGACGCCTTGCCCAGCGACCTGGACCATGGCCTCGGCGACGGTGCGTCCGCCGAGTCGCTCGTAGAACCAGCGGCTCGGGTTATCGCGCAGCACCCACAAATAGGCCGACTTGCAGCCCGCCTCGGCCAGATGCGCGGCGGCGGCGCGCAGCAAACGGCGGCCGACGCCGCGTTCGCGCCAATCGTCGAGCACATACAATGTCTCGATCTCGCCCTCGCCCAACGCGCGCCCGCTGACTTCGCCGCGCCGTGCTTTCCCCGCCGTGGTGAAGCCGATGATGCGCGCCGCGCTGCCCGGCGCCACATCGACGCCCGAGGCGATCGCGACCATCACGCCGGTGCCGCCGCGGATCGCCTGATCGTAGTAAACCGCCTGCCGCGAGACCGATAATTTGGCGAGGTAAGTATCCGGCAGGATCCCGGGATATGTATTGCGCCAGGCCGCGACATGCACCGCGGCGATCGCCACCGCGTCGGCCGGGCGGGCCTTGCGAATCGCGATCACGCGGTCCGCTCCAGCACCGCCGCGAAGAACCCGTCCGTGCCTTGACCCGCCGGGGTCAGCGACAGCATGTCCCCTGATAGCATGCCCCCTTCCGGAACCGTGCCCTCGAACGGCCACGACCGGGCCAGCGGCACCAGCGCGAAATCCGCGTGACGGAGCAAAAACCCGGACACCTGTCCCTCATTCTCCTCTTGCAGCAGGGAGCACGTCGCATAGATCAAACGTCCGCCCGGACGCACCAGCCCGCGGGCGGTGTCCAGGATGCTGGACTGTTTCCGAGTCAATTCCAAGAGGTCTTGCTCGGTCAAACGGTGCCGCGCGTCCGGGTTGCGCCGCCATGTTCCGGTCCCGGTGCAAGGCGCGTCGACCAGCACGCGATCGAACGCGCCGGCCCGGCGTTTCGCCCATTTATCTCCCGTTTCGACCAAATGCCGCTCGACGTTGTTGACGCCCGCGCGCCGCAACCGGCGCACCGCGCCGTCCAGGCGCGACGCCGACACATCGCAGGCGACGATCTGGCCGCGGTTGCCCATCATCGCGGCCAATGCCAGCGTTTTGCCGCCCGCGCCGGCGCACCAATCGACCACCCGCATGCCTGGCGTCGCGCCGGTCAACGCCGCGATTAATTGGCTGCCTTCATCCTGGATTTCCACCAGCCCTGACTGAAACGCGGGTCCCGAGGTGACCGGCCGCCGTCCATCGATCCGCAATCCCCAGGGCGACAGCGGAGTCGGCCGCGCTTCCCATCCCTCGGCGGCCAGCGCGATGCGGGCCTCATCGCGCGTGCCTTTCAGGATGTTGACCCGGAGATCGAGCGGCGCCGGCTCACTCAACGCCGCCATTTCCGCGGCCAACCGGTCGCCGAAGCGGTCCAACATGCGCGGATACAGCCAGTCCGGCAGTTCGAACCGCACCGGCTCCGGCATGTCCGGATGATCCAGCGCCTGCCCTTCCACGCGGCGCAGCGCGTTGTATTCGTTGCGCTCCAGGCCGCCCGGCGCGAACCGGTCGCCCGAGAACGACTCCGCCACCCCCGCCAAAGCCCACCCCTCTGTCAGCAACGACGCCGCCACCAGCAGCCTGGGCGTCGCCTTCGGCACCCACCATGTCAGCCGCCGCCGCGACCGCAGCACGCGCCACACCCGATCCGACACCGCGCGCCGGTCGCCGGAGCCGATGAACCGCCGCTCCCGAAAGAACTCGTTGGCGATCGCGTCGGCGGGGCGGGCGGGCGCCGCCTCGATCGCTTCCAGCAGAGCGATCGCCGCCTCCAGACGCGCCGACGGGGTCATGCCGCCGCGCCGATCGCGTCCGGCAACGCGGTCAGGTCAGGCAATTCGGTCGCCACCTCGGGCAGTTCGTATTCCGGCGGCAGTCCGGAGCGGTTGATCCAGAACACCCGGAACCCAAACGACCGGGCGCCGAACGCGTCCCAGGGATTCGAAGAGACAAAGGCCATGCGCGCGGCCGGAAGATCCAACGCGTTCTCGGCCAGGCGATACACACGGGGATCCGGCTTGAAAACGCCAACAGTTTCAATGCTAAGAATATGATCCAGTAATTGATCCAATCCTGCTGACCTCGTCGCATCCGCCAGCATTCCGGGCTCGCCGTTCGACAGGATCGCCGTCCGCGCCCCGGAGGCCCGAATGCGCCGCAACACCGCCGGCGCCTCGGGATACGCGTCCAACGCGCGATACGCCGCCAGGACATCCGCCAGCACCGCCCGGTCGGATATGCCATGATGAGCGGCGGTCCACGCCAGCGCCTCTTCGGTCAACCGCCAGAAATCGCGATGATGCGGGGGACCGGCGAGGCTTCGCACCCAGCTGTATTCGAGCTGCTTTTGCCGCCAGTCCGCGCTGATCCGTTGCCAATTCGGACCGAGTTGCCGGGCATGCCGCGCCATCGCGGCATGAACATCCAGCAGCGTGCCGTAAGCGTCGAATACCACCGCATCGATCTCAGTCACGATCTCGTACCAGCCGGCGTTGATATTGACTCTCGTGCTTTCGTCATCCTCGGGCGTGCTGTCGTCATCCTCGGGCGTGCTGTCGTCATCCTCGGGCGTGCTGTCGTCATCCTCGGGCTCGACCCGAGGATCAGTTGCCNNCTCGGGTCGAGCCCGAGCATGACGGAGATACTCATGCGTCATTGTCTTCACCGTTTGGTATCAGTCATGGATCCCTTTGAGCCAAAGCCGGTGTGGACCGGCCTCCGGGACGGCGTTCCCTGGCGGGACGTTCCGCGCGTCAGCGCAGGCGTCATACCGCTTTCCCGGCCAACCCGCCACGCGCCAATCCGCCGTCCCATTCGTCTCAATTTCGATATCATCCACCCGCGACAAGACGTGAAAGAATGTTGCAAGGAATTTGGTGTCAATCTCCTTACACCAGCCCGTGAAACCGAAATGCCACTGTCCTCGGGCCGGTTTTCCGCACGATGGCCGATACCGCGTTCCCGAGGTCCTGACATGATCCACCTGCACGGCACCCGGGCTGTGGCGTTCCGCGTGTTGATCGTCGATGACGACCCCATGGAACGCGCGATACTCGCGCGCTGCATGAAAATGCTCGGCTGGACCGCCACCACCGCGTCCGGCGTGGACGACGCCACCGAAAAACTGGCCAGCGGGGCGCACGACGTGGTCGCGGCCGATCCGCGCCTCGCCCAACCGGATTGGGTGCGGTCGCTGCCGCGCATGCCGTTCATCGAGCTGAAGATCGACCGCTCGATCGTCGCGGTCCGCCGCACCGATCCCGATGCCTGGAAGCTGGTGCGCGCCACCATCTCGCTCGCCCGCGAACTGGACATGCCCGTCGTGGCCGAGGGGATCGAGTCCGAGGCCATCAGCGACCGCCTGCGCGACGCCGGGTGCGACATGGGCCAGGGCTGGTATTTCGGCCGTCCGATGCAGGACCACGTGATGCCGCGCTGGCTGATGCCGGATGCGGCGAGCGGGGCTCTGGCGAAAGCGGTCGTGATGGCGGGTTTGCTGACCGCGGACGCCTCGCACGCGCTGCCCGCGACCTGGATGCGCCAGCCGTGATTGGTCGCCCGCCGTAACGGACACCCCCGACGGCCGTTAGGCAACGCCCAATAATAAACGAGTCGAGTGGCGCGCTTGCGCACGTCGTCACCGGGCTCGATCCCTCCATTCCCCGTCATGGTCCGGCTCGACCGGACCATCGGCATGGTCACACCGGTGAGAGCGAGTTTGGGCACACCGATGGTCCGGTCGAGCCGGACCATGACGTAAGTGAATGATGTCGTTCGATGCGCGGCACTATTTTAGCGCCTATGGGGCTCGACCCGGTGATCTATACCAGCACCGCGCGGCGATAGATCACCGGGTCGAGCCCGGTGATGACGACACAAGGAAAGCCAGGCTGAAGCGGTAATTGTTGAGTGTCGCCTTAGTCCTGACGGTAGTTCGGGGCTTCCCGGTCGATCGAGACGTCGTGCACGTGGCTTTCCCGCAGGCCGGCGCCCGTGACACGCCGGAAGCGGGTATTCGCCTGCAACGCCTCGATATCCGCGCTGCCGGTATAGCCCATGCCCGCCTTCAGTCCGCCGACCAACTGGTGCACCACGTTGCCGACCGGCCCCTTGTAGCCGACCCGCCCCTCGACCCCTTCCGGCACCAGCTTCAACTGATCCTTGATGTCCTGCTGGAAATACCGGTCGGCCGAGCCGCGCGCCATCGCGCCCAGACTGCCCATGCCGCGGTAGGATTTGTAGGATCGGCCCTGATACAGGAACACCTCGCCGGGTGCCTCATCGGTGCCGGCCAGCAGACTGCCGACCATCACCGCGTCGGCCCCGGCGGCGATCGCCTTGACGATGTCGCCGCTGGTTCGCATGCCACCGTCGGCGATCGCCGGAACGCCCTGCTCCCGGCACGCCGCCGCGGTTTCCAGCACCGCCGTGAACTGCGGCACGCCGACGCCGGCCACCACCCGCGTGGTGCAGATGCTGCCAGGGCCGATGCCGATCTTCACCGCGTCCGCCCCGGCCCCGATCAGCGCCCGCGCGCCCTCCGGCGTCGCCACGTTGCCGCCGATCACCTGCACCGCGTTGGAGTTCTTCTTGATCGCCTCGATCGCCTGCAGCACCCCCTGGGAATGGCCGTGCGCGGTGTCCACGACGATGATGTCCACCTCGGCCGCGATCAGCGCCAGCGCCCGCTCGATGCCGTCCGGGCCCACGCCGGTCGCCGCCGCGCAGCGCAGCCGTCCCAGTTCGTCCTTGTTGGCGAGCGGATGCAACTCCGACTTGTCCATGTCCTTGACGGTGATCAGGCCGACGCAGCGATACATGTCATCGACCACCAGCAGCTTCTCCAGCCGGTGGCGGTGCAGCAACCGGCGCGCTTCCTCGGGCGCCGCGTCGGGGCTGATGGTGACAAGGTTGTCCCGGGTCATCAGCTCATAGACCTTGATCGCCGGGTCGGTGGCGAAGCGCACGTCGCGGTTGGTGACGATGCCGACCAGCCGGTTGGTGCCGCGCTCGACCACCGGAAAGCCGCTGATCTTATGCATGGCCTTCAGCGCCATCAGCTCGGCCAGGGTCTGGTCGGGGTGTACCGTCAGCGGGTTCACCACCATGCCCGACTCGTATTTCTTCACCTGCCGCACCTGCGCCGCCTGCAACTCCGCCGTCAGGTTCTTGTGGATCACGCCCATGCCGCCAAGCTGCGCCATGGCGATCGCCATCTCGCTCTCGGTGACCGTATCCATGGCGGCCGAAATCAACGGGATATTCAGCGAAATCCCCCGTGTCAGCCGCGTCCGCGTGCTCGTCGCACTGGGCAATACCTGGGAATACGCCGGCACGACGAGCACGTCGTCGAAGGCCAGAGCTTCCTCGACCCGGTTGGGTGGAGCGCCTCGATTGTCTGATGGAATGTCAAGCGCCATGGATCCGTGGCCTTTCCGCGACCTTGACGCCCCCTCATAAGAGCGCCGGCCGGGTTCCGCAAGCGGCGCCTTGTGACAGTCAGCAGTTCTTATTTTACCGATCGGCCTCCCCCGGGCCGATAGGGGTCGGGAAGGTCACCCTCCCCGCCCTCCGAACCGTGCTCGCGGTTCTCCCGCGCACGGCTCTCCGGTCGCGGGTTTCCTCATCGGGAGTGTCTCGCTGTCGCGGGAGCTGTCTGTCGGGTGAACAACCCCATGCCCGCGAAGAACGCATTGGTCCATTTTCGATGATCGGCCTCGCTCCGGTCTCTCTTCGAGGAATGGTATCCCGGTCTCGCCAACGATCATGCGGCGGCGGCCGCTCAAGCCGAGGCAGCATGAACCCCCAGAGATCCTGATGCTCTCGCTGGTTACCCCTTAAGCCAGTAGCCCACCACAGTCCCCAGCGTGCCATAGGCCCATTTTTTGTCGTCTGGCCCGTGCCCCGCGGCTATGATGATCCATATCGCCGCGCCGCCAAGTGCCAGTGTCAGGACCACCTGCGTTCGTAAACGCCCAACGGCTGCTATACGGAGACGCAAGCGATTCCTCGCGAGCATGCGAAATGGCACGTCAGACAGAGGGGCATCGGGTGCGTAGCGGGACAATGAGAGGCAACTCAGCAGGAAGACGCTGAAGATGAATAAGGCGAGACCAAGATAACGTATGGTCATTCCCGTCTCCCCCGGTTCCGTTGCAAGGCTATCGCGAGATGAGTCGCGATTGGGCGGCAGCCCTCGCTTGTCCACTATCACGCGCTCGCCCAATGGCCAACTTGCTCAATCGCGGTGCAGCGGTTCTAAATGCGAATGAGTCGCGTTTCTCAATAGCCCGTGGAACAGCCTGCCATTCCCCGAATGCCGGCCACGCCAGGCTGGGTGAGTCGCGAATGCGACAATCCGATTTCTTGCTCCCCGGCCGGGATCCATGACGATTTTGCCTGGCGGCGCGGCGCGATCTTTGACTCGATGGGCTCCTGACGGTCCTGGAATCCCTGATCGCTGAACTGAAAGATGTCCGCGCCGGCCCGGGGATGACGTTTCGGCATGCGGCGGTGGGTCAATCGTTCGGGCGGTTGGTATCACACGCGGCAAGCGCACGACGACGATCCATCGCTGCCTTTCAGCCGTGCCGATGCGCGACACCAGGGACGCGCTGAGCGTCAACTGGTTCTCCATCGAAATTCAGAACGCCAAGGGCAAGCGGACTTATCATAACAGCTTCGTCACCGACCTCCCGATCGCATCCGGCAACGTCGCCGAACTCGCCGCCTGTGGGCTGGCTCGTTGGAAGGCCTGTCCCCCGACCTGATCGAGGGATCGAGAACGAAACCTTCAATGTGCTCAAGACCAACGGCTATCATCTCGAGCACAATTCCGGGCACGGCAAGGAAACTCTCGCCAGCGTTCTGGTGACCCTCAATCTGTTGGCCTTCGCCCTCCATGCCGCCGCGCGGCGACGTCCGAAAACGGGTCGTGATTCAGTTTGAAATCAGACGACCCGGCGGTATCCGTACAGCCAGGCCGCGATGTACATCCCGAGCGCCCCAAGGACAAACCCGGCGGAAAACACATTTAAGCTGTGCAACCGAAGCATTCCTGCTTGCCATGCCATGCCGTTGAGTAGAGCGAGAACGATAACGACGCTGATCCAGTAAGCGGTAAGCGTGCGCATCTGACGATCCCTCAGTCTTGTCCCAACCCACACCACGCGTTTTCAAACTGATTCACTACCCGAAAACGGCGCCTCGTCCGCATTTCCGCGGTGGCCGTTCTCGCGCGTTGGCTGTTTGCCGGCAGGCCGTTCATCCGCGCGCGTCCGCATGTGATCAACCTCGTCGGCGAGCATGCCGAAGGCACACAACTCGGCCGCCAGCTCCACCGCCGCGCCGGCTACCAATGGCTGATCCCCGGTGCCAGGCCCGATCCGGACCTCGTTCAAACGTGCCTCCGCGGCACAGATCGCCTCCCGCCAATCGAGGGATCGCGGTTGGCGCGGAGCATTGACCTGACCGACGTCCGGTTCAGGAGCCCCGGCGAGCGGTCCCGTCGCGCCCGGCCGGTCGGCGGTCGCGCGGGCGATGAAGTTTCCGCGATTTTCGCGCATCGGCGTGTCCTTCCCCAACAGGTTTTGTCCGGGGCTTTCCCGAAGGGCGGCGTGCGCCGCTTGCCCCACGACATCTTCACGAGATACCGTGGTATTGGCCGTCGCATCGCGCACCCGCGGCCACGCGCGATCGGACGCGAGGACCGCTGGCGGGCAGCCCGATAACCCAGGTTACAATGAGCTTACATATCGGGACATTCAATGATCCAGATCAATTCGACCGCGGATACATCCCGCTGACGGGATTCGTCCCATTGCGCTTCGCGCCAGAGTGTTCTGTTCATCGTCATGGCGCGCCCCTGTCATCGGAGCCCGAGGAACCACGTCAGGTAATGTGAACGAATTCGTAACGGTCTGGCGCCTCCGTCGTCTCGTCACCTCTGCCAACGGATCAGCGCCGTCTCCGCCGGCACTCGTACGCCGCGGCGCGCCGCCACGACGCGCGCCGTGTAATCGCTTTCCGATCGCGCCCCGCGGAGCTGGCCCCGGTAGATAAAGCCGCTGGTTGCCCCTGGAACTGATCCATCGTGCGACAAGACGATGGCCTCGGAGGCCGCACCATCGGCCGGCGCGGCATAGAGCTCCACCCGAACGTCGCCCGGGGCGACCTCCGCCAGATAAACCGGCACTGAGACCTCCCGCCCGTCATCCCGCTGGACGAAATTCGGTTCGCCGATATGCACGCCGGGCCAGGCGCGATGCAGGTGCTGATCCCATTCCGCCATTGCCTTCGCCGCCGTCGCACCGTCCGCGACACGCTCGCGTAACGCCTGGGCGGCGGGCGAATAGGCCTTGTCGAGATATTCGCGCACCATGCGCGACGCGCCGTAGCGCACCGTCAGGTCGGTCATGCTGCGCCGCATACGGGCCACCCAGGCGCGCGGCACACCGGTCGCGTCACGGTCATAGAATGCCGGCACGACTTCGCGTTCCAGCACGGTATAGAGCTCGTCCGCGTCATCCCGGTCCTGATCGGCGGCCTCGGTATATCGCCGGTCGCCGATCGCCCAACCCAGGCCGGGGGCGTAAGCTTCCTCCCACCAGCCGTCCAGGGTCGAAAGATTGAGCCCGCCATTGACGANNTTGACGAGCACCTTCATCCCGCTGGTGCCGCAGGCCTCCCAGGGACGCCGCGGCGTATTGATCCAGAGATCCACGCCGTGCACCAACTCCTGTGCCAGGGAAATATCGTAATCCTCCAGGAACACCACACGGTGACGGAATCGCGCGTCCTGCGCGAAACCGATCCATTCCTGGATCATTCTCTTACCGGCCTCATCCTCCGGGTGCGCCTTGCCCGCGAGTACAAGCTGTACCGGGCGTGCCTCGTCACACAACAGACGCGCGAGGCGAGCTGGATCGAACAACAACAGGTCGGGGCGCTTGTAATTGGTGAACCGGCGCGCGAAGCCCAGGGTAAGAAGGTTGGGGTCGAGCACGGTCTCACCAAGCGCCACAACCTCGGGTGGATGGCCGCGTCCGCTCAGATGGGCGGTGAGCCGGACGCGCACATCGCGCACCAACGCCTCTCGGGCGTCGCCGCGCAACGCCCATAACGCTTCGTCCTCCACGGTTTCAATCCGCTCGCACATATCCTCCGGCTCGTGGCGCCAGCGCTCCTTGCCGCAGGCCTGCGTCCAGATCGTATCGGCCATCGCGGAATCCCAGGTCGGAACATGCACGCCGTTCGTGACGTGATCGAACGGCACCTCTTCCTCTGGCCAGCGCGGGTACAATGGCTGGAAAATCCGCCGGCTGACCGCGCCGTGCAGCCGGCTGACGCCAAAATTCAGCAGCGCGCCTCGGGTCGCGAGATGGGCCATGTTGAACACGCCATCCGGCTCCGGGCCGTCGTCGCGGCCCAGCTTCAGGATATCCGCCAGCGCGACCTCGTCGCCAGCCCAGGCCTGGGCGTATCGCGCGAGCAGATCCAGCGAGAAGCGGTCGAACCCGGCGGCCACCGGCGTATGGGTGGTGAACACGTTGCCCGCCCGCGTGGCCCACAATGCCTCGGCGAAGTTCAGGCCCTGGCGGCGCGCGAACTGACGCGCCCGTTCCAGCACGGCGAAGGCGGCGTGTCCCTCGTTCAGGTGGCAGACCTCGATCTCGGGATGCAGCGCCTCGATCAGGCGCCAGCCGCCGACACCGAGGACGATCTCCTGCATCAGCCGCATCTCGGTGCCGCCACCATACAGCTTGCCGGCGATGCCGCGATCGACCGGGCCGTTCACCGGGTCGTTGGTGTCCAGCAAATAGAGCAGGGTCCGACCGACCACGACGCGCCACACGCGCAGTTGCAGCGCTCGCCCAGGCAGTTCGACCGGGATGTGCAGCCAGCCGCCGTCCGCCGTTCGGGCGGGCTCGACCGGCATGCTCGAAGGATCGTTGTACGGAAAGGCCTCGAACTGCCGCCCCGCGGCATCGATCATCTGGCGGAAGTAACCTTCCTGGTATAACAGGCCGATCCCGATCACCGGCACGCCCAGGTCGCTCGCCGATTTCAGGAAGTCGCCCGCCAGTATGCCAAGCCCGCCGGCGTACAGCGGCAGCGCCTCGCCGAGGCCGAACTCCATGCTGAGCCAGGCCACGCCGGCCGGCTTCACCCCGCCCCGCGCCGCGGCGAACCAGCCGCGGTCGGCCAGATAGGCGTTCCGCGCCGCGACAAGCCGATCGAGATTGGCGACGAAGCCGGCGTCGGCGGCGAGTTCCGCCAACCTGGCGGCCGAGACTTCCTCCAGGATGGTCCACGGGTTCCGCGCCCGCCGCCACAAACCATCGTCCACTCGCGCCCATAGAACGTCGGCCTCATGGCTCCAGGTCCAACGCAGGTCGAGCGCCAGGTCGCGTAGCGCGCTCAGCGGCGCGGGCAGTTCACGCCAGGAGATCATTGGTGCGCGTTTGCGATGTCATGATGCGATCCAGGTTTTGGCGGCGTCGAGTTCGTCATTGCCGAACACGTGTACCGGGCAGCGGATAAATGGCGCGAACAGCCACACGCGGTGGCGGAGCCAAACAACGTCCGACACGACGGCAATCTTGCTGAAGTCGCCGAGATGCGACAGCCCGAACCTGGTATCCTCCCACATGGCGGAGGGGCTGTAGCCGGTGAACCCGGGGCCATAGTGCATCAGCACGCGAACCTTGCCATGCGCCGCCATCTTCTGTTTCGCCAGGGGGATGATGGTCTGCTGGTAATCCGCGGCGGTCACCATGCCGGTGGCGCGCAGTCCACTCGTATCCGCGGGAAGTCCTTCAATGAGTTCGAACATCGCGCGGTCTCCTTGTGCGAAACTGATCCGTCGCGAACGCGAGTGGGGTGCTTCGCGCGTGGAGACGTCCGCGAGGAGACTTACCGTTAGATAGGTGCCGTCGCGCGCCACCGCGCTAAAGACGACGCGGCGGGTACCCGCCCGGATCAGGCGGAGCGCTTTTGCGCGGCGACAACCTTGTCCAGCAGATCCGCGACGGTTTCGCCGATTGAGCCGTGCACATTGACAACGACCGCGTGTTCATCAGGCGCCGGTTCTTCCAGGGTTTCGAATTGGCTATGGAGGAGAGATGTCGGCATATAACGGTGCTTGCGTTGGGCGATCCGCTCGGCGATCACAGGCTCGTCGCCCTTCAAATACACCAGCGTAACACCCTGGCGGTTGCCCACGGTGATCTCGCGGTAGGCACTCTTGAGATCGGAACAGGTGATGATCCCAGGCTGTGCGTTCGCAAGGCGCTCATCAATCCACCGAGCGACAGCTTCCAGCCAAGGTTGCCGATCCTGATCATTCAACGAATGGCCGGATCGCATCTTCTCGACGTTCGCGGGTGGATGCAGATCGTCGCCCTCCTTGAACTCCCATCCCAACAATCGCTGTAGCTCGAGCGCGACCGTGCTTTTGCCGCAACCTGATACGCCCATCAGCAACAGAACGGTATTGTGCACGCGTTTCGCCACGACAGCGTTGGCCTCGGCGATGCCAGACCCGGGAATCTTACGTTCAGTCGAGACGATCGATGGGGTTGCCATGAGCTATCTCCATTGCGCGGATCAGGACGCGGGTTATTCGATCGGTTAACGACGCGCCAGGATGAAGGGAAACGTGCCTCGACCCGGCCGCTGGCGATCACGACGGCTCGCCGATCGTCGTGCGAAGTTG
>PLSZ01000569.1:0-26673 GCA_003164305.1 Acetobacteraceae bacterium
CGGGGACCGACGATGGCGTTCGGGGGAACGACGATGACGTTCGGGAAGCGACGATGGCGTTCGGGGAACAACGACGACGTTCAGGGGACCGACGACGACGTTCGGGGGGGCCGAGGATGACGTTCCCGGGAACGTTGTCTCCTTCGCCAGCAGTATCCCGTGACTATGGGGAGGCTCCAGGGGATCCGTTCCCGCCGCGCGAGAGGCGGCGGCCAGGCCCGCGACCCCGCGGCTATTCCTGCTCGAAGGCCTGGTCGGGGAGTTCGACCACCGGCACGGCGGCGTCGGGCGGGATCGCCAGCCGCGAGTTGTGGGCGATAGGGAACGGCGACGGCAGGCGTTGCGCCCGCATGCCGGCGGCGAACCCGTGGCAGGCGCGGCTCCAGACCTCTCCGGTGGCGAAGTCCAGCCGCGCCGGCCCTTCCGGCAAACCCTCCAGCGTCACCTGACCATCCGGGCCGAGGAACACGCTGGCGATGATGGCGCCCTCTTGCGTGCGCAGCTTGACCACCGCCGGTTGGCCCGAGCGGTTGTCGATCGACAATGTCGCGCCGCCTTTGACCGCGTGGGTCAGGACCTCGCCGTTTTCCGGGGTCGGGCCGGCGTTATAGGTGCACCAGGCACGCCCAGCGGCGGCGCTGTCGCCGGGGGTGAGCCGGCCGGCCTCGACGAAGCCGTTGGCGCTGTCGTTGACCTTGACCTCCACCATGCCGTTCGCCTTGAACAGGCGCAGCCCCTGCACGGCGCTGAACGGCGGCAGGGTGCCCCAGGGCACCAGCGCGTGCCGCGCCGGGTCCTCGCGCCACAGCACGGCCGGCGTCGCGGTCGGCACGATGTAGAAATTCGGCGTTCCCGCCAGCCGGACCGGTGCCGGACCAAAGGCCGAGGGCAAGGGCTCGTTGGGCGCCGGCGGCGGGACTTCCCACGCGGTGGCGGGAATGGGATCGCGCCGCGCCGGGGGTGGGGATGCGGTCAAATGCAGGCCGACCTCGATCAGGCCAACCAGCAACAGCACCGCCATGCCAGCCCAGACGGCGACGGGCAGATCGCGTAACCGGGGATGCCGCGTGGGGGGCGCGGTCATGTCCGAGAATGGCATCGCGCCGATCTCGCCCGGCTCCTGCTCGCCGGGCCGCCAGGGACCGCGGCCACGCGCCGCCTCCCGCTCCGCGAGGCGATCGTAGGCGGCGCGCCGGTCGGCGTGGATCAGCACGTCGTAAGCCTGCTTCAGTTCCAGGAAGGCGTCGGCGCTGCCGGTGACCGGCACGTCGGGATGCACCAGGCGCGCCTTGCGGCGATACGCCGCGGTGATGGTCTCCGCCAGCGCCGACGGCTCCACCCCAAGGCGGGCGTAATAGCCCCTGGGGTCCGAAACCACCCGGGACGCCCCCCCCCGGGACGCGTTCCCGTGGGGCGAGTCCCCCTGGGAAGACCTGCCCTGGAAATGACCTTTCCACGATGGAGGCATGTTGGCGGCGAGATCCGGTTGGGGCGTTGGGTCTGCGTTTGGCGTCCGCCGTCGATTGGCGTCTTTCTGGGCTACGCGATTTCGCGCCACCGCGCCACCGTTTCAATACAACGCCTTTTGTCGCGGTCTTTCATGCTTTGTTCATCTTTTCCTGATGCCATGCGGTCCGGTCAGCGCCTCCGCTGGCCGCATGGTCAGAGATCGCCCGTGAATATGCAGCCTTCGCATCAAAAGCGCCTTTTGGTCGTGGACGACGAACGGGTCCAGCGGGTTCTGGTCACGCGGGCAGTGGAACCGATGGGCTTCATCGTCGATGCCGTCGCCAATCTCCAGGACGCCGCCGCCAATCTGTCGCGAACCCGCTATGACGCCGTCATCCTCGATCTGTCTCTGGGCGAAACCGAGGGCATCAGCCTGCTGCGGGCGTTGCGCGACGCGCGCTGCGACCCGTTGCTGATCTTCCTGTCCGGGCTGGACGAGCGCGTCATCACCGCCAGCCTGCGGCTGGCCGCCAGCATGGGATTGCGGGTCGCGGGCATGCTGCGCAAGCCGGCCGCGCCAGGCGCGCTGCGGGCGTTGCTGCGCGACGCGCCGGCCGAAAAAGCGCCCCTGACCCGGTCGCCGGAGGAGCCCGATCCGGATTGCCCGCCGCCAACCATCGACGAACTCGCGCGGGCCATCCGCGAAGGCCGGATCGTGCCGCATTTCCAGCCTCAGGTCTCGTTGCGCGATCGCAGCGTCGTGGGGGTGGAGGCACTGGCCCGCTGGCCGCGAGCCGCCGGACGCGGGCCGCCGCCGGAAGTCTTCGTCGCGCTGGCCGAGCAGTGCGGCCTGATCGTTCCGTTGACGTTTCACATCATGCGCGCGTCGCTGGAGGCCTGCGGACGCTGGCGCGCGCGCTATCCGGATTGCCGGGTGGCGGTGAACATTTCCCCTCTGGTGCTGGCCGATCCCAGGTTGCCGGACGAAATCGAACGGCTTTTGCACGAAACAAGGCTGGGTCCCGGCGCGCTGATCGCCGAGATCACCGAAAGCACGGTGATCGGCAACCCGCTTCTGGCGGCCGAGGTACTGACCCGGCTGCGCATCAAGGGCATCGAACTCTCGATCGACGATTTCGGCACCGGACATTCGTCGTTGCTGGCGTTGTTGCGGCTGCCGTTCTCGGAACTCAAGATCGACCGTTCCTTCGTTTCGCAATGTGAAGCCGATCCGGAGGCGTGGAAGATCGTGCGCGCGACGATCTCCATGGCGCGCGAGTTGGGGCTGCGCGTGGTCGCCGAAGGGATCGAGACCGAAGCGGTGCTGGGGATGCTGCGCGCGGTCGACTGCGGGGTGGGTCAGGGTTGGTATTTCGGCCACGCGATGTCCGAGGCGGAGTTGATCCCCTGGCTCGCGGCGTTTTCGATGGTATCCGCTTGACGCGATCTCCACGTGCCTCCGTCACGATCACCGGCCAGGCCATCCTTTTGCTGGGCACATTAGGGGTGATCTGGGGGGTCATCGCGATCGATCTGCGGCAGGACCATCAACGCGCGCTGCGCGACGCGGAAATCCAGACGGCCAACCTGGCGGGAGCGTTCGGGGAGACGGTCAGCGGCTCGATCGCGCTGCTGGACCAGGCGCTGGAACATGTCCGCGACGTGTATCTGCGCGACCCCGCCCATTTCACTTTGCAAAACTGGTTCCACGACAAGACCGTGCTGCGCGAGATCAGCGTGCAGTTGGCGGTGGTCGACGCGTCCGGACTGACGTTGACGACGACGACGGCCAACGCGCCGGCGAATGTCAGCGTCGCCGACCGGGAACACTTCAAGGTCCAGGTGAACGCGGCGGAAGACCGTTTGTTCGTCAGCCGGCCGGTCGTCGGCCGGGCCTCCGGCAAGCTGGCGATCCAGTTCACACGGCGCATGACGTGGCCCGACGGACGCTTCGCGGGCATCGTGGTGGCGTCGCTCGATCCCCACGTACTGGGCGTATTCCGTGAGTCGGAGCGGGCCGATCGAGGCTTCGCCGTGTTGATCGGGCGCGACGGCATCATTCGGGCGGCGCGGCCGGACGTCGGTTTGATCGGCGGCGACGTCGCCGCGGTCCCCGATCTGCGGCTGGCGCCGGTGTTCGACGATGGTCAGGGAGACGGCACGGCGACGGAAGCCGGACCGAACGCGATCGTCAGTTATCGCGACGTCCCCGGCTATCCGTTGTTCGTCGCGGTGGGCGTGTCCCGGCGGGCGGCGTTCGCGTCGTATGATCAGGCACGGCGCGACAGCCTGTTGGCGGGGCTGTGCCTGTCGCTGATCGTGTTGCTCGTCGGTTTCATGACGCTACGGCAATGGCTTCGCCTGACCCGGTTTCACCGCGCGCTGACGGTGACGCTCAATAATATCAGCCAGGGCATCATGATGGTGGATGCGCGGCGGCGGATGCCGGTGGTGAACCGCCGGGTCGCCGAATTGCTCGGCCTACCGCCGGAGATCGCGCGCTCCGGCGGCGGCTTCGACGACTTTCTGCGCTGGCAACAGGAGCATGACGAATTTCGCCACGACCCGCGCGTCGCCGCGATGATCGCGGCCGGCGGGATCGATCCCGCCCTCGCGCATTATGAGCGCACGCGCGCCGACGGGACCGTCCTGGAGGTCCACACCTCGGTGCTGCCGGATGGCGGCGCCGTGCGAACCTTCACCGACGTCACGGAACGCAAAAGGATCGAGCGCGAGATGGCTCAGGCGCGGGACGCGGCGGAAGCGGGGATCCGCGCGCGGACGGAATTCCTGGCGGTGATGGGCCACGAGATCCGGACCCCGATCAATGGCATCGTCGGAGCCGCCGGGTTGCTGGCGGAGATGCGCCTGAACGCGGAACAACAGGATTATGTCCGTGTCATTCGCGATTCCAGCGAGCATCTGTCGTCGCTGATCCAGAACGTGCTGGATTTCTCGTTGCTGGACGCCGGCCGGTTGGAGCTGGACGATGTCGCGTTCGATCCGGCGGCGTTGATCGGCGGCACGATCGCGATGTTGCTGGATCAGGCGCGCGCCAAGGGGCTGATACTGGTGGCGGAGACCGCACCGGACCTGCCAGCCCGGATCAGCGGCGATCCGGCGCGGCTGCGACAGATTCTGGTGAATTTGATCGGCAATGGCATCAAATTCACCGAAACCGGCGGCGTCACCGTCACAGCGCGAATGCATGCGGCCGAACCGGGTACGGCGATGCTGGAGGTCTCGGTCGGCGATACCGGGATCGGCATCGATCCGGACAATGCCGGACGGTTGTTCTCGGCGTTCACCCAGGTGGATGGGTCGAAGTCGCGCCGGTTCGACGGCTCGGGTCTGGGCCTGGCGATTTGCCGGCATCTGGTGACCCTGATGGGTGGCACCATCGAGGTCGAGAGCACGCCTGGCCGCGGCAGCGTATTTGGTTTCAGTGCCAGATTGAAGTTGCTGCCGGCGGAACCCGCGCGGGCGGCGACTCCGGTGCCGGCGCCGAGTACCTCACGTCCGCTGAGGGTGCTGTTGGCGGAGGACAATCCCACCAACCGCCACGTCGCGACGCGCATGCTGACCCGGATGGGGCATCGCGTGGACCAGGTGGAAGACGGGGCGCGCGCGGTGGTGGCGGCCTCGATCGCGGATTACGACGTGATTTTGATGGATGTGATGATGCCGGACGTCGATGGGCTGGCCGCGACACGAATGATCCGCGCCGGCACCCCGCCGCGCAGCCGCGCCTGGATCGTCGGTCTGACCGCCAACTCGCAGGCTTCGGACCGGGAGGCGTGCGAAGCGGCGGGAATGGACGATTTCGTGACCAAGCCGGTGACCATGGAACGATTGCGCGCGGTGCTGGAGCACAACGGCCCCCGCGCCGCGGGGACTGGTCACCCCGTTGGCCACCCGGTCGAGGCGCCGGCGGACGTGACGGAGGTGCTGGACACCGGGTTCCTGGCGAGCCTCGCCGGCGATATCGGCGGGGAGGGCGTCGTCGAGATGCTGCGCATCTTCCTGGAGGACGCGCCGTCGCACATGATGGCGATCCGGCACGCCATGACAAGCGGCGCGATCCAGACAGTGCGGCGGGAAGCGCATGCGCTGGCCGGCGCGGCGCGCACGGTTGGGCTGACCCGGTTGGGCCGGCTGGCGGCGGCATTGCAGAAAGCGAGCGAGGGGACCGGACCGGCCGCCGAAGTGGTGGAGATGCTGGCCGAGGCGTTGCGGGAAAGTCTGCCGCTGGCGGCCGCATGGGCGGACGCACATGACGTGACGACGGCGCCGTCGAACGCGTGAGCCATCCGGCATGACGCGAGAGCGCCGAATGAATCGCTGGACTTTCGCACAGTAACGCCTCCTGGCCTCGCCGGCCTCGCGTCCCGCTGGTTTTCGTGCCCCAGGTTTTCCTTCGGGCCGGAACTGCTCTATCGTCCCCGCCACAAGGCAACAGGAGGACGGACCATGATCATCGAAACGCGGACTTACACGTTGAAGCCAGGCTCGATCGCCGAGGCGGAGAAGCGCTTCGGCGCGGCGCTCGCGGTGCGTGAGAAACACTCCAAACTGGCGGCGTTCTGGCATACCGAGATCGGCCCGCTCAACCAGATCATCCATGTCTGGACCTATGACAGTTTCGAGCACCGCGCGTCGGTTCGCGCCGCCGCTCAGAAGGAAGAAGGCTGGCCGCCGGCGATCCGCGAGTTCGTCACGCACCAGGAGAGCGAGGTGTTCATGCCCGCGCCGTTCTCCCCGGCGCTGACGCCGCGCGAGGTCGGACCGATCTTCGAAATGCGCCAGTACACGCTCCAGCCCGGCGCCATTCCCGGCATGATCGATCGCTGGGCGGAAAAGATCGAAGGCCGGCAAAAATATTCACCGCTGGTGGGCGCGTGGTACACCGAGTTCGGCGCGCTGAACAAATGGTGTCACATCTGGGCTTACAAAGACGCCAACACGCGCTTCGAGGTGCGGGACGCGGCGCGCGCGGCGGGTGCGTGGCCGCCTGGCGGCCCTCCCGGCACCACGGTATCGCAGAAGAACGCGATCCTGTTGCCGGCGGCGTTCTCGCCCATTCGTTGATTCTTCTGGCGCTGTTTTTTTGGCGCTGATTTCCTCTGGCGGACCGCCTCGTTACGGGCGCGGTCCGTCACCCGACGGAGCGGCATCATGGCCAGATTGATAGCGGGATTTGGCTCCTCGCACAGTCCGATGTTGGCGGCGCGCGCCGAGGACTGGGTGGATGGAGCGTTCGTGGCGCGCGACCGGGCGCGGCAATTCGTCGATTTCGAAGGCCGTACCTGCCGCTATGACGATTTGCTGGCCGCGGCGCCCGACGACGCGGCGGAACGGATCGAGGCCGGTGCGTTGCGGCAAAGGCATGCCTCGGTCCAGGCGGCGATTGCCCGGTTGCGCGACGATATCGCCGCCGCCGCGCTGGACGCGCTGATCGTGATCGGCGACGACCAGGAAGAATTGTTCGACCACAGTAACATGCCGGCGATCGGTGTGTATTACGGAGAAACGATCGCCAACGCGCGGGCAAGCGAGGCGAAGGGCCCGTTGGACGTCGCGCGCATGAGGTTTCAGGAAACCGGCGGCGACGTCGCTTATCCCTGCCACGCCACGCTGGCGCGGCATCTGATCGACGCGCTGCAACGCGACGACTTCGATCTGTCGGCGATGGCGCGCACCGCGCCCGGGAAGTTCGAGGGACACGCCATTTCGTTCGTGCATCGCTTTCTGATGATGGAGCGTCCGGTGCCGGTGGTTCCGGTGTTCCTCAACGCGTATTACCCGCCGAACCAGCCATCGCCGTCCCGTTGCCTCGTGTTGGGCGAGGCGATCGCCCGGGCGATCGATGCGTTCGCTGGTGACGCGCGAATTGGCGTGCTGGCGTCTGGCGGATTGTCGCATTTCCTGGTGGACGAGGGGTTCGACCACGCGGTGATCGAGGCGCTGCGGCGGCACGACACGGCGTTCTTCCGCTCGGCGCCGTTGCATAAGTTGCAGTCGGGCAGCTCGGAAATCCGCAACTGGATTTGCCTCGCCGGCGCGGTCGAAGCACTGGATCTCGATTGGGTGTCGTACAGCCCAGGATACCGGACGCCCGCGTTGACGGGGACGGGACTGTGTTTCGCGAGCTTTCGACAGGGAGTTTCGTCATGAAAGTCGGTACCGCCATCAGTATCCTCGCGCAAACCGGTCGTCCCGACAGCGAACTTTACAATGAGCATCTGTCGATGGGCGATCTGGCCGAACCGTTGGGGTTCGACTCGCTGTTCGCGCTGGAGCATCATTTCACCGGTTATTCGATGTCTCCGGCGCCGTTGCAGTTGTTGAGTTATTACGCGGGCCGCACGCGGAAAATCACGCTCGGGACCTGCGTCATCGTGTTGCCCTGGCATGATCCGATCCGCGTCGCGGAGCAAATCGCGCTGCTGGATATTCTCAGCGGTGGACGCACTCTGATGGGGTTCGGGCGCGGCGCCGCGACGGCGGAGTACGAAGGGTTCCGGATCCCGATGGGCGAGGCGCGCGGGCGGTTTCTGGAGTCGGCGCAATTGATCATCAAGGCGCTGACGCACGACACGTTCGAGTGGGACGGCGAATTTTTCCAAATCCCCCGCACATCGATCCGGCCGCGGCCCATTTCGCACCCGGAACGGCGGTTCCATGCTTCGGCGGTCAGTCCGGAGTCGGCGGAACTGATGGCGAAGCTTGGCTTCGGCATGTTGATCGTGATGCAGAACGAATGGCCGAAGGCGGCGGAGGACGTGCATAAGTACCGCGCCATCACGCGGAGTGTCGGGCACACGCCGAAACCGCCGATCATCCTGACCAACGTGGCGTGCGCTCCGACACGGGAGGAGGCGAAGGGATGGGCCACGCGATATCTCGGGGAGAAATGGGATTCGATCGATAACCACTACCATTTCTCGGACGGGCATCTGGCGGCGGTGAAGGGGTATGAGTCGTACGGAAAGCTGGCGAAGACGTATACCAAGATGAAGGATCCGGGGTTCCGGTCGAAGGCCACGGATTTTTACGTCAGCATCCAGATCGCCGGTTCGCCCGACGATTGCATCCAGCAGATCGCCGAGTTGCGGCGCCTGACCGGCATGGATCACCTGGTCACCGAGTTCTCGTACGGTTCGATGCCGCATCATCTGGCGGAGCGGAACATGCGGCTGTTCGCCGATCAGGTGCTGCCGGTGCTGCAACGGGACGCGGCGTTTCAGGGGATTGTCGATCCGGCGCCGCTGGCGGTCGAGGGGCAGCACGAGAGGTTGTTCGCTCCGGCGTGAGGGCCCGATCGAACATCGACACGATTGAAACAATCGGCGAACCGAGCCCTGCCTGCGTGTCCGATCGTCAGTCGCCGGCGCACCGCGAGCAGCAGTTCGGTTCAACCTCTCGGTGCGTCAGGCCCGATGATTTCCGATGCCCGACGTTGGCACGGCGCGAGATCCATCGGACACGCGGTGTGCCAAACCATCGCGTCGCCTCACTCAGTAATAGTGCCGTGGCGACGTTATAGCGCCAACAGCCCAGATGATACCACCGGTCACACCTGCCACGATCAGCGCTGGCAGTGCCGCGGCCGCGTTCGCGTGGTTGGGAGCGATCAGGAAAATAAGACGCGGGGCCGCCCATCCAAGGACCGGAGCAATGATAACGATCGCCCAATCAGCGCCCAAACGGGACAGCGACAGTTCAATTGGCAACAGGATCAAACAAAGAAAAATCAGCAGTGGCACCGCTCCGGCCATGACCGCGACAGCAAGGGCGAATATGAATTCAAGGAAACCAGAGGGTCCAAAATACGCGGTCAGGACAAGTATCCCCACGATTTCCGCGACGACAATTCGTACGATGAACCTCATTTGCCATGCACAGCCGGAACCCTACCCTCGCCCGCCAAAAATCGCCGTCCCTACCCGCACCAGCGTCGCGCCACATTCTATCGCGATTTCGTAGTCGGCGGACATGCCCATCGATACGACCGCCAAACCATGCCGCGCGGCGCGGTCCGCCAGCCATGTGAAATGCGGCCGCGGGTCCTCGCCGTGCGGCGGGATGCACATCAGGCCGGTCAGACCGGCGCCGAAACGTCCCTTGCAGTCGGCGATGAAGGCATCGGCATCGTCGCGCGGAATGCCGGACTTTTGCGTCTCGCCGCCGGTATTGACCTCGATCAGCAACGATGGCCGGCAGCCTTCCTTCTCCATCGCGGCCGCGAGCGCGTCGGCCAGGCGGGGACGGTCCAACGTCTCGATCACATCGGCGATGCGCACGGCGTCGCGCGCCTTGTTGGTTTGCAGGCCGCCGATCAGGTGCAGGCTGAACCGATGCTCCGCGCGGAGGGCGGGAAACTTCTCGGCCGCTTCCTGCACACGGTTTTCGCCGAACACGGTCTGACCGGCGGCCAACGCGGCTCGCACGGCGTCGACCGGTTTGGTCTTGGACACGGCAACGAGCGTCACGTCCTCCGGCTCGCGGCCGGCCCGGATGGCGGCGGCGGCGATGCGCTCCCGCACCACGTGCAAATTCTCGGCGATGATTAGGTCCAGGGTGATCATGAGCCGTGTCTCTCCGCGATCGCGGTTGCCAGTTCCTCGCCTTCCAACACCGTCTGGCGGCCGAAGGTGATACGGACCGCGCGCCAGGCCGGGTCGGAGGCGTCCTCAAGCGCGGAGGCCAGGTCGGGCTCCATCAGCATGCCTTCGGTGCCGTCGGCGGCTTCCCGGTGCAACAGGTAGCAAATCGGCTCGGAACAGGCCATCGCGAGGGTCCTTTCGGGCGGCGTGGTGATCGCTTTGTGGCGGGCGGGCGGGCGATGATGTCGCGCGGCCCCGGTGAGGTCGATCCCAACCAACCATACCAGCCGGGACCGTGCGGCGGGAGATGGCCGGGTCATCCACGCCGGTTAGCTGGGAGAAAGGCGTGGCAACCCTCTATCATTCGTCATGGTCTCGACTGGACCATCGGCGAGAACACGCGGGTGAGAGCGAGTTTGGGGGGAGCGATAGCCCGGTCGAGCCCCATGGGCATCAAGTTAAGCGCCAGACGTGCTCGAAATTACCCCCGCCGTCCTGATCGGGCTCGACCCGAGCATCTGTGGACGCGCCCCGAGGGTCGAAAATCGCCCACGAGTGTGATGCGAGCGATCCTCGGCTCAGGGCCGAGGATGACGATAAAGTGAAGATCGTTCTCTGTCCGGCGCTTAACCTGATGGCCATGCGGTCGAGCCGGGCTACGACGACTGATCGATGCGTGGTGGCCGCCGGCTCGCCGGTATCATTCGCCTCCGTGTAACGGAATCACCTGCGACAGATCGGGTACGGTCAGCGCGTGCGTGGCATCCGCCGCCGGGTCGTGCAATGAGCGGGTGACGACCGCGCCAGGATCGGCGCAGGCGGGTGATGGAGGAATAGCGGTCACGGAGCTGACCAGCGGCCCAGAGGGCGGCCTGCCAGCCGGGTTGAGCGGCATCGCCCGCGGCGGATCGCACGGCGCGGGAGGATCTGCCCAGGCCGGCGCCGGCGAACCAACCGCCAAAAGCGGCAAACCGACCGCCAACAGCATGGGCGCCGTCGGGAACAGGCATCTCCTGGGCCGCACGCGTCCCTCCCCTTTGCTTATGCTCCGCGCATCGATGGCCCCAAGGCGGCCAGCACCGACGGTACGAAGATCAGGCTGGCGACCAGCGTGCACCCCAGGCTGATCAGAAGCAACACGCCCATGCTCGCGGTGCCGGGATGGCCGGACAGCGCCAGGGAGCCGAACGCGGTGCCGGTGGTCAGCGCCGAGAACAGCACGGCGCGCGCGGTGGCGGAGGCCAGCGGCGCGACGCGGCCGGCGCGCCAGTTCATGATGAAATAGACGTTGAAGGACACGCCGACGCCCAGCAGCAGCGGCAAAGCGATGATGTTGGCGAAGTTCAGCGGCAGCCCGGCCAGGACCGCGACCAGCAAGGTCAACAGCGCCGACAGCACCAGCGGCGCGACCACCAGGATGACGTCGATCGGACGGCGCAGGATCAGGAACAGGATGACCAGGATCGCCAGCAGCGCGCTGATCGCGGCGGTCCGGAACGCGCTGACGATGGTCGCGCTGGTGGCGGCGATGGTGACGGCGGAGCCTCCCGCGGTCGGTGCCAGGCGGGTCACCGCCTCGGTGAACGCCGTCATGCCCTGAGTGCCGAGCACGTTGGCTTTCGGCAGCACCTGCAGGCGGGCGCGGCCGTCCGGCAGCAGCCAGTCGCGGCGGATTTCGGTCGGGATGTCGGCCCGCGAAACCTTGGTGGCGCTGAGCGCCAGGCGCAGATGATCCAGTTGCAACGGCAGGAACCGGGTCAGCGCGCCGTTGGCGGCCATCGCCACGTCGTCGGGGGCATTGCGCAACGCGCGCAGATCGACGGCGATCAGGGCGAGCGGATGATCCTTGGGCAGTTTCGCCAGCGCCGGATCGATTTGCGACAGCGCCACGCCGGCGGCCAGCCGCACCTGATCGGCGGTGATCGGCGCGACCGGCGGGGAGGCATTCAACGTCGGCTCCAGGATCGTGCGCGCGTCGGCGATCACCGCCAGTTTCTTGTCCTGATCTTTCGGCACGAAGCTGTCGATGTCGCGGACCGACGCCACGGTCGGCAGTTGTTTCAGTTGCTCGGCCAGCAGGTCGGCCGCCTGGATGTTCGACTGCACGATGTCGATCGTGTAAGGGTCGGTGACCGGATCGTTGATCAGGTCGCGCAGCGTGCGCATCGCCTCGGTGTTGGGGTTCTTGGTGTGCAGCGGGTCGGAATCGAACGTCAGCCTGGGCGACACGGCCAGCGCGAGCGCCACCAGCGCGACGAACACCGCCAGCAGCCAGCGGTGATTGGCCTGGATCCAGGGGTCCAGCGGCAAAGCCCAGACGAAGCCGACTTCCTCGGCCTCGGCGCGCGGATTGAAGACGGTGATCGCGGCGGGCAGGAACGTCAACGTGCAGACGAAGGCGATCAACATGCCGGCGCCGGCGATCAGGCCGAGTTCCGCGACGCCGGAAAACGCCGTCGGCACGAACGCCAGGAAACCCGACGCCGTGGCCAGCGCGGCGCAGAGAATTTGCACGCCGGCGCGCGCTCCGGTCAGTTGCAACCCGCGTCTGGCGTCGCCGGCGAGGTGGCGATACTCGCGATAGCGGACCGAGAACTGGATGGCGAAATCGACCGCGATGCCGACGAACATGACGCCGAAGCCGACCGAGACAAGGTTCAGCGTGCCCACCGCCACGGCGGCGAACAGCACCGTCAGGATCAGGCCAAGAGCGAGCGTCATCAGGATGGGGACGATCAGCCGCCAGGTGCGCACCGCCAGCCACAGCCACAGCGTGATCAACACCACGCTGCCGATCAGCCCCACCACGGCGCCCTGAGCGACCGTCGCGAATTCCTCGTCCGCCAGCGCGACCTGGCCGGTGACGCGCACGCGGGCGTCGCCGGATTTCACGAATTCCAACTGGCTGATGTCGTGGCGGAGCACGGCGGTCGCCTCGCCGCCGGGTTCCAGGGCGCCGAAATTCTGCCGCGGCTGGATCAGCACGAAGCGGTATTGCCCAGAGAGGTCGGACAGACCGGCGCCGAGCAGCTTTTGCCAGGACAGCGGACGCGGCTTGCCGGAGACGGCGTCGGCCAGCACCTCGTGGAACGCGCGGATCGGCTCCAGGTACGGGGTCAGATCGGTCCCCGCCTTGGTCACCCCCACGCCGAGCAGCGCCAGCGCCGAGAACAGACCGCGCGCGGTCGGATCGGCCACCAGTTGCCCGAGGAACGGCTGCGCGTCGATCGTCCGGTCCATGATCGCCGTGAGTTGCGGCAGATCGAGGAACAGCAGGCCGTTCTTCTCGAAATACGGCGAATTGTCGGGACGGCGGACGGAGAGGAAATGTGCATGATCCTCGCCCACCGCCTCGGCGAGGGCGGCGGCGGTGGCGTCCGCCATTTCCGGCTCTTTGGCGTCGATCACCGCGACCAGCAGATCGCGGAACTGCGGGAAATCCTTGTTCAGCTCGATCGCGTTGCGCCGCCACGGCAAGGTGTCGGAGAACATCTTGTCGGTATCGGTGGTGACGCCCAGACGCGTGGCCGCCACGGCGCACGCGAGGGCCGCCAGCACCAATCCGGCGAACAGGACGAGGAAAGCATGGCGGCGGCTGGCATCGACCAGGCCGGCAAGCAGGCGATTCAGCATAGGGCTACGGCGACTCGAACAGGGAGGGCACCTGATAGTCGGTTGGTTTCGCCGGGTCCATCTGGGATCGGCGGCGGCTGGCGTTATCCAGCCATGATCAGCTGGGCAAGCCGCTCGGGCTCGGTCAGCATCGGGTAATGGCCGGTATCCAGTTCATGCCAGCTCGCCTTCAATGTCTCCTGGGCGCGACGCTGATGGGCGACCGGCGGGTTGACGCTCTGCCGGCACCAGATCACCGACGCGTCCCAGGATTGCCGCCAGAAGCTGTCGAGTTTGACCGGCGATTGCATGGCGGCGATCGGGTGCGGGGTGACGCGTTCCAACGCCCACGACTTCATGGGCTCGGACAGGGAGATGAACATGCGGTTGGCGGCGTCCTCGCGGGACGGCCCGGTGCCGATGTCCGTCGTGACGGCGGTGGGGCGTTTGACGTGATCGGAGACCGCCTCGCCATTGAACAGCGCCAACGCGTCGGCGAGGACGACGCGGCCGATGCGCGGACGGGCGAGCTCCGCCACGCGGCAGGCGACCATGCCGCCGCATGAGGTGCCGACGAGGACGATGTCCTTGAGGTCCTCGAAGAACAGCATTTCCGACACTTCGGCGGCCTGCGATTCGGTGTCGATGCCGGGGCGCAGCGCGTGGCGGCGTTCGCCGCAGCCGTCCAGCGTGGGGGCGAACACAATGTGGCCGGCGGCGCGGAGGCGCGGGGTCACGTACCGCCAGATCCAGCCGCCCTGATAGGCGCCGTGCAGAAGGACGTAGGTTGCCATGGTGTCTCTCTCCCTTCGCGGTCGTGGGGCCGCTGGTTGTGCGGGGGAGCATAGACGGAGTGGTGGCGGTTGCCGAGATCGGCGGGTGAATTCCCTGCTGAGCAGGTCAATCGAGAGGGATGTCCCGGGTCTCGCGAGGTGTGACGCACCCGCAAGATCAACACCTCACCCGCCGCTTCGTCGATGGTGTAAAACACGATGTTTGGATAGCGCACGATTGGCAATTCGCGGATGTCAGGTACCTCGCTTGCCCGGGCGCCATAGGAAACATGGCGAGACGCTCAATCGACTGTTTGATGGAGCGGGCGACGCGGCGAGCGGCGCGTGGATGATGGATCGCGATGCAGGAAAATATTTCGTCGAGCTGTGTCGGGGCCGTCGGGCGGTAGCGGATTTTCAACGCCGAAGCGTCGTCATAGCCTGTGCCTCGCGAACATCGCGGTGACCTCATCGTCCGTGGCCAGTTCGCCGCGATAGGCGGCGGCGAGTTCCGCTTCGAGTTCGATGCGTTCCCCGTTGGTGAGGCTGCTCCGCGGGCCCGTCAGGGCCTGAACGCGCTCCATCAACTCAACGGCCAGGAGGTCTTGCTGATCCGGCGTCATCGCGCGCACGGTGTCGAGGGCTTGTTCCAGGCGTTTGGTGATCTGGTTCATGCGGGACCTTCCACCGATGACGCCAGCATAGGCCGCTCTTACCCGATAGCGCGATGTGTCAGTGCCGCCGCCGGGCTTCTCAGGAGGCCTCCCCGCCGGGTCCATCAGTCTTCCCGGGTTCAAATCCACGGGTCTCGAAGCAGATCACGGCGGATAACGGCCGGCGGCTCCGCGGTCCTCAACCGGACAGCCGCCAACGCGATCCTTGGAATGCACGAAGCAACGGCAATCGCGCCCCGGACTCCTTCCGGTGTGTCAGGATGGCGGACCATGAAACAGCCGCCGATCAGACCCACCGCGGTTATTTCCGACGCCGCGCCGCTGATCCATCTCGCGGCCGGGGGTGCATTGACGGTGCTCAACAGCATGGGCCGCGTGGTGGTAGCCGATATCGTCGCGCTGGAAGCGACGTGGTTCATCGATAAACCCTATGCGCGTGAGATCGCGGGGTGGATCGAGGCCGGCGTGCGGCCCGGTGGCAATCAACCGGTCGAGATCGCTGAAACCGAAATCGGTGGGCTGTACCGGATCGCCCTGGACCAGGGATTGCCTCGACCGCGCAATGCCGGAGAAATCGGGATCGCGGCGTGAGTTTATTTCGACAAAAAACCGTTTTTGGATCGATCCGACATGGCCGGCGTCGCTTCAGCCCGCCGCCGCGCTGGCCATCCGTGTGTCATTCGCCACGTAACGGCCGGCGTCATTCGCGTCCCGCGCCACGCGACCCGCGACCGGCCCATCGACCTCGTTAAAGGCGGCGGCCACCGCCAACCGAGCCAATGCGGGAATCGACTTCGCGCCAGTCTTCTTCATGATCGCCGCGCGATGATTCTCCACGGTGCGTTGGCTGATACCGCACTGCCACGCGATCATTTTACTGGGCTTTCCAGCAAGGACCAGTTGCAGAACCTCCTGCTCCCTCGGCGAGAGCTGCGCGACGCGGCCCGCCGCCGACTCCCGCGCGGCGAACAACGCGCGCACGATCATTCCCGGTCCTTGCGTCGCCTGATCGCGCTGACGGCGCAGCAACAGAATTTTCTTGAGGGCGGCGCGCAGTTGACTTTCCTGTCTGGCCAGGGCGCCGTCGTCGTACGCTTCAGTAAACTCCCGCATCTGTTCGAATGTCGCGACGTTCGAACGGGGTATCGGGTCTCGATTTGGATTGCTGCTGGTCATGTCGTCAGCCTTTCCTGATCTGAGCGTCGGTGGCGGCGAAAATTTCCCAGGTGGGCACCCTGACGGCATTGACCCAGATCAACTTTGTGCGTTATGGTACAAATAATCGAGGCCGACCGTACGGACGCCCACTTTGGCATTCTGTCGTGACTGACGGTCCTCATTCACGCGCAGGTTCCAGCCTATCCTAAGATGTCAGCCGCCGATTCTCAGACGGAGACGCGCCATGTTGGAAGATCCCTGTATCATCCAGATGAACATCGATCGTTACCAGGCAATCCTGATCAACCGCCCACCGGACGAACAGCGCACGCGGGTCGAGCAATTGCTTGCCGAGGCCCATGAGGCGCTCGCTCAGGCGATCGCGCGGTTGCCGAAGACGATCGCTCCGGAGGCTGATGCCAGCACTGTCGCCTCAATCCGCCGATAACCCGCCGCGCGGCCTGGGCGCGGAGGCGACCGGCCGATAGTCATGACTGATGCATTTTCCGCGTGACGAACGCATGACATTTTCGGCTCGAAGTCACGACTTACGGACGGCGGACCGGCGTTCCGATGCGCGGTGTCATCGCGGCTCGCGCGGCTTCATCACGGCCGTCATGTATGACTGGCAAAGCCGCGCGAGGTGATCGCGGAAAGCGGAAATCCACGCAAACCCGGACGGGATCACCGCGTCTCCGTTCTTTGGGCCGAGGCGGCGTACATGGGTGTCAGTGCGCCGGCTGGCCGGCTCGCGCGGCCTCAATCCTCGCAATGTCGATCCGGCGCATGGTCATCATGGCTTCCATCGCCCGCTTCGCGGCGGCGCGATCCGGATCCTTCAGCGCGGCGATCAAGGCTCGCGGCACGATCTGCCAGGAAAAGCCCCAGCGGTCCTTGCACCAGCCGCACTGGCCTTCGCTGCCGCCATTCCCGATGATCGCATTCCAATAGCGATCGGTTTCCGCCTGGTCGTCGGTCATCACCTGGAAGCTTACCGCCTCGTTGGGCTTAAACGCGGGGCCGCCATTCAGACCAAGGAAGGCCTGCCCGAGGACGGTAAACTCGACGGTCAACTCGCTACCCGTTTTCCCGCCAGGGTAATCGGACGCGGCCTGAAGCACCGGTCCGACATGGCTGTCAGGAAAAGTGGCCGCGTGGAATTCCGCTGCTTTCCGCGCCTCACCATGATCGAACCAAAGACAGGTGACGATTTTTCCGGTCATGGAAATTCCCTCACTGGCGTTGATGACCGATCTCGGTATCACCGTCCATGAAGCAAGTCGATAAGCGTCCGCTTAAAACCAGGTTATTCGTTCGCGACAGCAGCGTCCTCCTCCAGGCATGACGGCCGGCGCGGGCTTCTCGGGAGATCGGCCCGCGTTTTCATGCGTTATCGAAACGTCTCCCGGACAGCCGAAATACACATTGGAAAAGGCAAAGCAATTTACGAAACGTCCCCCGACCGGAAAACGTTCGCCGTGGCAGCCTTGAGCATGCCGCGTTGTCGCCGCGTCTGCCTGGCGGTGCCGCCGTGGTCGCCCGAAGCTTCGCGCGCATTCACGGGACGAACCCGAAGAAACAAGGTCTGCTGGCGCTGACGTTCCAAAGCGACACCGACTATGACCGTATCCGCGAGGACGATCGGATCAGTCTGACCGGTCTCTCCGAACTCGCGGTGGGCCGGCCGGTCGCATGCGGCATCGTCCATGCGGATGGCACGACAGAATCTCTGCTGCTAAACCACAGCTACAGCGAAGCGCGGTTGGCCTGGTTCCGAGCCGGCGCCGCGTTGAATTTGGTGGCGGGCGCCCAGGCCCGCGAGCAGGCGTGACTGGTGTCCGGGAGCGCGCCGGAGTTTTCCTCAAAGGTGAGATTTCAAAACCATGTCCGACGTTCTGACCCCGCTGACGCTTGATTTCCTGGCCTGGTTGCGGGCAGCGCCTCGGTCGTATGCCGAGGTGATGGACGTCTGGCGAACGTCCTGTCCTCGCCTCACGATCTGGGAAGACGCGGTCGATGCCGGTCTGGTGGAACATCTTCGCGCGCCTGGCGAACCGGCGATGATTGGCGTGACAGGCAAGGGACTGACGATGCTTGCCCGGCGCGCCCGGGATGGTCACGATGAGACGCCACGCGCGGCATAGAGCAAGGGCGTCTTGTGCGAAAATCAAGAGTCACGCGGCTGCGTCTGAAATCCAGAGCAATCAGGATCAGCGAAGATCCGCGGCTTCTGATCGTACCTCGATTGAGGGCGGCATCGAGCCGACCGCACGGCATGCCCCAATCCCCGGCAATCGTCATGATCGAGCCAATGTCTCCCGTATCTGGCTGCCGGAGCAGGAGCCTGGCGGTTTTCAGCATCGGACGGTTCAGTAGCTTTGTGTCGCCGTTCCGCATGGTGGACCGCGTCAGTTCGAAACGGGATATGACAGGAGTATGCTCAGCTTCGGATCGCGAGCAAGACCATGCGCGGGCGACTGCAAGGCCAGTCTGGTGGCACGCGAACATCCGGCGATACGCGCCACCAGCACGGATGTTCCCACTCCGGAATTGTCAGCGAACCCCCGTGACCTCGATCCCGCCGTTGTGCCAGGCTTTCCGCCGCCATGATCGACCGCGTCATCCTCGCATCGCTCGCCATCCTCGCTTTGCCCCCGCCGGCCCGGGCGGTGGATGACCGCGTGTTGTGCGAGGGCAGCGCGTTCGTGACGGGCACACGCGACGAAACGCGCGCCGAGGGCCTCGCCCATGTATTGCGCGACGTGCTGGTCAAGCGTTCGGGCGACCCGGCGTTGTCGCACGATGCCCGCGTCGATCCGCTGGCGGCGAACGCGGGACAGATGGTGGAGGATTATCTTTACCTCGATCGGCTCAGCGACCAGCCGAAGCATGACGAGCAGGGCACCCGGGACCGGCCGTTCACGCTGATCGCGCGGTTCGCTCCGGCGAAGATCGACGCCGCCCTCGCGTCTTTGGGCGACATGCCGTGGTTGGCGGAGCGGCCGGCGTTGCTGGCCCGCGTAACGATCACCGACAGCAAGGGCGGCACCTACCCCCTGAGCGCCGATGGCGGCAACGATGAGCGGCACCGCCAGGCGCTGCTGGCCGCGGCGATCCGGTTTGGGATGCATCTGGTCCTGGAACCCGTCGGCCAAACGACCGTGCCGGCGGCGGACACATTGCTGGTCACCGGCACGCTGCGCTGGAGCGACGCCGATGCCGGATGGGTTGGCGCGTGGCGCTCGGGCAAGCGGGCGTGGGGGATCAAGGGCGTATCGTTCGACGACGCCTACCGCGATCTGGTGTGGGGGGCGATGGCGATCGCCTCAGGGCACGCGTTGCCCGAACCACGATAAGAACAACCGGCTGGTTCAGGACCGTTCGGCGCCGGCGACCAGATCGCGCCGCTCGATCCGGCGCAACGACGTCGCCAGCCGCAACTCGTCCAGCCGGATTTCCTCCGTCGTCGCCCGAGTGAACCGGATGTGCTCCGCGGCCGTCCGCTCGGCCGCCGCCGGATCGCCGGCCAGCACAGAGGCGCCGATCGCCAGATGCTGCTCCAGCAACGTCCCCCGCACGCCCGAGCGGCGATACAGATGCTCCCGATTGTAGAATATGTTCTTCCGCGTCAGGTCGGCCAGCACGCCCATGATATGCAGCAGAAACACGTTGTGCGCCGCCTCATGGATCAACCCGTGCAGCGTGACGTCGCAGTCCGCCTCGTCCGCCGGATCCTCCGATCGATGGGCGATCCGCATCCGCTCCAGGCAGGCGCGGATCGCTTCCCGGTCCACCTCCGTCCCCCGCCGCGCCGCCAACGCCGCGGCATGAGGTTCCACCGCCAGCCGGTACTCGAAATAATCCGCCGCGACCCGTTCGTCGTCGGCCAGCAACGCGGCCAGCGGGTCGCTCAGCCGGTTCAGGAACCGCGCCACCGTGGTGCCGGAGCGGCCGGATACCAGCAAACCCTTCTGCTCCAGGATCGCCAGCCCCTCCCGCAGGGAAGGCCGCGACACACCCAGCGTTTCCGCCAGGTCCCGTTCGGAATTCAGTTTTTCTCCCGGGTGCAGCACGCCTTCCAGGATCATGGTCTGGATCCGTTCGGCGATCGTGTCGGCGAGGCGGACGGGACGGATCTGCTCAGTCAAAGGTCACCTCCAGCGCGGAGCGGTATAAAACCAACCACCGATCCGTCATGCCAGGGCCTGACCCTGGCATCTCGTGTTGCAGGCCCCGTGCTCTTCCGTTGAGCACGAGTTCCGTGCAGGCCGATCCTCGGGTCAGGCCCGAGGATGACGTTGAAGGGCCGTCACGACCGAGAGTCGATGTCAACGCCACTTGGTATAAGAACCAGACCACCATAATACCAGTCATCTGCTATCTCATAATACCATTGGTAAAAATATCTTGCCAAGACGGATTTGGTAATCATACATGCCAACCGGCCGGCCGATCAAACCGGCAAGCCGAATACGCCCGGCATAACGGGTGGGAGGGAAACGTGTCTCACGCTGCCGCCGATGCGCCGCGAGTCGGACTTTTCGTCACCTGCCTGATCGACGCGATGCGCCCCAGCGCGGGGTTCGCCGCGGTTGCCCTGTTGGAGGCGGCCGGATGCCGCGTGGACATCCCCCGCGCGCAGACCTGTTGCGGCCAGCCGGCGCTGAACTCCGGCGACCGGGCCGGCACCGTCCGCATCGCTCAGCACACCATCGCCCTGCTGGAGCCGTACGATCACGTGGTCGTGCCCTCCGGTTCCTGCGCCGGCACCATCAAGGTCCACTATCCGGACCTGTTCGATCCGGGCTCCGCCTGGCACGCGCGCGCCATCGCTCTCGCGGACCGCACCTTCGAACTGCTGAGCTACCTGACCGACATTCGCCGCTGGAAGCCACACGACGTCGCTCTGAACGCCACCGCCACCTACCACGACAGTTGCTCCGGCCTGCGCGAACTGGGCATCCAGGCCCAGCCCCGCCGGTTGCTGGCGGCGGTGGAGGGCCTGTCGCTGCGAAAGCTCGAGGGCAGCGACACCTGCTGCGGCTTCGGCGGCACCTTCTGCGTCAAATATCCCGCCATTTCCAACGCCATCGTCGAGGAAAAGGCCGCCCATATCGAGGCCACGGGCGCCGATCTGCTTCTGGGCGGCGACATGGGCTGCCTGATGAACATGGCCGGCAAACTGCACCGCCGCGGCTCCGCCATTCGCGCGTTCCACGCCGCCGAGGTGCTGGCGGGCATGGCGGGAGGGCCGGCGATCGGCGAACCCGAATGAGCACCGCCGCTTACGCCGCCCGCACCGAGCGCGCGCTGGCCGATCCGATCCTGAAACTGGCGATCGACCGCACCACCGGCAACGCCAGGACCAAACGCGCCGCCGCCATCGCCGCCTGGCCGGAGTTCCCCGCCGCCCGCGAACTCGGCCGCGACATCAAGGACCACGTGATCGCGCACCTGGACCACTATCTGCTCGAATTCGAGCGCAACGCCATCGCCTCCGGCGCCAAGGTTCACTGGGCGCGCACCGCCCAGGAGGCATGCGAGATCGTGGTGGGGATTTGCCGCGACGCCGGGGTCCGCTCCGCCACCCGCTCCAAATCCATGCTGGGCGAGGAAATCGGCCTGCCGCACGCCATGGCCGAGGCCGGGATCGAGCGGGTGGAGACCGACCTCGCCGAGCACATCATCCAGTTGGCCGATGAGCCGCCGTCGCACATCGTCTGGCCGGCCCTGCACAAAACGCGGGAGCAGGTGCGGGAGCTTTTCCTGGCCCGCCATCGGGATCCCGGGACCCTGGCCACCGTGGAGGCGATGGTCGCCAGCGCGCGCCGCGAACTGCGCGGCCGCTTCATGGCGGCGGACGCGGGCATTTCCGGCGCCAACTTCCTGATCGCCGACACCGGCGCGGTCTGCACCGTGACCAATGAGGGCAACGCCGAACTGACCACCACGCCGCCTCGGTTGCACATCGTCACCGCTGGGATCGAGAAGCTGGTGCCGTCCACGGCGCATGCCATGGCTTTGTTGCGGCTGCTGGTCCGCTCGGCCACGGGGGCGGAACTGACGCAATACACGACGTTCCATCGCGGTCCGAAACGGGCGGGCGACCGCGACGGGCCGGAGGCGTTCCACATCGTGCTGGTGGACAATGGCCGCACCCGCATGCTGACCGACGGGCTGGCCGAGATGCTGCGCTGCCTGCGCTGCGGCGCCTGCCTGAACCATTGCGTGGTCTACCGGCAGATTGGCGGCCATGCGTATGGCGGGACCTATCCGGGACCCATGGGCTCCGTGCTGACCCCGCTGCTCGACGGATTGCCGAAGGCGCAGGATTTGCCGCGGGCGTGCACGCTGAACGGCCAGTGCGAGGAAGTTTGTCCGGTCGCCATCCCGCTGCCCACCCTGTTGCGCGGTTGGCGCGACCGGTCGTGGCGCGAGGGCCTGGAACCGCTCTCCGTCCGAGGTCCGCTGTCGCTCTGGCGCTTCATGGTGTTGCACCCGGCGCTTTACCGTTTGGCGACGAGCCTGGCGGTGCCGGCGATGCGTCTGTTCGCCCGCGGCGGCTGGATCCCGAGGATGCCGCTGGCCGGCGGCTGGACGCGGCATCGCGACCTGCCCGCGCCGGCGTCGCGGACGTTCATGGCCCAGGTCAGCAACCGGAGGCCGGCGGCATGAGCGACGCTCGTTCGGAGATTCTGGCGGCGGTCTTTTCCCGTCATCCTCGGGCTCCCAAACGTCATCCTCGGGCTCGACCCGAGGATCTCTCGACGCGCCGAGGAATTCAAAAGTCGGACACGGTGTCTGGGCCGGCCGATCCTCGGGTCAAGCCCGAGGATGACGTTCGGGGGCCAAAGGATGACGGTCGGGGGCCAAAGGATGACGGTCGGGGGCCAGAGGATGACGGTCGGGAGCCCGAGGATGACGGTCGGGAGCCCCGCGATGACCCGCCCGGCCCGGACTTCGGCGCCGCGCATATCGCCTCCGCCGCGGCCCGCCTGCTCGCCCGGGTCGCCGGGGTGCGGCCGAACCGGGTCACCGGCCCACCAGCCGACGTCTTCCTCGACCGCGTCAGCACGCCCGCCATCGGCGCCACCGTCGAACGTGCCGCGACCCTGGAGGGCTTCCCCGCCGCCGTGCGCCGCTATCTGGCGTCCCGGTACCTCGCCCCCTCGGTCGCCCTGCAACCACATCCCGCCCTCCGGGCCCTCGACTGGTCCGGTACCGAAACGCACGACACGATCGCCCTCGATGAGCGGGTCTCAGTCGGCCTCGCCCTGGGCGCCATCGCCGAGACCGGCTCGCTGGTGTTCCACTCCAGCCCAGACGCGCCGACGCTGTTCGCCTTCCTGCCGGTGCATCACATCGTCGCCGTCGAAGCGTCCCGCGTCTGGCCGTGGCTGGAGGACTACGTCGCGGCCTATGCCGGCGAACCCCAGCCGCGCAACGTCAACCTGATCACCGGCGCCAGCGGCACCACCGACATCGAAGGCACCCTGGTGCACGGCGCGCACGGGCCGGGCTTCCTGCACGTCGTGCTGATTGGCGAATCGCCCATGAAACTCTCAACCAACACCCAACCCTCAACCAACAACCAAAAGAGCGGGCCATGTTCCAACAACTCCTGACACCGGTGGGCGGCAGCCTCGTTCTGTCGTTCCTGGTCGCCGTGCTGCCCATCCTGGCGGTGCTCGTGCTTCTGGGCGTCATGCGGCGACCGGCGTGGCAGGCCGCCCTGGCCGGCCTGATCGTGGCGCTGATCATCGCCGTCGGCGTCTGGAGCATGCCGGTCGGCCTCGCGCTGGACGCGGTCGTGAACGGTGCGGTCTTCGCGCTATGGCCGGTGATGTGGATCGTGGTCAACGCCCTGCTGCTCTACAACGTCGCCGTCCGCTCCGGCCGCTTCGAGGCGTTCCGCGTCTGGGTGATCGACCATCTGCCCAACGACCGGCGGGTCGTGCTGGTGGTGATCGGCTTCTGCTTCGGCGCCCTGCTGGAGGGCGTGTCCGGCTTCGGCACTCCGGTCGCGATCACCAGTTCGTTGCTGATCCTGGTCGGCTACCCGCCCCTGGAGGCGCTGGTCTTCGTCCTGATCTTCAACACCGCCCCCGTCGCGTTCGGAGCCCTGGGCGCGCCGGTGACGGTGCTCGGCGCGGTGACCGGCCTGCCCGCCCCGGCGTTGGGCGCGATGATCGGGCGCCAGTTGCCGGTGATGGCGCTGATCCTGCCGTTCTACGTGATGGCGCTGTATGGCGGATTGCGCTCGATCCGCGCTTTGTGGCCGGTGCTGCTGGTCGCCGGAGGCAGCTTCGCGGTGTCGCAGTTCGTCGCCTCCAATATGCTGGATTACGCGCTGACCGACGTGCTGGCCTCGCTTGGTTCGCTGATCGTCACGCTGCTGTTCCTCCAGGTGTGGCATCCGGCGCACGACCCGGAATTCGCCATCACCGGCGCGGCGCTGGCGGCGGAACGCGCGACCCCGGTCGGGGGCGAGGCCGAAGCCGGGCCTGTCTCCGGCGTGCCGTCCTGGCAGGGCTGGGTGCCGTGGATCCTGGTGTCGGCCATCGTGATCGTGTGGACGCATTTCTCGGTGTTCGCGATCGGCCAGAGAGCGATCACCTGGCCGGGCCTGCACAACGCCATCGCGATCACGCTGTATGGCAACAAGCCGTATGCCGCGGTCTGGGTGTTCCAGCCGCTGGCCACCGGCACNNGCGATCCTGCTGGCGGCGATTCTGACCGCGGCGCTGTTCCGCCTGTCGCCGAAAGCCTTTTTCGGTTGCATCGGCGAAACCATCAGCCAGGCCTGGATCGCGGTGGTGACCGTGATGCTGATCGTGGGTCTGGCTTACCTGATGAACTATTCGGGACTGGCCTACACGCTCGGCCAGGCCGTCGCCTCNNACCGCGGCCAACACGAGCGGCGGGGTGATGGGCAAGATGATCTCGCCCCAGAACATCGCCACCGGCGTGTCGGTGACCAACCTGAAGGGTCAGGAAGGCGTCGTGTTCGCCCGCACCTTCTGGCACAGCGTCGTGCTGACACTGATCCTGGGCGTGCTGGTCGCGGCGCAGCAGTTCCTCGTGCCGTGGGTCATTCCGGTGGTGGGAGGGTAGTCCGCGGAAGCAGCCGGCGTATCTTATTTCTGAGGCGACCGCGGGGTGCGGGCGATGGCGGATGGCTGACGGTCGGGACAGGTTTTACTCGGACAAATACGGAACTCGGAGTGTCCGTCCTAAATCATGTTGTTATGACCCAAGGGAGAATTTCGGACCCCTTGGTATCACTCCGGATCGGAAAAAGGTCCGAAACCATCCCCTTCATCCCCGCTTATCCCCTTCATCCGCCTTGAAATTCTTACCTCGGGTCAGCTCCGGCGTTTGGCCTGGCAAAGAAATTTTTAAGGCGGATGAAGGGGATAAGCGGGGATGAAGGGGATGCGGTTCGGACCGTTCCGGGTTAGCCTCAATGCCACCCGATCGTCTCATATGTTCCCGGCAGCCACTGAGAGACGGCCATCGGGGAACACCTCATCCCCGCGCGCGCTAAGCGAACGCGGTGTCCGCCAGTTCGCGCGACGGCTCTCCTGGACGATAATCCCGGCCCGCGAGTGTATCTTTCACCCGAAACAGCAGGGCCGCGTAATCGACCTCCGACACGTGATCGCTGCGCATCATCGCCAGGATCATCGGATCGCTGAGCATCCCGGCCAGGGTTAGCGTGCCATGGGTCGTCGTGCACATAACTGTCTCCATTTCCGTTCGGGCCGAGAGCATGTGAGCCGCCGGAGATGGCAATATCATGGTCAAATGTGGCGCGAAGATGCCGCCATATTAACAGCGAGAAATATTTTAGTTTCAGAGTGTTGCGGATGGGTCACTCACCACGTTGACGATCCGCGTGGGCGATGCGTGAATGCCCAGAATGCGTAACGTTTTGTCGCCGAACGTGCGAAACAAATGCGGCGCGCAGGCGGGCAGCGTGATCATGTCGCCGGGTCCGAGACGCGCCGGCCGGTCCTCCTGACCCTCCAGCACGGCCTCCATGGTTCCTTCCAGCACGAACAGGCATTCGACGTAGGGGTGCCAGTGCAGTGGCGTTTCATAGCCGGGAGCGCAGGTCTGCACGCCGGTGAACAGCGGGGAGCCGTCCTGACCGGTCAACCGGCGATACTCGGCGAGCGGTCCGAAACTGGTGGGCTCGACCTCGGAAGAACGGATGACTTTTGCTTCCGCCTGAGGACGCATGGGTTTTTCTCCTTACCCCGACGTGAGGGAACGAACTTTGGCCAGGCAGGGGCGCGCGGCCTGTCGAAGCGCGCAGGCCCGAACCCCGTGATGGCCGGGTCGAGCCCCATACGCATCAGGTTAAGCGCCGCGAGAGGAAAATGCCCCTCTTCCCGT
>PLSZ01000569.1:26703-27039 GCA_003164305.1 Acetobacteraceae bacterium
GTGACTCATGCTTCATCGATAGCGGTACCAGGGTTCTGAATTTCATGGGCGACCCTGCCTGGCTTTATGTTTGAGCGCAAACCTCAAGAGGTTGGCTCAGGCCGTGTTCGTGGCCGAAGCGGGCGCGCATGACATCGGACAATGGGACGTCGGCGGCGGCGATCGCTCCGCCGGCGCGGACGCGGTAGGCGCCAGGATGCGCGACGGCCCGCGGCGGCTCGCCGTTTTCCAGGCCGCGTACGGCTTCGAGAACCAGGCGGCGGAACCGGATGACTCCCATGTCGGTGGGGCCGAGATGCTCGGTGGTGCGATCGGCGATCGGGCCCTGGCTGTCCT
>PLSZ01000377.1 GCA_003164305.1 Acetobacteraceae bacterium
GCCGCGAAATGCCCCAATCGCGCAGCCGGAAATTCACTTGCCGCTGCGCCACCGGCTTGTTGCCGCGACTGTCCGCTTCCAAGCGCTGCGCCACTTCTTCCTTCGCCTGCACGATGCTCATGCCGTCGAGAAAGCGCGAATTGATCATGCGGCCGTCGCCGTCATAGGCGGTGTCGGTGATGACGAAGGTTTTCGGATCGGTATCGGGCGGGCAGACCACCGGCACATTGCCGAGCTTGTATTTATTAACGAAGTCGAGGTCGCGCTGGTCGTGCGCCGGACAGCCGAAAATAGCGCCGGTGCCGTAATCCATCAGAATGAAATTCGCGACATAGACCGGCAATTGCCAGTTCGCATCGAACGGATGAACGGCGCGGATTCCGGTGTCGAAACCCATCTTCTCGGCGGTGTCGATTTCGGCCTGCGCGGTGCCCATCTTCTTGCATTCGGTGATGAAATCCGCGAGCGCCGGATTGTTCTTTGCCGCCGCCGTGGCCAGCGGATGGTCGGGCGCCAGCGCCATGAATTTCGCGCCGAACAGCGTGTCCGGCCGCGTGGTAAAAATTTCCAGCTCGCTTTCGCTATTCGGCGTTGTTTTTTGATCGAGCGCGAAACGGATCAACAAGCCTTCCGAGCGGCCGATCCAGTTCTTCTGCATCAGTCGCACTTTTTCCGGCCAACGATCGAGCGTGTCGAGCGCGTCGAGCAGTTCCTGGGAATATTTGGTGATCTTGAAAACCCACTGGCTCATCTCCCGTTGCTCGACGACCGCGCCGGAGCGCCAGCCGCGGCCGTCGATCACCTGCTCGTTGGCGAGCACCGTGCCGTCGACCGGATCCCAGTTGACCCAGCTTTCCTTGCGCTCAACCAGGCCGGCGTCGAGGAAATCCAGGAACAGCTTCTGCTGGTGGCCATAATATTCCGGATCGCAGGTGGCGAACTCGCGCTCCCATTCCAGCGACAGGCCCATGCGTTGCAGTTCGGCCTTCATCGCCGCGATGTTTTCGTGGGTCCATTTCGAGGGATGGATGCCGCGTTCGCGCGCCGCGTTCTCCGCCGGCAGGCCGAACGCGTCCCAGCCCATCGGNNGCCCGCTTGTAGCGCGCCACCACGTCGCCGAGGGTATAGTTGCGCACGTGGCCCATGTGGATCTTGCCGGAGGGGTATGGAAACATCTCCAGCACGTAGTATTTCGGCTTGCCGTCGGTGGGGACGTCGTCCACGCGAAAGCAGGCGTGCTGAGCCCAGACCGACTGCCATTTCGGCTCGGCGGAGCGGAAGTCGTAGCGCGGGCCGTCCGCGGCGGCGGGCGGGTTGCTCGAGGGGGCATTAGCGGTATCGTTCATGGTGGGATGTATCGGGCGGCGGCGGGCGGGTTGCAAGTCTGGGCGTCGGGCTCCAGGCGGGTCGTCCATCGGTTGAGAGCACCGGCCTTCCGGCCTACGTTCGATCGAACGAAATGAAATGATCTCCTCGCCGAGAAAGTCCCACGCGATGTTCCTCACCCTGTTGTCTTCGCACCTGATCGCCTGGTGCGCGCTGCTTCTGGGCACTCGTACCGCGTCGGCGCGAACCCCGGCGGCGGCACAGCCCGCGATCGCCACCCCGGAAGACCGGAGCTTCCCTGGGACGATCCGTCTTGAGGTCGACACAACCGATGTCACCCGCCACATATTTCAGGTCACCGAAACGATCCCGGTGCGATCCGGGCCGCTCACGCTGCTCTACCCGAAATGGTTGCCTGGGAGTCACTCTCCCGCCGGGTCGGCCGCCGCCCTCGCCGGGCTGCGGATCAAGGCCGATGGGCGCACGGTGGAATGGCTACGCGACCCGGTCGACGTCCATGCCTTTCACCTCGATGTCCCCGAGGGCGCGATACAACTCGATCTGACATTCCAGTTCCTTTCGGCCGGCGACGGAGGCGAGGGGCGCATCGTCACAAGTCCCGAAATGCTGAACCTGCAGTGGAACAGCGTCGTGCTCTACCCCGCCGGCTATTTCGCGGGACGGATCGTGGTCGACCCGAGCGTCCTTTTGCCACCCGACTGGCAGTTCGCGACCGCGCTCGACGTCGCGTCGCAAACCGCGTCCGCCGTCGCATTCAAGCCGGTGTCGCTTGAAACCCTTGTCGACTCTCCGGTTCTGGCCGGCCGCTACGTAAGGCGGGTGGAGCTCGATACGGGAGCCGCACCGGCGCGGTTGAACATCTTCGCCGATCGCCCCGAATTGCTGGAAGCGAAGGCCGAGCAACTCGACGCGCACCGCGCGCTGGTGACCCAGGCGTACCGACTGTTCAACTCCCGTCATTACGACCACTACGACTTCCTGCTGGCGCTCAGCGATCGGATCGGTGGCATTGGCCTGGAACATCACCGCTCCAGCGAGAACGGGACGGTCCCGACATATTTCACCGAGTGGGACAAGAACGCCGATGTCCGGGATCTGCTGCCGCACGAATACACCCACTCGTGGAACGGCAAGTTCCGGCGGCCCGCCGATCTTTGGACGCCGACGTTCAATGAGCCGATGCGCGATAGTTTGCTGTGGGTCTATGAAGGGCAGACGCAATACTGGGGATTTGTCCTGGCGGCGCGGGCGGGCCTGCTGACCAAACAGCAAACCCTCGACGCGCTGGCGTGGACCGCCGCCGTGTTACAGCACCGCAAGGGTCGCGATTGGAAGTCGCTGCGGGATACGACGAACGATCCGATCGTGGCGATGCGGCGTGCCCTGCCGTGGCGCAGTTGGCAACGAAGCGAAGACTATTACTCGGAAGGCGAGCTGGTATGGCTCGATGTGGACACATTGATTCGCGAGCTGTCGGGCGGCCAACGATCGCTGGATGATTTCGCCCGGACATTCTTTGGGGTGAAGGATGGAGAGTGGGCGCCGCTGACCTACACGTTCGCCGACGTCGTCAGCGCGCTGAACAACGTGCAACCGCATGATTGGGAGGGTTTTCTGCGGGCGCGCCTTGACGATCACGACGCCGCGCCGCTCGACGGCCTGACTCGCGGTGGATATTCATTGGAGTATTCCGATACGGCGTCAGATTATTTCAGCAAGAGCGAGACGCGTCGCAAGGTCGTCGATCTGACTTACTCCCTCGGATTCGTGATCGGCGGGGAGGACAGGCTGGCCGACGTATTGTGGGATGGTCCCGCCCATGCCGCCGGCCTGACCGCGGGAACGCGGATCATCGCCGTGAACGGCGTAGCCTATGACAGCGATCGTCTGAAGGAGATCGTGCGGCGCGCCCGGACCGATACGGCCGCCATCGCGTTTCTGGTCAAAAACGGCGATCGCTACGCGACCGTTCCAATCAACTACCATGATGGGCTACGCTATCCGCATCTGAAACAGATCCCGAACGCGCCGGCGCGGTTGGATCAAATTCTGGCGCCGCGCACCTGAGGCAATCGGGACACAGCGCACCTGCCCGTGCGTCATGGATGGGACAACCAACGCGGACAACACGCGGCACCAGCTTCAGAAGCCGCCCCTGTTTCAGCGCCTTGCCGATGTCCGGCACGAAATGATGCTGTCGGCGAAGTCGTAGTCCCGCACGACAACGTCGCAGCCATCGCCCGCCAGCACACATCCGCGACTTCCTGGGCCACCCCGGCGACGGTGCCGCGGCGACTGACGAAGCAGTCCTGCTGGAACGGATCGCTCATGTGGGGGCGCCACCCGGAACAATCTCCGCATCGCATCGGCGCGCCGCCGAGGGCAAGCGGAATGAAGGTCGCCACGCGGGATTGCCGCTGGTCCGGGCGGATTTGACACAGGATGAAATCGCGTGCCCCTGTTTTGCGCTCTTCGCGGAACTTTGCGTTATTTGCGTTTTCCCTTTCTGGGTTGGTCGCGGGCAAGCCAATTCCAGGGCCATATCGGTATCAACGAAGAATTATACCGGACGGTGGAGACAATGACGTACGAGTTCCCCGTCATCCTCGGGCTCGACCCGAGGATCGCGTGGCGCACATCGCGGCTCTCCTCATCAAACACGGTGTCCGAGGCAACTGATCCTCGGGTCGA
>PLSZ01000270.1 GCA_003164305.1 Acetobacteraceae bacterium
CTGGGCGATGAACTCGACCTCGATCTGCCCGCCCGGCCGAAGCTTCACGTCCCACGGACCATCGGGAGGCAACTCCTTCAGCATCCGCGTCCGCATCGCGGCGGCGTCCTTCCGCACCGTGCTGGTCTCGCCGGCGATGGCGGTGGCGATCGCCTGACGCACCCGCTCCCGCAACGCCGGCGGTCCGGCGATCACCCGGGCCCGCGTCAGCGCCATCCGCTCCCAGGTCCAGGCATCCTGTTCGTGATAGCGGCGAAATGCCTCCAGCGAGACCGCGACCGGCCCCTTATTTCCCGAAGGCCGCAACCGCATATCGACCGCGTAAAGCTGGCCCTCGACGCCAGGCGCGGTCAGCGCCGCCACATACGCGTGCGCCAGCCGCACAAACCAATGGCTCACCGCCATCGCCCGGGTCCCGCGGCTCTCGGTGACATCCGGCGGATGGTCGTAGATGAACATCAGATCCAGGTCGGAGCCGGCCATCATCTCCCGCCCGCCGGCCTTGCCCAGAGCGACCACCGCCATCGCGCCGCCCCGCACCCGCCCGAACCGCGCCGTGAAGTCCGCCTGCACCGGAGGCAGCAGAAACCGCAGCGCGGCATCCGCCATGCGGGTGCGCTGGATCCCCGCCTCGTCGGCATCCACCCGGCCCTCCATCGTGGCGACCGAAATGGCAAAATCCTCTTCCTTGACCGTCCGGCTGGTGAGTTGGATCGCCTCCTCCAACCCGCGCGCCTCCCGCAACCGGCGGCGCAACGCGGCCGGCGCGTCCTCATCGGCCGGCGACAGCAGCCCCTCCAGCGCCGAGGCATTCGCCGCCATGTGATCCGCCAGCCGAGGCGCCGCGCCGAGCACCGCCGCGATGCGGTCCAACAACGCCGGATTGCGCTGGATCAGCGACAGCAACTGGACCCCGGCGGGCTGCGCGCTCAGGAACCGGTCGAACCGGGTAAACGTCTCATCCGGGTGCGGTTGGGCGCCAATCCGGGCGAGAATGGTCGGCAGCAGCCGGTCCATCAACTCGCGCGCGCGGGCGGATCGCAGGGCGCGCACATGCCCGGTGGTCCAGGCCCGGATACGCGCGACAATCCGCTCCGGCTGGTCGAAACCCATTGCCCTCAGGGCGGCGATCGTGGCGGCGGGGGAGGGGTCGTCACCACGGAAATCCAGGCCGGGATCGGCGGAGGTGTCGTATAGCGGTGACGGCAGCACCTCGAACACCGCCGCGTAATGCGCCCGCACGCGCGACAACTGATGGATCAGCGCCTGAGCGAACGTCGTCGCGCCGGGAAAGCCCAGGAACAACGCGATGCGCGTCAGGTCGTCAGGCTTGTCGGGCAGGACGTGGGTCTGGCGGTCGTTGATCATCTGCAACCGGTGTTCGACCTGGCGCAGAAACCGGTAGGCCGCTTCCAGTTCGCGGGCGGCGCGGCGCGGTACGTGGCCAGCACGGGTCAGCAGGCGCAGCGCTCCCAACGTGGTGCGATCCCGCAGACCAGGGTCCCGTCCGCCCCAGACGAGTTGCAGCGTTTGCACGAGGAATTCGATTTCCCGGATGCCGCCCTCGCCGAGTTTGACATTGTGACCGGCGATGCGCGCGACCGGATCGGCCCCGGCGCTCAACGCGCCACCCTTGTGCTCGTCGATTCGCCGCTTCATCGCCTGGATGTCGGCGACGGCGGCGAAGTCCAGCCCGCGGCGCCAGATGAACGGGCGGATCGCGTCCAGAAAGCTCCAACCCAGAGCCACGTCGCCGGCCACGGGACGAGCCTTGATCATCGCCGCCCGTTCCCAGTTCTGCCCCATGCTTTCGTAGTATGTGATGGCGTTGGTGATCGCGACCGCGGGAGGCGTGGCGGCCGGATCGGGACGCAGGCGCAAATCGGTGCGGAACACATAGCCGTCCGCGTCCCTTGTCTCCATCAACCCGACAAGACCCCGGGCGATCCGGGCCGCGAACCCAACCATGGCGTCATCCGCCGTTCGTTCGGTATAAATCGGCGCGGCGGGGTCAAACAGCAGCACGAGGTCGATATCCGACGAGTAATTCAGTTCCCTCGCCCCAAGCTTGCCCATCCCGAGGACGGTGAATCCGCCCCCGGGCGCCGGGTTGTCGGGGTCGGGCAGCGCCAGCTCTCCGGCGTCATGCGCCGCCCGCAGCAGATGGGCCATGGCGAGACCCAGAGTGGCTTCGGCCAGCGAGGACAACGCGCCCGTCACTTGCTCCAGCGTCCATTGGCCGCCGATATCGGCCAGCGCGCACACCAGCGCGACCTGGCGTTTGGCCAGACGCAAAGCCGACGCCACGACCGCCTTGCGCGCGCCCGGCTTCACCTGAGCCAATGCCGTCATCGCGGCGGCCACCGTGATGTCGGCGCCCTCGGTCACGAAACGGGCCACTGTCGCGGATTCGCGCAACGCCAGATCGCTCAGATACGGGCTGGCGCCGCCCAGACAGCGCAGCATCGCGGCGGCCTCGGGACGCGCCGTGAGGCGGGATTCCACGCGGCCACACGCGGCGAAGCGTTCCAGCAGGCGCGCGGCGGCTTCGCTGTCAAAAGGGGCGGGCCAGGCGGGTCGGACGATCGCTGTCATGCAGCCGGCTTCCAGAGAGTGCTCGCATCGTATTGGTTTCGCGCCGGCCCGCCACCCCAAACCGGCGGGTGTCCCCCCATAAGCGCCGGGCGGGGTCGAAACGCCCCTCCTTCGTCATGCTCGCCTCGCTCCGCCGTCATCCTCGGCCTTGAGCCGAGGATCGCTCGCATCACGCACCCTGGCCGGTTTCCACGCAGGGGCGTTTCCACAGATGCTCGGGTCGCGCCCGAGCATGACGAAGGAGGGGCGATTCGACTTCGCTCGGCGCTTAGGCGACGGCCAACAATAAACGAGTCGCCTGACGCGCCGGCCTTTCTCGTCATCCCCGGGTCGAGTCCGGGGATGACGAGAGTGGAACGACGACCTGACGCGATAATTGTTGGGCGCCCCCCGCTGGACCGCGGTCGACCGAGATGAACGTCCTTCCCGGCCTGAGACGGCACTTCAGACACCTCCGGCACCTGAAGCATACCGGTCGCGCGGCGATCGAAATCGGCTGGGTGATGCATCACGTCTCGCACTTCCTGCTGACCGCGGCGGTGCTCCTCAGCCTCATCGCCGTCGGTGGGGCATGGCGCCTGTCGCGCGGCCCGGTCGATCTGAATTTCATCAAGAACCGCGTGGAGCAGGCGATCGACAAAAGCATCGGCCCGTTGCGGGTGAAGATCGGCGACGCATCGATCGCCTGGGGCGGGTTCAGTCATGGCCTCGATCAGCCACTGCTCCTGCGTTTGACGGATCTGACGATCGACAATCCCGCGGGAACCGCCGCCGTCCATGTTCCCTCGATGGAGGCCGCGTTGTCGGCGCGGTGGCTGCTGATCGGCCGCGTCCTGCCGCGCACCATCACCTTGCAAGGACCGCGTTTGCTGCTGACCCGCGGACCGGATGGCATGGTCAGCTTCGCCATCGGCAACGCGGCTCCAGAGGGCGCAAGCCTAAAGGCCGCGGGCCCAGAGGGAGCGAGCGACCCGGCGAGCGCGCCAAACGCGGCCGCCAATACCGACGGGTCATCATCGCTGAATGCCCTGCTCGGCGTGCTTGGAACCCCGGCGCAGACCGATCTGCAGGCTGGCGGAGGCCGATTGAGCCAGCTTTCAAGCATCTCCATCCACGGCGCCACGCTCCGGTTGAACGATCGTCTTCTGGGAATGACGTGGTCCGCCGAGCGTGCGGACATCGATCTCACCCGTCACCGGGGAGGCGGCATTGACGGCAAGGCAACGCTGGTCCTGGCGCTGGGGGCGCAAAAACCGGTGCTGTCCGGCAGCTTCACCCTCTCGCCTGGCGCCCAATCGGCTCATGTCACGGCGAGCCTGTCGCGGGTAGAGCCTAAAGATCTCGCGGATTCGGTGGCGATCCTGGCGCCTCTGGGCGCGTTGGACGTGCCGCTGACCCTCGATGGAGAGGCAGATCTCGGACCTGATTTCACCCCCGATCACATCCGCCTGACCGCGCACGCGGGCGCCGGGACGGTCAGCACCGGCGACGGTTCGATCCCCGTTCACCGCGCGGAACTGACACTGGAGGGCACGCCGGAACAGGCCACGCTACGGAACGCCTCCGTCGAACTATCTCCCGGGCCCGGGGCCCCTGTCTCCACGGTCGGCGCCAGCGGGCAGATCGCCCATCAGGCCGGGCGCATCACCGCGATGCTGAATCTGACCCTCGATCATGTCGCGTTTTCCGACCTGCCCGCGCTGTGGCCCAACGACGTTTCGCCGCCAACCCGTGCCTGGATCACGCGGAACATTCCCAGCGGCCGGGCGCATGACGGCAAGGTGGAACTGGTGCTCGAAACCCCTGACACTCAACCCGACGTGAATCTGTTGAGCGCCACCGCGACGCTCGAAGGCGACGATATCTCGGTGATCTGGCTGCCAACGGTGCCGCGGGTGGAGCAGGCCAAAGCCCATTTGGTGCTGACCGATCCGGACAAGGTCGAGATCGACGTCCGCTCGGCCCGGCAGAAGGTCAATGGCGCCGATCCGATCGCCATCCAGAACGGACATGTCACCATCATCGGCCTGTCGAAGAAGGATCAGGTGGCGACGGTTCAGGTGGATGCGAATGGCTCGGTCCCCAGCGCGATCACGCTGTTGAAGGAGCCGCGCCTGCACGTTCTGGACAAGCATCCGATGGATTTGCGCGCGCCGGCCGGCGACGCCCGCATCAGTCTGCGCGTCGTCGTGCCGCTGGAACTCAACCTGAACATCGACGACGTCACGATCCACGGCACCGGCAACCTGACAAAAGTGCATCTGACCGGAGTCGCCGCGGGCCGCGATCTTGACGACGGAGCGCTCTCGCTCGACGTGGACACCAACCATTTGGCGATCAAGGGCACCGGCCGGTTCGCGGGGATACCCAGCACCATCGACGTCCTGATGGATTTCCGCGCCGGACCTCCGACGCAGGTGCTGCAACGGATCGCGGTCAGCGGCCGTGCGAGCGGCAAGGCGTTGGCGGACGCCGGTCTCGATACCGAGGACGTGATCGGCGGCGACGTCGGACTTTCCCTGGTGCTCAGCGAATATCGCAATGGCGACGGCGATGTCACGGCGGACGCCGACCTGACCCAGGCTGGGCTGACCGTATCGCCATTGGCCTGGCGAAAACCGGCGGGAGACGCGGCGAAGGCCTCGGCACGGGTGACGCTGTCGAAAGACCGGCTGACCGGCATCGACAAGGTGACGATCGATGGCCCGGCGATGCAGGTGCGCGGCGCGGTCACGGCGGTCGATGGCAAGCTGGATACTGTCCGCCTCGATCGCCTTGCCCTCGGGCGGACCGACATCAGGGGAACGGTCCGGCTGCACGACAAAGCGATCGACGCCGATCTGTCCGGCGCTGTGTTGGACGTTTCGGCGAAACTACTGGAAAAATCGGCGAAGCGAGACACCTCCGCGCCGCCACCCGCCGGGCCGCCATGGTCGATTCGAGGGCGATTCGATCGCGTGGTCCTGGCGCACGATGAAACCGCCAGCCAGGTCGCCGTCGCGGCGGACAGTGACGGCCAGGTGATCCGTGCGTTGACGGCGACCGGCAGGATCGGCTCCGGCAAACCGTTTTCGGTGCGGATCGCGTCGCAACGCTCTGCCAACGCTCAGGCCGCGCGTCATCTGACAGTTAACCTGGAGGATGCCGGCGCTGTACTTCAGGGGGTCGGCATCACCGAAGATATCCGCGGCGGGGTCATGACCGTGACCGGCGATTTTGACGATACGACCGCGAACCATACGTTGTCCGGCACACTGGAACTCAACGATTTTCGCGTCGCGCACGCGCCGGCTTTGGGGAAACTGCTGCAGGCGGTGACGCTCTATGGCCTGGTCGATGCGTTGGGCGGACCAGGCCTGAGTTTCTCGCGGCTCTCGGCACCGTTTCAACTCGATGGCGACACGTTGGACCTGCGGGACGCGCGTGCGTTCAGTCCTTCGCTCGGGCTGACGGCGAAGGGCCGCATCGATCGCGCCGGCGACCGGCTGGACGTCGAAGGGACGTTGGTTCCGGCCTATGTCTTCAATTCGATATTAGGCCGCATTCCGCTGATCGGCGGCCTGTTCAGCGCGGAAAAAGGCGGCGGCCTGTTCGCGATGAATTATTCGTTGCGCGGACCGCTGGATAATCCAACTGTCGTGGCGAACCCGCTGAGCGCGCTGACACCGGGACTCCTGCGCGGCATGTTCGGTCTGTTCGATCAGGCTCCCGCCGCGCGCCAGGCGCCGCTTGACCACGCCAGCCCAGGGGTCAACGTTCAGTGATCGATGGGGAGAAATGACATGTCAGACAAGCATCCGGTGGCGATTGTGTTCGACACCTTTGGCACGGTGGTGGATTGGCGTGGCAGCCTGATCGCCGACCTGACCGCGTTCGGCAAGCAACGCGGCATCGAAGCGGATTGGCCGGCGTTGATCGATGCCTGGCGGGCCGCTTACCACCCCTCGATGGACCGTGTGCGCAAGGGATTGCAACCATGGACGACGCTTGATGGCCTGCACCGTGCCTCGCTCGATCGGCTTGTGGAGGAGTTCGGCATCAAGGGACTGACCGAGCAGGACCTGGTACACATCAATCTCGGCTGGCACCGGCTGAATGGATGGCCGGATTCGGTGCCCGGCCTGACCCGGCTGAAAACAAGGTTCGTGATCGGACCGTTGTCGAATGGCAATGTCTCGCTGCTGACCTACATGGCGAAGCACGCGGGACTGCCCTGGGACATGGTGTTCGGGTCTGACCTGTTCGGTCATTTCAAACCCGATCCGGAGACCTATCTCGGAGTCGCGAAACTCATGGACCTGGCGCCCGACCAGGTGATGCTCGCGGCGGCGCATAACGGCGACCTCGCCAGCGCGCGAAAATGTGGACTGATGACCGCTTTCTTTGCCCGCCCGAATGAGTATGGGCCACACCAGAAGCGTGATTATTCCGCCGACCAGGACTGGGACTTCGTCGCCAGGGACATCGAGGACCTCGCCACCCAACTGGGCGTTTGACAAAACCTCGAGGTCACGCGGCGGCTACCTGATCCGGCTGGAAGCGCCGTAACAGCCGGGGGACGTCCGCCGCCGGCGCGGGCCTGCTGAACAGGTAGCCTTGCACCTCGGTGCAGCCTTCCGCGCGCAGCCGCGCGAACTGATCGTCGGTCTCCACGCCTTCCGCCGTGGTCGCCATGCCCAAAGCGCTGCCGAGGCTGGTGACGGCGCGCACGATCGCCGCCGCGTCCTCATCGTGCGCCAGATCGCGAATGAACGACTGGTCGATCTTGATCTTGTCGAACGGAAAGCTGCGCAGATAGCTTAACGACGAATAGCCGGTGCCGAAATCGTCCATGGAGATGCTCGCGCCCAGGCCACGCAATTCATGCAGAATGCCCAGTACCTGCTTTGTGTTGTGCAAAAGCAATGATTCGGTGATTTCGAGGGTCAGCCTGCGCGCCGGCAATCCGGACCCGTCCAGCGCGTCGGTCACCGCCCGCACCAGATCGCCACCGCTGAATTGCACCGCCGACAAATTCACCGCGACCTTGACGTCATCTGGCCATGTCACCGCTTCCCGGCACGCCTCGGCCAGAGCCCATGCGCCGAGCGGCACGATCAGCCCCATCTCCTCGGTCGCGCCGATGAACTTGTCGGGACTTAACAAGCCGCGGGTGGGGTGGTTCCAGCGCATCAGCGCCTCGAACCCGCTGATGCGTCCCGATGCCACATCGACCAGCGGCTGATAAAACAGCACGAACTCCCGCGCGTCGAGCGCGCGATGCAAATCGAGTTCCAGAACGCGCCGTTGTTGCAAATGCGCATCCATCGCGGGCTCGAAAAACCGGAACACACCGCGTCCGTCCGCCTTGGCGCGGTAGAGCGCGATGTCGGCGTTGCGCAACAAGGTGTCCGGATCGGAGCCATCGGCTGGCACCAGAGCGATCCCGATGCTGACGCCAATAATGACACGGTGGCCATCGACCTCATAAGGCGTGCTCAGGACATCGGTGACGCGCCGCGCCAGTACGGCGACGTCCTCGACGCGCTCGGGCCCGATTTGAACGACGGCGAACTCGTCCCCGCCGAAACGCGCGATCGTGTCCACCAGGCGGACGCAGGACCCCAACCGGTCGGCCACCGCGCGCAGCAGGCGGTCACCCACCGGATGTCCCAGCGTGTCGTTGACCGCCTTGAAATGGTCCAGATCCAGAAACAACACCGCCGCGGCGATCGAGCGATCGGTTTGCGCCACCGCCATCTCGATCCGCTCACGGAACATGACCCGGTTCGGCAACAGCGTCACCGCGTCGTGCCGCGCCATGAACGTGATCTGCTCCTCGGCCCGCCGCCGCGCGGTGATGTCCTGACAGGTCACCACCCAGCCGTCGCCACCCGCGAGCGGCACGTAGCCGACCTCCACGATCGATCCGTTCGGCAGTTCACGCTCCCGGCAGCGCGGCGGGTCCGGCTGGTGGCTGGAACCGCGACCGGCATCCGAGGCGACGCCCAACTCGTCGGCGATCCATCGCAATCCGGGAGTCCCATCCAGCGCCGGGCGCGACGCCATTAGCGGCCCAGGCAAGTCAAGCATTTCAATCGCGCGGCGGTTGCACACGGTGACCCGGCCATTGGCATCGACTGTCATCAGTCCCTGCCCCATCGACGCCAGAGTGATCTCCAGTTCCCGCGACGTGGCCGCCAGATGCGCCTCGCTCTTCCGCAATGCGGCGGTGGTGCGCGTCAGGTCCGAGTTGCGGACGGTCAATATTGACCTGGCATGCTCCAACCGGCGAAATTGCCGGCGCAGGCGATGCAGCAACAGCAGCACGCACCCCACCGCCGCCACCGTGCCGGCGCCAATCATGATCGCTTCCCGGCGCCACTCGGCCAGCACCGTCCGCCGCGACAAGGCGACAGTCATCACCAGCGGGTAATCTCGCAATGGACGCGCCGATACCAGCCGCGCGTTCGCCTCGAACACGCCCGTCGAGACGTAATTGCCGCCACCCTCCGCGACCTGCTCATACCACGGCGATTCGAAGGGCATCCTGGCGCCAACCGCCATGGTGGGCTCGGGGTCGCGCACCAGCACGGTGCCGTCCCGCCGCGCCAGCATGAGCGACTCGCTCGGCGGCAGATTGATCGAACGGTAAAGTTCATGAAAAACCGAGACCGGCACGGCGGCCAGCACCATGCCGAGATACACGCCATCGGGCCCGTTGACCCGCCGCGCCAGCATCAGGGAGCGTTGCTGGCTCGCCCGGTTGTTCACTGGCTCGCTGATGAACAGGCCAGGATCGTCCCGCGTGGCGAAATGGATCGCGTATTCGCGATCGGCCAGGTTGACCGGCGCCAAGGGCCATCCGGTTGAGGAGTTAAACCGGATCCCCTCGGCGTCGATCAGCGCGACGACATCCGCCTGCGGCAACCGATCCCTCAGGCCGCTCAGAAAATCGTGCGCTTCCCGGGCCGACAGAACACGGCGGAATTCAGCCGGGGTGGTGATACCCAGGACCTTGATCCTGTCCTGTACGTCGCGCAGCACGATGTCCACCGCCTGGACCGAGTGACTGGTTTGCTCCGCCAGCACGATCGCCAGATTTTCGGTGTTCGCCGTGGCCTCGGCGATCACGATTCGCCGCAGGTCCCAAATGGTCAGGGCTATGGCCAGGACGATGGCGGCCAGCAGCACCCCGCCGGCGAAGGTCACGACGTGGCCGTGCCGTGACGGGTTTCGCCGGTGGCCGGCGGTCCGGTCCAGGACGGCTTTGGCGAAATACGGCATCATTCGCCCAGTATCCGCCACGGACATTAACAATTCGTTAATGCGCCGCGGGGCCAATCGGGACGCAACGCCGCCGCGCCGGGTCTTGTGAGCTTCTCCGGCGCCGTCGGGATCGTTACGGTTTCATCGCGGCAAATGGCGTGCGATGTACGGCGGCAAATTGAATGCCCCGACGTGAATCTCCGGCGTCCAGTATTGAGTCGTCCCCAGAATGCCGGTCGCATCCGCGCGCGCCCGGATCGTTTCCACCGGAACCGATGTCAGGGACGCGTCCTTCCCCGCCCAACCGAGGGTCATGAAACCGCCGACATAGGTCGGGACCGCCGCGACATAAGCGGTGACATGGGGGAAGAATTTCCGGCGCCGCGCACTGGTGTCGCGCAACTCGTCCGCCTGCATCGCGGGCACGCCGCATTGGTTCACCACCAGCCCGCGCGCGGTCAGGATGCGCGCGCAATTCTGGTAGAATTCATCGGTGAACAACACCTCGCCAACACCGATCGGGTCGGTCGAATCGACGATGATCGCGTCGAACGACGCATCCGGCGCGCGCTTCACGTAATCGATGCCGTCGCCAACGATGACGTCCGCGCGCGGATCGTTCCAGGCGTCGCCGGCGATGCCGGGGAGGAATTCTTTCGACAGACGAATGACCTCGCCGTCGATCTCCACCATCACCGCCTGTTTGACGGTATCATGCCGCAACACGCGGCGCAGCACGCCGCCGTCGCCGGCCCCGATGATCAGCACGTTCTCCGCCGCGCCGTGCGCCAGCAGCGGTACGTGCGCCAGCATCTCCTGATAGACGAACTCATCCGCCTCGGTGATCTGGATGACGCCGTCCAGCACCATCACGCGGCCGTGCGAGAAACTCTCGAATATCACGATATCCTGAAAGTCGCTCCGCACCCGCGCCAGCTCGCGTTTCACCAGGAAGCGCTGGCCCCAGTTGGGGTAAAGCGATTCGTTGATCCAGCTATCGGTGGTCATGACCTCTCTCCACAAAGCGAAACGGCCTGGACGAGGCCCAGGCCGTTGCCGTTGGTTATTTAAACAGGCCGGTTACGCGATCAGGCCGCGGCGCTGCTCATTCAGGTTGATCGTCTCGGGCGCGAACGCCGCCTTCAGCGCCGGCAGGCTGTCATACGGATCGCAGGCGCCGCACATGAAGATGTCGATCGCCGCGAAATCGCGCTCCGGCCATGTGTGGATGGAGATGTGGCTCTCCGCCAGGACCAACACGCCGCTGACCCCGCCATTCGGCGAGAAGTGGT
>PLSZ01000207.1 GCA_003164305.1 Acetobacteraceae bacterium
CCAAACTCGCTCTCACCGGTGTGTTGGTGCTGATGGTCCGGTCAAGCCGGACCATGACGATGGAGGGAGGGTACCGCATTGCTGCTATTTCAACGCCTATGGGGTTGAACCCCCGGTCGCCGACCAGGTCAGCCGCGCCAGAACGGCTTGGCGAGTTCGCGGTCCACCTCCCACCGCGACAGGCGCAGGTCGCGCAGGTCACGCTCCTCCAGCACCGGGAAGGCGCGGCGCTCCCTGAAGCGGGAACGCCAGAGCCGCAGCGTTTCGGCCAGCGACCAGGTCAGTGAGCCGCGGCGGGCCGCCCGGATCGGTCGGGCAGGCTGACAATTTATCAGCATAGGGTCGGCGGTGGTGGGCATCGATTGCCTCCAACAAATGAACGTTGGCGGGAAAGTGGCGAGTTTCCGTGTCCAGGACAAACGATGCTTTGTCAGGTTCTACATGACAAAATTTCATGCTAAACGACCATCATGCTGCTGCCATCCCTCAACGGTCTGCGCGCCTTCGAAGCCGCCGCCCGCCACATGAGCTTCACCCGCGCGGCGGCCGAGCTGAACGTCACGCAGACCGCGATCAGCCATCAGATCCGCCGCCTGGAAGAACAGCTCGGCATCGTTCTGTTCATTCGCCGCAACCGTGCGTTGGAGTTGACCCGGGAGGCGCTGGACTACCTGCCCTCGATCCGCTCGGCGTTCGAGGACCTGCACCGGGCCACCGCGCGGCTCCATCGCGCCGAGAACGATGGGCGGCTGACCGTCAGCACCACCGCCTCGCTGGCCACCAAGTGGCTGGTTTCGCGGGTGGCGGCGTTTCAGGATGCCCATCCAGGCATCGAGGTGCGCATCACGACCTCCACCCATCTGGTCGATTTCCGCCGCGAAGAGGTCGACATGGCGGTCCGCTACGGTCACGGCGTCTGGACCGGGCTGCGCGCGCACTGGCTGATGGCCGAGCACATCTTTCCGGTTTGCAGCCCCGCGCTGCTCACCGATGCCAGGCCGCTGCGCTCGCCGGCGGATTTGGCGAATCACACGTTGTTGCACACCACGGTGTCCCGGGAGGATTGGCAGTTGTGGCTGACCGCCGCCGGTCTGCCGCCATCCATCGCGACGCGGCGGGGGATGACGTTCGATCAAGGATTCATGGCGATTCAGGCGGCGATGGAAGGACTTGGCGTCGCCCTCGGCCGGTTCCATTTGGTGGAGGCGGACATCGCGGCGGGCCGGCTGGTCGCGCCCTTCGACATGGTACTCCCGCAGGAGGCCGGGTATTACGTGGTCACGCCCGAGGCGACCGCCGACACGGCGAAAATCGCCCGGTTTCGGGACTGGCTGATCGCTTCGGCGACGCCGGGGGCGCTGGCTTCGCCGTCAGGCTGATCGGGGGCGTGGCGCTGGGGGGATCGGCACTTCCGCCACCATCAGGGATATCGCGGCCTCCACCCCGGCCATGGCGAGCAGGCAGGCGGAGGCGTCACCGGCTTTCGCCGCCGCGTCCAACACCGACGCGGTCTCGGCCAGCGCACGGGCCCCCATCGATAACGCCACACCGCGCAGCCGATGCGCCGTTCGCGCGAGCGCGGTCAGATCGCCCAGAGCCAGCGCCTCCGCCAAACGCGCGTGCTCGGTAAGCGCGCTGTCGCGAAACACCGTGAGCAATTCGTCGATCGCCGCCGCGTCGTTGGGGAACCACTCGCCAAGCACGGAGCGGTCGACAGCCGGGCTTCGGACGGAATCGCCATCCGACGAGGCCGGCGAACAAGTTGTCATCGTGGAACTCCTGGTTCGCCCGGAAATCCGTCAGCGAACCGTATCAGGAAAAATGTTCAGGCGGACTTCATTCCGCGGCCGCGAGCAATTCAAATGGCTGCTCGGCCGGCGCCTTAAAGACCGGATTGAAGCGACGACGCTCCGCGGCGCGGCGCGCGCGGATCTGCGAGAGATGCGCGACGACATCGTCGCCGGATGCTTCCGCGTAGCCGGAGGCCGCCAGCGACGCCGCGATTTTGCGCCGGGCGCTGATCTCAATCTGATGTACCCGGGTTATCGAGACGCCGAAACGCGCCGCGAAATCCTCGAGCGACGGCACCTGATCGTTGTCGGCCATCGTTCGCGCCAGGAAAACCATGCGTTCCCGGTCGCCCAGTACCTCGGCCGCCAGAACGCGGATCCGCGTCCTCAGCCGGTCGTGGTCCATCCGCTCGTGAATGTCGTCGGCGGTCGGCGCGGCGTCGTCGGGCAGATCGGTCTGGGTTTCGTCCTCGTCATCCCGGGTGTGCAGGCTCATTCGGGCGCCCTGGATCAGACGCAAGCCCTGGGCGACGTCGTCGGCGGTGAGACCCAGACGACGGGCGACACGTGAGTGCAATTCGCTGTCGGTGGGTTCGACGGCTTCCCGTTCGCAGGCTTTGCGCGCCTCGATCAGCAGGCGAGGGCCGGATTGCGCCAGTTGGCGATGGGCTTTCGACTCCGGCAGCCGGACCGGGCCCGAATTCCGGCGGATGTAGTCGGTGATGTACCAGCGGATCCAGACCGACGCGAAGGCCGACAGCCTGGTTTCGAAGCGGGTCGTGTCAAAACGGGTGATGGCGGTGTGCAGACCGAGGTGGCCAGCGTGAATGAGGTCGTCATGATCGACGTCGGAACGGCGGTACTTCGCGGCGAGCGCGGTGACGAGCTTGGCATGGCTCATCCACAGTTCGGTCAGCGCCGCGCGGCTCTCGGCGGGGTTGGTGGATGTTTTCACCCGGATGAGCAACTCGCGCTCGCGGGCTTCATCCAAATTCGGTGACTCGAATGCGCGCGATGCCGTCCCGCGGGACGCCGTCAAATCGCTCTTCATGTAGCTCCCCAAGGACCCCAATCATGCTCCGGCTCTTGTCCGGAATTCTGCTCGTCCCAATTTTAACGGCTTGCGCGAATCAGTTTTGGTCCGTGAAATGATGCCAAGGCGAGGACCGTCCGTGGTTCGTGCCGTCGCGTCGTTCTGGTTTTTGAGGCGTTGTCCGTCAGTAGCCTGTTAACGCCTCGTTAATCATCGTGAGTCAGCGTATCGTAATGATGGCGTACGCGTATCGTTTGTATCGTCGCATGCGGAATCGACGGGGTATCGCTGACGGGGAGGCTGAGAACGAGGCTTGGGTTTCCATTCGAGAACTCAGCCGAGGAATAAGGGGTGGGACCCGGGCTGGTCCTGAATATTGCCCAATTCTCGGATTTTTGTTCTGGTGTCGCTGAAAGGCGATGCGGGTACTGAAGGCCGAAGGAAAATAAGAGAGTTGCGTGGCAGCTCTGCAACTATAAGTCTGGGTTCGGGGGCTTCGTAAGCGTGTTACTAAAGGTCAATTGGTTGCGAACACACGCGCCAAGGCGCGTGATCGCTTGCGTATACCCATGCGCTCCGGTTAACCATTCCGGGAGAGGAGACCATTGACCGGGATGTTGGGGTTCCCGCGAATTATCGTGGTTGAGGATGAGGTCGCGCAGCGGCAATTGCTGGTGCAGTACCTCAGCCGTCAGGCCATGCGCGTGACCGGGGTCGCCGATGGCCAGGCATTGCGCCGGGAAATCAAGCGCGACGTGCCCTCCCTCGTGCTGCTCGATATCGGCCTGCCGGGGGAGGATGGGTTCAGCCTGATCCGCTATCTGCGGGAGGCTTGTCCCGCGACGGGGGTGATCATGGTGTCGGCGTCCAGCGACACGATCGACCGGGTCGCGGGCCTGGAGGCTGGGGCGGACGACTATATCGCCAAGCCGTTCGAGCCCAGGGAATTGCTGGCGAGGGTGAAGAGTGTGTTGCGGCGGGCGGCTTCAGTCGCCAACGGGGAGTCCTCCGGGCCTCGGGTCGCCATGGGGCGGCGGGTGCTGGATCTGGAGCGCCGGCTGCTGCTGGACACCGACGGGATGGAGGAACGGCTGGCGCCCGGCGAGTTCAACCTGTTGAAGCTGTTCGTGGAGAACCCCAATCGCCCGCTGGCGCGCGACTGGCTGCTGGAAGTCACCAGCCATCGCGAGGCGGAGGCGTTCGACCGCGCCATCGACCTGCGCATCACACGGCTGCGGCGGAAGATCGAACGCGATCCGGCGCATCCCGAGGCGATCCGCACGGTGCGTGGCGTCGGCTATATGTTCACTCCGAAAGGGGCGTGACGGGCGGGGCGTGCCAATGGGGCGTGAGGTCGGTCAGACCGTCCGCCACTGCACCAGCGTGAACGGCGGATCGGCGCTGTCGTGGGCTTCGAACACCGCCTCCACCTCGGCGCCGATGGTCACGGTCTGTCCGGGGTCGCCCAACAGGTTGCCGAGCATGCGGATGTTGCCGTGGTCCGGCAGTTCCACCAGAACCGCGATGTACGGGCCGTGGCCGTTGAGCGCCGGGTGCACCGGATGATGCGGGCGTTGATAGGAGTAGATCCGGCCTTTGCCGACGATTTCCCGCCAGGACAGGCTGAAGGAATGGCAGCGATGGCAGATCCATTCCGGGCCCCATTGCCAGGCGCCGCAGCCGTCGCACTTCTGGATGCGCAGCATCCCATGGCGCGTGCCTTCCCAGTATGGGGCGGCGAGGCCGTCCGGTCCGGAGGTCGGGATCGGGAGGCCGTTCGGAAGATAGGTGCTCATAGGGTCGCCTCCGAACCGAGAATAAGAGAGCTGACCGGCGTGACCATCGGACCGCCGATAATGATCGCGGCGTCGTTCTTTTCCACCTGATTGATCGCGGTGCCGCGGATCTGGCGCACCGCTTCAATCACCAGCTCCAGACCGTGCATGTAACATTCGGCGAGATTGCCGCCGCTGGTGTTGAGCGGCATTTTACCGTTCGGCGCGATCAGGTTCTCCGGGATGAGGAATTCGTTGGCCTGGTCGGCCTTGACCAGGTCGTGCTCCACGAGGCTCATCAGCACGCCGCCGGTGAAGTTTTCATAGCACTGCACGATGCCCATGTCGGCCGGCTTTAATTTCGCCATGCCGTAAAGCCTGGGCGCGATCTGGCGGAAGTGCGAGCTGGGATAGTTCGGCATGTTGTGCACCGGGGCGGCGCCGCGATGGTCGCCTCCCTGGCCGCAGGCGAGCACGTAAGATGGTTTATGCCGGGAATCTCTGGCTCTTTCCGCCGGAACGACGATCACCGCGGCGGCGCCGTCGTTCTCCTGNNGCTTCCTGCTTGATGCCGGTCTCGTGCATGAAGCGCGTGACCTTCATGGCGAAGCGTTGCGCGGGCGACATGACGCCGTAGGGGAACACGAACGCGTCGTCGCCGCCCACCGCCGCGGCCGCGCCGCCGCGGCCGTAGCGTGCGTACTGGCCTTGCGCGAGCGAGCGGAACGCCACCACGCAATCCGCCATGCCGGTCGCCACGGCGGCCGAGGCGTTGCCCACGGCGCCGCACACGCCACCTCCGCCACCGCCCCAGAACATGTTGGAGAAGCGGAGTTCCTTGATGCCGAGCGCGGCGGCGAGGCGCGGCCCGTCGGAGCGATCGTTGCCGTAGGAGGCGAAGCCGTCGATGTCGTGCGGGCTGATGCCGGCGTCCTCGCAGGCTTTGACGATCGCCATCAGCGCGAGCCTGAACTCGCTGTCGGGGGATTGCCCGTGCTTGTAGTAAGTCGTTTCGCCGATGCCGGCGATCGCGGTTTTGCCGCGGAGCGTGCGTTCGGGCATGCGTGAGGTTCCGTGTTAACGTTTCGTGCTGACCGGGCTCGACCCAGTGGGCGCCAGGATAAAACGGCGACGGGCGCGGCCCGAGGTCCGCCTGTCTCTCAACGTCATGGCCGGGCTCGACCCCATGGGCATCAAGTTAACCGCCGCGAGAGGAAAATGCCCCTCT
>PLSZ01000425.1 GCA_003164305.1 Acetobacteraceae bacterium
GTGCCGATGGTCCGGTCGAGCTGGAGCATGACGAGGGATGCAGGACCCTCGCTGTTACCGCGCCTGCTGGATCGCGGACAGGATCCAGTGACCGCCGCGAGCGCGCACGAACGTCCAGATCTCGGTGGCCAGCACCCGCTCGGTCGGGCTGCCGTCCACCACCCGGCCGGCACCATCGCGAGTCACGTCGATCATCGAGAACCGCATCGCCACCGTCGCATAATCGCGGCCCTGCTCGGTCCAGGCCTGGGAGAGATCGCCCGAAATCAGTGACANNCACGCCGCGGCTGGCCTGCTCGGACAGTTGTTCGTTGAAGTAGCTGACCATCTCCGGCGTGCACATGCCTTGCAGGGCATGCAGGTCGCGGGCGCTCCAGGCGGCCTGGCTGGCTTTCAGCAGTTGCTCGAACTCCTGGAAGTCGGCGGGCGCGATGGCGATCGGGGGCGGGCCGCCAGCCGGACGAGGCGCCGCCCCGCCGCCCATCATGCCGCCCATCATGCCTCCGGGAGCGCCGCCGCGCGCGAACAGGCCTGGGCCGCCGGCCATCAATGGCGACCGGCCGCCCATGACCATCCGCCAGATGAAGCGTCCGATCATCACGATCAGGAAAACCTGCAACAGGAAGCCGAGGAAGCCGCCAAAGCCCAGGCCGTGGCCGAAGAAGCCGCCACCGAACAGCATGCCGCCGATGCCGGCGCCGATCAGACCGCCCATCAGGCCCGACATGAACGGCGACCGCGCGCCCGCGTATCCCGGTTGGCCAAATCCAGGCGTGCCATAACTCGGCGTCGGCGAGGTCGGAGCGGTCATGCTGCGCTCCATCGGCGCGGCGGTGCTCGGCGCGGTGCGCGTCGTGGGCGGCGCGGAATACGTCATGCTGCCGCGGCTGCCCATGGAGCTGCCGCCGCCCAGACGCGCGTCGGCCAGGCCGGGCGCGAGCAGCAAGGCCACCACCGCGGCGGCGGCCAGAAAACGTGAACCTGACCCGATCATTGGTTGTGTGTCACTTTATTGTTTAAGCGAACGGGAATTTGGTGCGACGGGCTGTTACACGCAAGGGGGCCGCCCAGGGGGCCGTTCAGCCGCCCGCCATCGTCAGTCCCTCGACCCGGATCGTGGGCGAGTCGGTACCGCGGCGGAACACCAGATCATTCGCTGGGGTCAGGCTGGCGAACATCTCCAGCGCATGGCCGGCGATGGTGATTTCGGCGACCGGTTCCGCCAGTTTGCCGTCGCGAATCAGGAACCCGGCGGCGCCTCGACTGTAATCGCCGGTCACCCCGTTGACGCCGCCGCCCATCATTTCCGTGACGTACAAACCGAGCTTGATGTCGGCCATGAGTTCCTCTGGCGTCAGCGTCCCGGCCGCGAGCCACAGGTTGGACGGCGACGGCGAGGGCGGCCCGCCGGTCCCGCGCGACGCATGGCCGGTCGGTGTCATCCCCAGTTGCCGGGCGGAGCGGCTGTCGAGCAGCCAGGTGGTCAGCACGCCGTCCTCGATCAACGCATGGGGTTTGGTCGGCGTGCCCTCGCCATCGAACACGCGGGAACGGGGACCGCGCACCCGGCGCGGATCGTCACGGACGTAAACGCCTGTGGCGAAAATCTTCTGGCCCAGTTTTTCTTTGAGGAAACTGGTGCCGCGGGCGACGGAGGCGCCGTTGATCGCGCCCATCAGCGATCCCAGCAGCGACGTCGCCACCCTCGGGTCGTACAACACCGGCACTTTCGCGGTTTTCGGCCGGGTCGGGTTCAGGCGCGCCAAAGCCCGGTTCGCGGCGCTGCGTCCGATGGTCGCGGGGTCGTCCAGGTCGCTCAGCCAGACCTTGGAGTCATAGTCGTAGTCGCGCTGCATGCCGGTGCCCTCGCCCACCAGCGCCGTGGCGCTGATGGAGTGGCTGGTGCCGGCGCGATGTCCGGCGAACCCGGCCGAGGTGACGAGAAAGATCTCGCCCCGGCTGTAGCCCGCGTCGGCGCCTTCGGTATTGGTGACGCCTTTGACCGCCAGAGTCGCCTCCTCGGCGGTCGCGGCGCGGGCGATCAGGTCCTCGGTGGAGGGTTCGGCCGGATCGACCATGTCCAGGTCCTGGGCGTCCGGCGGCGCGGCGGTCTCGGCGAGGCCGGTGTAGGGGTCTTCCGGCACGACCCTGGCCATGGCGACGGCGCGCTCGGCCAGGTCCGCGAAGCCGGCGGGATCGATGGAGGTGGCGGATACGATGGCCGCCTGTTTGCCGATGAATACGCGCAGGCCGAGATCCTGGCCTTCCGAACGCTCTACATGCTCGGTCTTGCCCAGACGGCGGGCGACCGAGAGGGAGGTGCCGGCGACCAGAACGGCGTCAGCGGCGTCGGCTCCGGCGCGGCGGGCATGCGCGATCAGGTCGGACAGGCGGTCCAGGTGGTTCATCGTCGGGGTGCTCTCCTGGCTGGCACGATCATGGGCCGGTGCGCCGGGTAGTTAGGGGCGCGGCGCGGGAAAGCAATACCACATCGTGGGCCGCGGTTGAGGCCTCGATTTGAGCGATGGTTCCAACCCGGCCATCTCTCCTCGCACAATGAGCGTGCGGCTACGGATCATCGGGTCACGCCCGATGATGACGATAGAAACCCCCGATGATGACGATAGCCCGATGATGACGATAGAAGGCGAGGGGTCCGAGCTTTCACCGTGGGGAGCGCCCTTGGGAGTCGCCCGCGCGGAGGAGGAAGCGCCAGGCGCGCGGGGGGACCAAGGGGTCAGGCTGCTTAGTGGCTGGTGTGGGCGCCGTCGGCCGGATCGCATTGCAGCAGGAAATCGACGGTCACCAGTTCGGGGAGCGTCGCGTTGTCGCCGAACAGATCGGACGGCCAGTCCAGCGTCGGCACGCGGGCAATCGCCGGCTGGCGGCGGCGGGTCGCGCGAACGGGTCTGACGGTTGGAACGCGTTGCATCATCCGGTCGAGATATCCGGCAAGTCCGTAGGTCGCTTCCGGAGAGGTCATGGCCTGGCTCATCGCACTGCTCCTTCATGGGCCGCCACCGCGAGCGTCCGGCGGCCTGGTGTTTGAAATGTCGCCTGGTCGGGCGAAATCGTTTCTGATCGGTTGCAAGTTTTGTCGTGAGGCACGGCCGCTCCGCTTTTCGATGCGCCGTCTTGCCTCGACAAGGCGACCATGCACACGAACCAGGACCGACGTAATTCGGGTGATAGCGTACGGAGATTTACGTATCGGTATCAGGAATCGGGTCGGTCTCGTACCGGAAGATTGAATTGGCGCGGCGTTAACGGATGTACTGTAATAATTAAGAATATAGATGTGATCACGTACAAATGGCTTTTTTATCGCGCCCGGACACTCGTATGTCCAGCGCGGGCCCGCGGTTTCGCGTGCACGGATAGCGAGAATTCCGGCTTAGGCCATCCGGCCTATCGTTTAAGGCAACAGCACCGTGTTCGCCCGGCTGATCACGAAAGCGTCCTCGCGTTCAAGGAAATCGCCGACGACCTCCACGAACGCTTCCGGCCGCTCCGCCGAGATCGCATGACCGGCGTCATAGACAAAGATCAGATGGGCGTTGGGGATCAGGTCTTTGTATAGCCGGCCCATCTCCGGCGGGATCAACGCGTCTCGCGTGCCGAGCACGACCAGCACCGGCATCGTCAACCCGCTCATGCGCGCTTCCAGGTCCGGCTCACGGTCCAACCCACGCAGGCGTGTGGTCAACGCGGCGATCCGGGCCGCCTGAGCGGGATCGACGGGCGGCAAAGGCGGCACCCGTTCCGGATGAGCATAGAGCATGCGCGCGATCACGTCCGGCGCGCCGGATGGCGGTCGCAGACCCGCCGGACGAATGGCGGCCGGTGCCTCCAGCACCAACGCGCGCACAACTTCCGGGTTTCGCACAGCGATGTTCAACGCGACCTTGGCGCCGAACGACGTGCCCATGAGGTCGAAGTTGGTCAGTCCAAGGGCTTCGGCCGCCCGGGCCATGGTCGCGGCGAGTTCGGGCATATCACGCGTGCGGGTGTTTTCCTCCGCCCCGAACCCAGGCATTTCAAACGCGATGACGCGGAACTGGCGGGACAGCAATTCGTGCGCCGCGTTGATCCGAAGGCCACCCGCGCCGTGTAGATGCGCCAGCGGCGGGCCGTCGCCGGCGGACAGATAGCGGATGCGAAAACCGTCGGCCTCGACCCAATGTTCCTGAAATGACACGGCGCGGGCTCCGGTTAAATGTCGCGGATGCGTGGCAGGACTTTCCGCCCGAACAATTCCAGCGCCGCGATCAGCGCGTTCGGGTCAGACGAGCCGGGTGTGTTAAATCCCAGATCGACGACGCCCGCGCCGGTCAGTTCGCGGCAACGGCGGATTTGCTCCACCACCGTCTCCGGTCCGCCGACGAAATTGATCGGCAAGGCCCGGTTCACGCTGGCCTGGCGTGCCTCGCCCGCGATGTTGCGCGTATCCAGCTCCAACAACGCGTTCGCCACACTGGCGCCCATGGCGAACGCGGCGCGCGCGGGATAGGCTTCCATGGCCCGTTGCGCGTCGGCATCGGTCTCCGCCAGCACGATGTTGGCGCGGAAGATGATCTGGTCCGGCGTCGGTTCCCAGCCATGCCGCGCGCATTGATCGCGATAATACCCGGTCGCTTTGCCCATCACCTCGAACGGACCGTAGGAAACGCCGAGCCCGATGCGGTTGCGGGCGGCGAAGTCTCCCGCCTCCCGGCTGGTGCCCAGAGCGAATGTCGGCGGGTGAGGCTGCTGCAGCGGGCGCGGCCAGACCGATACGGTGCGGTATTTAAAATGCCGGCCTTGCCAACCGAACGGCTGCGGCTCGGTCCAGGCTTTCAGAATCAGTTCCATCCCCTCATCGGTGCGTTCGCGGGATTCCTGGGGATTGAGGTCGTAGGTCAACGCCTCATTGGTCGTGCCGCGCAACAAACCGACGATCAGGCGTCCATCGGTCATGGTGTCGAGCATCGCCAGTTCCTCGGCGAGACGCACGGGATTGGCATGCGAAACGATCGGGCCGAGCAGCGCGATTTTGATCTTGTGCACGCGCGCGGCCAGGTAAGCGGCGGCCATCGGTGGCGACGGCGTCAGGATCCTCGGGGAATAGTGGTGCTCCGACAGGCTGACCCAGTCGAAGCCGAGCTGTTCGGCCAGCGTGATGCGTTCCACCATCCCGCGATACACATCGGCGCCGGCCTGAGCATCGTAAACACCGGGTGGCATCGGCCAAACGCCCGGCACCGTGTCGGGCGTTCGATAGCGGCCGGTTTCAAAATACGAGACTTTCATGCGGTCTTGCTGTACGTGTAGTCCTCACGTTCCGACCCGGCGCGCAGGCCAGCCGGCATCGGCGGGCGCGTCGTGTTCACTTTGGCGTGGACATCCAGCGCGGCCTGATCGGTCCAAAGTTCCAGCAACGCCAGCTTGTCGGGATTGACGACACCGCGGAACACTTCGAATTGTTCGCAGCCGGGCTCTTGCATCACCTCGGCGCAACGGGCACGGAACAAGTCCGCGAGTTCGCCGCCCTTGCCGGGCGCCGCGGTGATCGAGACTACCAAACGAACCGCCATGTTTATTCTCCATACGTTGAGACCGGGTTGCCCGCGCGATCAGGCAGCGGGAAGCAGCGCGGCGCTGTAGCCGCGGCGCTGCATGGTATCGAGTTTCAGGGTAACCGGCGAACCCAGCCAAAGCGCGTAGACGGTGTGATCATCGACCATGTCGTCGGTCAGCGGATGCACCAGAATATCGAGGCCGGCGCGATTGAGCATCAGCCAGGGCACCACGGTCTGAAACGCATCCGGCTCGAAAATCACCGCGAACTGGGACACCGGATGCGGCCCCACCGGCGCGTCGCTGAAGCGGCCGAGTTGAACCGGGAAGTTCGCGCCAAGCGTGTCACGCAGTTGGGTCGCGACCGGCAGGGAATTCTGGTCGTAATAGACATGCGCGTGATAGCCGTGCACGGCAGGCGATCCGGCCGATGCGTTGGTCATGACTGGTCCTCCCTTATTTTGAGCGATAGTCGCAGGATCGGGCTGGAGGCACAAGAGTTCGAGAACGGCGAGTTCGCGAACGGCGTGGCACCCCGCATCCCCCGTCATGGTCCGGCTCGACCGGACCATCGGCACAAACACACTGGTAATACCAACCGCCCGAACGATTG
>PLSZ01000421.1 GCA_003164305.1 Acetobacteraceae bacterium
TGGCATCAGGCGATCCGCTTCCGCCTCGCCGGTTCCACGCCCACCACCGACGCGATCGAGCGCACCGTCAAATTTCCCAATTTCCATTTGCATCTGTCCGCGCCATGGACCAACGCCGCAGCGAATAACGGTGTCGAAACGACCATCAACGGCATCACGCACCGTTTCGAGTTCGTCATCGCCGGCACCGGCTATTCCGCCAACATCGCCGCGCGGCCGGAACTCGGCGATTTCGCGGACAGCATCCTGCTCTGGCGCGATCGTTACGCGCCGCCGTCCGAGGAAGAGGATGACATGCTCGCGGTGCATCCGTATCTCGGCGCGGGTCACGAATTCCTGGAAAAAACCACGGGCGACGCGCCGTTCCTGAAAGACATCCACGTGCAAAACCCAGCCGGTTTCGTCAGCTTCGGCCTGCCGATCGGCGATGTGCCCAGTATGAAGCGCGATATTCCGGTCATCGTCGGCCGGATCAGCGCCGATCTGTTCCACGCGGACCTGGGAGCGTTACGAAATCGTATGCTCAGCGACGTGCCGGCGGATTTCACCGAGGCGATGTACCGATCGGCGGTGCGGAACTGATCCCGGCCAGCATTTCGTAATAGCCCATCATATGCGCCAGTTTCGGCGCCGCGACGCCAACGCCGCCGGCGAAATGCACGAACCCTTTGCGCGACGGCGCCGTCAACGGCGGCAATGACCGCAAATGCAAGGCGACCGCGTCGCGGAACACCGTGTCGCCCGCCGATCGTGTCTTATGCAGGACATAATTGAAAAACGGCTGATCGTAACACTCGTACGCGTCGCGGTTCCCGGCGCGGGCGGTGACGCGTGTCGCCGCCTCGATAATCATCCGGAACAACCAGCGCTGCTCGCTGACGGCGCGAAACGCGAACAGACCGGTGGAAAACCCGGGCTGGTCGCGGTCCGGCACGACCCCATCCGCCGCCAGCAACGACTGTCCGTAATGATCGTCGGGCGAGCGTAGCAAAAACTCCGGCGTGACCTGCAACTCGGGCGACAGCGCCGTCAATCGTGTCCGCGCCGGGGCGTCGCGAATGATGTCGGTGTCGAGGTAAGGCACCGGCTGGTACGCCTCCGCCATCTTCACGTCGACAATCTTGTAGCGGGCCAGCGTGTAATCCAGCACATCGTCCGCCGGCATCGCCATCACGCGCACCCGCTCGCGCATGACCGCTGGCAGCCTGCTGGCGAAGTCCAGGTGTGCCGCGTCGGTCAGCAGCAGGACATCGCCTTCCCACAGCCCGAACGCGAACAGCGCGCGGATCGCCCAGGCGGCGCACTGGAAGATCGGCTCAGGCCCATACGCGACAAGGTAAGCCAGCGGCCGAAACAGCACATAACGCTCCGGCTTCCAGCCATCGACCAGCAGGCAAAGCTCCCGCGGCATCGCCGAACCCGAGCCACCGGTGGCCGCGATCAACGCCGCGATACTCACCTGACCGCCGCCGATCCGGATCGTGTTCCCACCCGGATCGGCGGTGGGGGTCACGAACGCGCCGGTCAGGCAGGAGAACCAGCGGTTCGCCAGCACGAAGTCCAGCCACGTGCGATCGCCGGTCAACAGGAGAGGCGGTGGCACAGGGGCGCCGCCCTCAGCCATGGATCTCCTCAGACATGCACCCTTCAGGCATGCATCCCCTGGCGGGCGCGCATCTCCTGAACGTTGCCGCCGACCGCGTTCCCGGTCAGGTATTCCATCGCCGCCCGCACGCCACCGGCGTGGTGCGGAATGCCGGCCGCGCGCAGCCCCATCTCAACCCCGGTCAGCGTCCCCGTCAGTTGCAGCACGCCCAGATCGCCCATGTGGCCGATGCGGAACACCCGGTCCTCGATCCGGCCGAGCCCGTTCCCCAGGGACATGTTGAACTGTTCCAGGATGACGGTGCGCAGCCGGTCGGCGCTGTGGCCCTCCGGCACGCGGATCGCCGTCACCCCCGGCGCGTAGGCCCGCGGATCCTGGCATTGCAACTCCAGCCCCCAGGCGCGCGCGGCGCGGCGTGTCGCCTCCGCGTACCGCTCGTGGCGAGCGAATACCGTCGGCAGCCCCTCCTCCAGCAGCATGTCCAGCGCCGCGCTCAGCGCGTACAGTAGGTTCACCGCCGGGGTGTAGGGGAAGAACCCGGTCTTGTTCGACGTCACCAGCGGCGCCCAATCCCAGTAGCTGCGCTGTGTCTTGTTCCGCGCCGCGGCCTCGAGCGCCTTCGCGCTGATCGCCGTGAACGCCAGGCCAGGCGGCGTCATCAGGCCCTTCTGCGACCCCGCGATGGTCACATCGACGCCCCATTGGTCGTGCCGGTAATCAGCGCAGGCCAGCGACGAAATCGCGTCCACCATCAGCAGCGCCGGATGCCGCGCCCGGTCGATCGCGGCGCGCACCGACTCGACGTCGCTCATGCAACTGGTCGAGGTCTCGCTGTGCACCACGCAGACCGCCTTGATCTGGTGGTCCCGGTCGGCCGCCAGAGCGGCGCCGATCGCCTCCGGGTCCGCGCCGCGCCGCCAGTCGGTCTCGATCGTTTGCACCTCCAGCCCATGCCGCCGCGCCAGTTCCTCCCACAAATGCGAGAACTGGCCGGTGCGGCTCAGCAGGATGCGGTCGCCCGAGGTCAGCGTGTTGACCATCGCCGCTTCCCACGCGCCGGTGCCGGACGCGGGGAAGATGCCGACGATCCCATCGGTGCCGAACACCTGGCGCATTTTGCCGATGACCGTCAGGCCTAGTCGGCCGAACTCCGGACCTCGATGGTTGATGGCATTGTTGTCCATGGCGCGCAGCACCCGGTCCGGCAGGTTCGTGGGACCTGGCGTCTGCAGAAAATGCCGTCCGGCAACGTAATCGGTCATCGCTTCCTCCAAGGGGCGCGGACAAAGCACGCACGCGTCGCTTTTGCAATAGCCTGGTTCACAGGTCGGGTATTTTGCGCCCGTCACGCCCGCAACCCACCGACCCCCGTCATGATCCGGCTCGACCGGACCATCGGCTGAACCACAATGGCGAGAACGAGTTTGTGGAGAACGATGGACCGGTCGAGCCG
>PLSZ01000293.1 GCA_003164305.1 Acetobacteraceae bacterium
AGCCGGAGCCGGAAGCTGCGGAGCTTCCTGGACGACTGAGGGGCGGGCCCTCGGATCCGAGGGCCGATGGCGGTGCGTGACCGGGGTGCGCCCCGGTTCACGAACCAAGGCAGCAGCGTATGCACCGTGTCGGACGACTGAGAGGGATCTTCGGCCCCGAGGGTCGGCGGTTCGCGGCCGGAGCGCGCCCAAGGTCACGAACCAGGCGGGAGCATGTGCACCGTGTCGATCGAAGGTCTGATCCGGCTGGCCCGTGACGCGGCTGGTACCCGGCAGCGGTGAAGCGCGGCACGCCCGAACCCCGTCATGGCCCGGTTAAGCCCCATACGCGCTAAAACAGCGCGGCGAACGGCGTGGCACCCTCAATCCCTCGTCATGGTCCGGCTTGACCGGACCATCGGCACAAGCACACCGGGTGAGAGCAATTTTGGGGACACCGATGGCCCGGTCGAACCGGACCATGACGGAACGCGAACGGTGTCGCTCTATCGGCGATACCATTTCTGGCGCCAATGGGTTCGAACCGGCCATGACGGTCGCGTGACGGTGGTTCATGATGCATCGAAAGCAGGCACCAGGTACCGCTCGGATACCGTGTCCGGAGCGCACCCGGTCCACACCGTTGACCGCCCGCGCCCTACCGTTGATCGCGCGTCGCATCCTCGGCGATCACCTTGACCGTCGGTGGAGGCACCGGCCTCCCCCAGCCGGGGCACCCACCGGGATGCGCGCGTCGGCATTGCCACGGCGTCGCGGTTCGCGGAATTCAATCCGGTTCGTTAATAAGCCATTAATGCCGTCATTTCGCACCCGGCCGCGGGCTTCAATCGCGTCAAAGTCGTTGACAGGCCACATCGCGGCGGCACAGATAACATGCTGCCTCGGTTGTGGCTCTTACGCGGACCGACTTAATTATTGGTTAACGCCATCCCTGGCCGGAGGACAAGATGCTCGACAGGAAGCTGTTCTTTCCAACGTCAGGAGACGATGCCAAGGCACTTTTCAAGGCGCATGTGTCGAACGTTGAAATCGAGACATTTTCGTATTGCAACAGAGTATGCAGCTATTGCCCGAACGCGACTCACGATCGCCGCTCGTTCAAGACTTTCATGTCGACCGCCCACATGGACATGCTGCTGAACGGACTGGGTTCGATCGACTATCGTAACCAGATCGTGCTTAGTCATTATAACGAGCCCATGGCCGATTTGAAGATCATCGACCACATCTCGCTGTTCCGGAAAGCGGCGCCAAACGCGATGATCGCGCTTTATTCCAACGGCGATTTTCTCGACCGGGAGATGTTCGATGCCCTCGTCGGCGCGGGACTGACGCATCTCACGATCAGCATCCATCTCGCGGCGAACGACCCGTGGGACGACAAGAAAGTCATCAACCGGCTGATGGATATGTCGCGCAAGCTCAATATCCAGGCCGATCTTTATCATTTCCACCCCGGTCAGGCGGTACACGCGAAGTTCAGGACCGGCGCGCTGACCTGGTTCTATATGCTGGAAAACGATTTCAGCAAGATCGGCGTCGATCGAGGCGGTCTGCTGAAACATTTGCCCAATCGCCAGCCGCGGCTGACGCCGTGTTTTTATCCGTTCAACACCTTCAACGTCTCGTACGGCGGCAACATCTCACCGTGCTGCCAAATCCGCGGCGATATCGCGGACTTCAAGAACGACATCATCGGCAACCTGGACGACTTTGCAACGATCTTCGACGCCTTTGGCTCCGAGCGGTCGGTCGGATGGCGGCGGCATCTTTACGCGAACTCGCGAAAGGAAGGGCCATGCCAGACCTGTGGCGCCGGAACGTTGGACCTCGACGACGCGACGCTGGCGCAACGAGCGGAGGATCTGCGGTCGATGTTCGAACCAGAATCGCACGCGATGGAGGCGGCAACGCACCTCGCATGACTCTCCCTTTGGAGTGGCGAATCTACGGCCGGATCAACGACGCGTTGAAAGCCGGCGACATCGGCGGCGCGTTGCGCCAGATCGATGAAACCCGCGCGGACACCGCCCGCATCGGCGCGGAAATCGCGGGGTTCGAGGCCGAATGCCACCGGCGTCTGGGCTTCGCCGGCAAGGCGCTGGCGATCCTGCAAGCCGCGCTGGAAGTCCACCCTCAAAGTTATTGGCTGCATCATAATATCGCGAGCCTGTATCGGGAAGCCGGGCGCAAGGCGGACTGCGCGCGGGAATACCGGACGGCGCACGCGCTTCTGGGTTGGACCGAAAGCGAAGCCAATCGCTACATCTTTTTGCACGACTATTTCTCCCCGGTCATTCCGTGCTGGACGAAGTGGTTCGGCGAAATGATCGTCGCCGAACCGATCGCGGCGCTGGAAATCGGCAGTTGGCAGGGCGGTTCCGCGACCTGGCTGCTTGACAAAATCGTCGCCAAACGCGGCGGGCGGCTGACCTGTGTCGATACCTTCGAAGGCAGTTCGGAACACGCGAGTTGGATCGGCGGCATCGGCGATCGGATTGGCGATCTGTTCGACGCCAACATCGCCGCCTCCGGCCATGCCGCTTTGTGCCGCAAACTCGTCGGCCGCTCTCAGGACGTGCTGCGCACGCTGCATCACGAGCGGTTCGACTTCATTTACATCGATGGCGCGCATGAAGCGCGCTACGTGATCGAGGACGCCGTGCTCGCGTTCGGACTGTTGAAAGATGGCGGCCACATCTGCTTCGACGACTACGACTTTCAATTCGCCGGCAATCCGGGTCAGAACACCGCGCGCGCCATCGACATGTTTCTGGACCTCTACCAGGACGAAATCTCGTTCGTCGAGAAAGGCCGCCAGGTCTTGCTGCGGAAACATAACAAAATTGCCGACCGGCCGGTGCTTATGATGGAACCGGAGGAACCGCGGGCCGAACCCGCGACGAACCATCCCGCGTCGGCGCCCCCAGCCGAGCGTTGTCCGCCGGCACCGAAACCACTGGCCGCGGTTAAGGATTTCATCGCCGGCCGCGACGCGGGCACCGTGCTGAACGCGATCTTTCATCGCGAAAACGCAGCCAAGGACACCATGCTGGACACGCTCGCCGGCCTGCTGCCGGTCGAGCAAATCGCGCTGACCCAATGCGTGGACGCCCTCGGCGCGTCGGACCTGGAGGCCGCGGTTTTGCTGTTGGCCGCGCTGCGAAAAATCCGCACCGACGATTCGTGGCTGCACTACAATCTCTGTAAATATCTTGATGCCATGGTCGGCGCGGGCGTCACGGCGGCGAAGTTGCCCGCGATCATTCATTCATTCCTGGCGCTCGAGGGATTGAAGGACGACATGCGCACCGCCAGCCCGCTGCCACTGGGCGTGCTGGCGCGCGAGTTGCCCGCGTTCGCCCCCGCCCTTGAACGCGCCTGAGCCCCGGAGGGTCCAATACAGTGGATTTAAGCAACGACGCGGCGGTTCAGGCAGCGGTGCACGCGGTGATCGCGGAACGCGAAGCCGGTCCGGTCCTGCACGCTTTGTATCATCGCGCGCCAACCGCCACCGACGGAGATCTCGATCCGTTGGCGGGGCTGGTGCCGACCGAACAAATCTCCTCTCTCCGGCTGGTGGAGCGACTCGCGCTGCCGGATCTGGCGTCGGTGATCCTCCTGCTGGCCACCTTGCGCGCGCTGCGCACCAACGAAGCCTGGGTGCACTACGCTTTGTGCAAATATCTCACCGCGCTGATCGGCGCGGGCGTGGCCGAGGCGAAGTTGCCGGTGATCATCCATTCCTTGCTCGCGTTGGAGGGATTGAAGGACAAACCACCCAACGCCAAGGCATTGCCTCTGGGCGTGCTGGCGCGGGAATTCTCGACTTTCGCACCGCGCGAGGCCATTCGGTCGGGCATGCTGGCGATGCGCTACGGCAATCCGCTCGGGCTCAATGCCTCCACTCCGGCGTTCGCGGCGCTGGGACTGGAAGGCATCGCCGGCCGGCCGCTGATGACGCAGACCATGCGGTTGGCCAAAGAGTTGCATTTCAGCGCGGACACGGTGCCCCGGACCACCAATGTGCAAAACGCCGCCGGCCTGGTATCGGCCGAGATCGAGCCCGTGCGGCACATCATCTTCCCGCTGGCGCGCGGCGATTCCAATCATTACATCTTCGCTCAATCGGGGCGCGAGGTGGCGCTGCCGGGGATCTCGGTGCATCGGCTGGAGGGTGGCGCGTTCAGTATCGACGCGGCGTCGCGCGGCCTGGAGCAACATTACGTCTTCGACAGCAATGAGCATTGCGTCAACGAACTCGCCTGCGGAATCGATCCGTTCATCGCGGATGACGTGGTGGAATGCGATGAGCCCGTGGCGATCCTCGACGATCGGTTCTCCGGCGTGATGAATATCTGTCACTTCCTGCTCGATCGCGTGACCCGGCTACAGCTTTATGAGCGCGCCTGGTCGCGGCCAGGCAAGTTCTTCATGATCGACGCGTTCCCGTATTACCGGGAAGTGATCGCCCGCATCGGCATGGAAGACCGCGTGATCATTCCGGAAGCGAAGCGGGTCACCGTCCGCGCGCCGGAGATCGTGTTCAGTTCCAACATCGCCGCCGATTTCCGTCACCCCGCGCATTACTGCTCCGGTTGGGCGATCGACGGGTTGCGGCGCGTCATGGGTGTGGAGGATCTGCCGGCCCGCCGCGGCCGCAAGGTGCTGATCTCGCGCGCCGACGCCAAGGGCCGCGGCGTATTGAACTGGGACGAGTTGCTGCCCGTGTTCGCTCGTTGTGGCTTCGAGACGGTTGAGCTCACCGGGTTGCCCCTGGCCGAGCAGATGGCGCTGTTTCGCGACGCGGCCCAGGTGGTGGGCGTGCACGGCGCTGGGCTGACAAACATCCTGTTCGCGCCGCGGGACTGTTCGGTGCTGGAAATTCTGCCGCCGTTGGTGGCGACGCGGGCGTATTGGTTGCTCGCGTCGCGTTTGGGTCAGCGCTACACCGCGATGATCGCCGACGATCCGGAATTGCCGCGGCCCGATTACGCGTCCTGGCAACACGACGCGGCCTATAACGGACGTTCCATTATCGTGCCGATCGAACGGCTGGAAGCGGCGCTGGCCACGCTTTAAACGAAGGCGATCGATGCCTCTTTGACAGCCGGCGTCAGACCGGGGACGCTGCCGCCGCGATCAACGCGGAGGAAACAATCCATGGCTTCAGACAATCTGGCTGTCATCGTCACCGGTGCCGCGAGCGGGATGGGCCTCGCGATGACGGTCGCTCTGCTGACCGCCGGCCATGACGTCACGGCGGTGGACCGAAACGGAGCCGCGCTGACTGAACTGGCGAAGCGCGCGGCCAATCTTCGCGGCACCATCAATCCCGTCACCGCGGACCTGGCGCAACCGGACTCGTTCGCGCATGTCACCGGCTCGGCGTTGATTAAGTTTGGGCGGATCGACGCGCTGGTGAACAACGCGGGGATCGGCCAGGCCTCGATCCGCTCGGACCAGCGGAAGGAGCCGATCCGCTTCTGGGACACGACGCCCGAGCAATGGGGCCGTTTCATCGCGGTGAACGCGGCGGCGCCGATCAACATGGCGCGCGCGGTGTTGCCGCACATGCTGACCGCGAAAAAGGGCCGCATCATCACGGTGACCACGAGCCTCGGAACGATGGTGCGGGAGGGATACTTGCTGTACGGCTCGTCGAAGGCGGCGGCCGAGGCGGCGATGGCGTCGTTGTCGGCCGATCTGACCGGGACCGGCGTGACGTCGAACATATTGGTCCCCGGCGGCACGACGAATACGCCGCTGGTGGGTGAGGCGGGCGATCCGGCGAAAATGTTGCAGCCGGAGATCATGGCGGCGCCGCTGCTGTGGCTGCTGTCGGATGAGGCGACCGAGGTGAACGGCCGCCGCTTCATCGCCGCCGATTGGGATGCCTCATTGCCGCCCGCCCAGGCGGCGGAGAAAGCGGGAGCGCCGATCGCGTGGATGAGCATCGCGCGGATGCCGATCCAGCCGGGGTGAACGCCAACCCAGCGGATACCGCCGCTCGATAACGGCCGAGCGAAGCCGGCCGCGGCCAGGGCGATTGTGATCAGCCAACGGGATTGTCGTTGGCAGTTGGCTGAATTGATGATATCTTTGATATCGTCGATGATGGGAGTGCTGACATGCCTGATCTGCTCGTGCGCGGAGTTGATGAAGAGCTTGTCCGTGCGCTCAAGGAGCGTGCCGGCGCCAAGGGCCACAGCGCCGAGGCCGAACACCGGGAAATCCTGGCCGCCGCGCTGACCCGTCCTCGCAAACGCGGTTTCGCGGAGGTTTTGGCGTCGATGCCGGACGTCGGCACCGATGCGGATTTCGCTCGGGTGGACTCCGGAAGGGAAGCGCCGAGTGTATTTGATTGACACCAATGTCGTCAGCGAGGCCCGAAAGAGAGCCAGGGCGAACCCGGGAGTCACCAGCTTCTTCGAGCACGCCACGGCCGCGGAGGAGCCGATTTACCTGTCCGCGGTTTCGGTCGGTGAGCTTCGCCGCGGTGTCGAAATCATTCGCCATCGGGGTGATGTTGAGCAAGCGAGGCTGCTCGAGGCATGGCTGACGACCGTTCTCGAGCAATTCGGCGAGAGGATCCTGCCCTTCGACACGGATGCGGCGCAGGTATGGGGACGACTCCGAGTTCCTGACCCCGCGCATGAACTTGACAAGCAAATCGCGGCGATCGCTTTGGTGAACGATTTGACCGTGGTGACGCGCGACATCGCTGGCTTCGCGGCAACGGGGGTTAAGTTGAACAACCCGTTCCCGCCTGTTCCTGGTGCCGGTTGACGACGATGCCTCTGGTTCGCTGAAACGTTCGCCCGTGCCCCGCGATGTCTCGGTCACCGCGACCTTCGGCCTCGGTGGCGCAAGCATGCCGATCTCACCCGCCTGGAGCGCCTTATTCCGGCGGGTATCGCCGCAACAGCAAGACCATCAACCCCATCGCCGGCAGCGCGGCGAAGGTGCAGACCGCATAAAACACGACCCAACCGACCTCGCCCGCCAGCACGCCGGATACGCCGCCGATGGTGTGGATCGCCAACGCCGGGATCGACGAAAGCAACGCGTAATGTGTCGCGGTGAAGGCCCGGGAACACAGGCCCGACAAGTAAGTCAGGAACGCGGCGTCGGCCATGCCTTGCGCGAAGGCCTCGGTGGTGACGGTGCCGTACAGCACCGGGATCTGACCGGGGGCATGCGCCAGGACCTCGTACATGACCATCGCGATGGTCTGCGCCGAGCCTGTCCACAGCAGCGCGCGCCCCACGCCGATCCGCGCCACCAGCATGCCGCCGACGGTAATCCCGGCCAGCGTCGCGACCAACGAGAACGGCCCCGATCCGGCGATGGCGTCACGCGAAAACCCCAGCGCGCGGTAGAACGGCGCGGTCATGATGCCGCCCATCGCCTCGCCCAGTTTGAAGAGGGCGACGAACGCCAGGATCATCACGGCGCCGGGGCGGGTCAGAAAATCCAGCAGCGGATCGATCACCGCGTGGCGCGTCCGGGCCGCCAGGGACCCACCTTCGGCCTTGGCCGCTCCATCCGCCTCGGGTTCGGTGGCCAGCAGCGTCACCACCGGGCCGATCAGCAGCAACAACGCGATGCCGAGCAGCGCGAAATGCCAACCGACCAGGCCGGACGCCCAGATGACGCCAGTGGTCGCCGCCAGCATGGCGAAGCGGTAGCCCCAGACATAGGCCGCCAGCGCCTCGCCTTGCAGTCGTTGCGGAAAGGTCTCGATCCGCCAGGCGTCGATGGCGATATCCTGGCTGGCGGAGAGAAACGCGACCAACGCGGCGGCGGCGATGGACGTCGCCGGCGCGGCCACCGGGTTGGTCGATGCCAGCAACGCCGCCGCCAATGCCAACGCGGGCTGAATGGTCGCCAGCCAGCCGCGCCGCCGGCCCAGATGGCGCATCGGCCCAGGAGCCAGAACCTGGTCGAACACCGGCGACCAGAGGAATTTCAACGAATAGGCCAGGCCGATATTCGCGGTCAGACCGATCACCGACAGCGTGGCGCCGCTCTCCGACAGCCAGTAACGCAGGGTGAAGGTGGAAAGCGGCAACGGCAGGCCGGCGACAAACCCATATGCCGCCATGATCCATATGCGCCGGTCACGCGAGGTGGCCGTCAAGCGTCGGGGCTCCGCCCCTTAGGCGCTATGATAAGCGCCGGTGCGGAGGAAAACGCTCGCCAACCGGCTCTTACCGTCATCACCGGGCTCGACCTGGTGATCTGTCGCCGCACGCACATTGTGCGGTGAGAGATGGCCGGGTCGAGCCCGGCCATGACGTGGAGAGG
>PLSZ01000444.1 GCA_003164305.1 Acetobacteraceae bacterium
TCGGAATGCACGACTTTCACCATCGCCACCTGCTCCGGCTTGGTGCCGTAGTCGTACATGTGCCGCATGAAGGTCGGCGCGAAATTCTGGCCCGCGCTCTGCCAGCCATAAGCGCGGTTGTGCAGCGCGTCGCCATTGACCGGCGCCGCCGAGCGCGCGCCGGTGCCGCCGATGCGCACCTGCGAGAACCCGTTCATGGCGCGGAAAATCGCGACGTATTTGCACAATCCCGCTTCGATCACGCCGATGGCGATGCCGATCAGCGCCTCGGTCGAGGAACCGCCGCCCATGCAATCCATGTAAAAGTTCAATCGCGCGCCGATATCGCCCGCCATGAACGTTGACGGCGTCGAGTCATTGCCTGAGTACGACAACATCCCGTCGATATCGGACGCTTTCAGTCCGGCGTCGGCGATGGCGTTTCGAAGAGCCCAGGTGCCGAGGGCTCGGGTGGTTTTGCCGGAGCCGCGGGTGTAGGTGGTTTCGCCGATGCCGACGATGGCATATTTATCGCGAAGGAATTTCGGTGTCGAAACATCCGTGTCCGCTGGTAGTGGCATGTCCGTTCTCCCCTTCTCTGTCCCCACGCTGGCCCGCCCCGCCGTCCCCGTCAATCGCGCGCCACCCGTTGAAGCGGAAGCGGTCTGTCGGTACCATGTTGCCCGAAGGGGCAAAGGAGCAACATGATGGTTGACGCGATCCGCTTCCCCGGCACGGTCGAGTGGTCGGGCGAAAACCCCGGCATTTATCTCAAGGCAAACCCCAATGGGCCGTTCACCACTCTCGCGAGCTTCTTCCGCGTCGTGTTGTCGCCGCACGGCCGCGGCCATGCCCTGGTTCTGGTGTCGCCGCCGAACGAATTTGTGCGGGCGAACAACCTTTGCCTGACCGACAATGAGCCGCTCGCGCGCTGGCTGGTCACTGAGTTCGTCAGTCATTTCAGCGCTTTTCAGGGAACAGACGCCTTGCCCAATCTGGTGTACCGCAAGCTCGACAGTGTCGAAAGCGCCGGCGATCCGGGCAACATTTATTCCGAGAAGGTGACGGCCGGCGATCTGACTGTCACGCTGACCTGGTCAGGTCTCGGTGTGCCGTTTTGTTTCGTCAACCCACCGGAGTTATCGGCGACCGGCAAGCATCACATGCCAGGCTTGTTCGTCGGATGCCTCGACGCGTCGATTCTGATCAACGGCAGGCGCCTGCCCGGTTCGCCCATCCCGCGGGAGGTTGCCGGACGGAAAATCACCAGTGCCATGCTGGCGTTTTCCGAAACCTGGATCCGCGCGGAATAAACCGTCAACCGGCGGCCAACGCCCGCCGCGCGCGTCGTCCGGGCATTTCCGGACCGCCGAACACGATCTGCATCACGCCCGCCGTGGCACCGATCGAGACACCGATGTGCCACGCGAGGTCATAAGACCCGAACGCGTCGAACAGCAGCCCTCCGCCCCAGGCACCCAGTACCGATCCCATCTGATGCACGACGAACGACATGCCCAGGATGGTGGCCATGTAACGGGTGCCAAACAATTCGGCGATGTAGCCTGATACCAACGGGATCACGCCCAACCATAGCATGCCCATCGCGGCGGCGAAAACGATCGTTGAGGTTGGCGTCGGCGGGATCATGAAGAAGATCCCCAGAACGATCGACCGGCAAAGATACAGCAAGCCCAGCAGGATGTATTTGGGATACCGGCCGCCTAACCAGCCGGCGCTCCAGGACCCGAAGATGTTCACGCCGCCGATGGTGGCCAGAGCGGTTGCGCTCAACATCGGATCCTGTCCGCAAATCGCGAGATAATTGGGCAGATGCGTGGTCAGGAAAATCAATTGCAGGCCGCAAACGAAATACGCGCCGGTCATCACCAGATAGCGCCGGCTGCGCATCGCCTGGCCCACGACCTCCCGCATCGTCGCGCGCTTTTCCGCCGGCCGCGGCATGCGATCCACCGCGCCCGCCATGAAGGCGGCGGGCAGCATCGCCACCGCCAGCAGCAGAAAGAACACCACGCCGACGCGCCAGTCCCAGCGCGCCAGCATGAACTGCAACGACGGCGCGATCACCAGCGTGCCGACCGAGGAACAGGCGCCGACCGCGCCCAAAATCACGCTGCGCCGCTCGGGCGAGACGGCGCGGGCGGAGGCGGTCATCGCCAATGATGACGCCGTGCAGGCCAGGGCGACGCCAACCAGACCGCCGGAGACGGCCAACTGCGCCGCGCCCCCGGCCGACAACATGACCAACATGCCAACGACATAAATAACCCCGCCGGCCAGCATCGCCGGCCGCAGCCCCCATTTGTCGGCGATCGCCCCGACCGGCGCCTGCGACAGGCCCCAGGCGATATTCTGGATGGCGACGGCGAAGGTGAAATCGGCGGCTTTGATCGCCAGATCATGCGTCACCGGCGGCAGGAACAGGCCGAGGCTCTGCCGCATGCCCATGCCGATACTCATCATCACGGCCGCGCCGGCCAGGATCATGGCCGGTTTCGGGATTCGGGCTGGGCCCATTGTTGGAACGCTCCTCACCAGGCGGCGCAGGGTGCCTGGATCGACGCCCAGGTCAAGGCTCGTGGATCAGCCCTGCGCTGGATGAACGGCCGCGGCGAGCCGCCTCGACCTGGCATGATGGGCCAGTCGGCTTCGCACCGCCGCCAATCTGGGTCCCGACATGACCAATGGCGCGGCGCCTCGGGTTTCCCAGGACAGGGCAACGTCACGCGTCAGCCTTGCCTCGAAATCCGGGTGCAAACCGATGACTTCGCCGTCCTGGTCGAAATCGAATCGGTCGCCAACGGCGAGGTAACTTTCCGCCGGCAAATCCTCGGCCAGAATGACGTCGTGTTCGGGCAGTTCGATGTGAAAATATGTCACCTCCGACACAGAAATCTGTTGGATGGTTTGGTGATTGATCAGGCATCGGACGGGGATCAGCACCTCGTCCACGAACAAAGCATGGTCAGGGCTCAACCAAAGATCGCGTGACGGCAATCCTGGGCCGAATGCGCCGGCTTCGACGAGTACAGGCTGAACGCTGTCGGGGCGCGGATGGCGGCGGAACTCGATATCGCGATGACCCGTCCAGATGATTTCCACCGGCTCGCCGCGATAGGCGACCGCGCGCATGCCTGGCCGCAGACCCTCCACCGGAAGCGGTCCATGATCGGTGCGGATCAACGTACCCGCTACGAAACAAGAAACGGTGAGATCGGTCCCGCCGCCCATCAGCGCATAACTGAACGTCTCTCCAGAGAACGACTGCGTGGGATCGAATTTAAGGGCCAGCCCCGGGCCGCTGCTCTCTGAGACGGTGAGGACATTGCCGGTCGTGGAAAGACTGACACCGGTCGCGTCAGCGATGCCGGCGAGCGATATCGTTTCACCAAATTCAAACCCGGCGATCGTGCCGTTCATGGAGCGTGGATCAGCCAACGTGAGCGCGCCGCCACCGGCGAAGGCCACCGAGGTTCCGGCGGCGACGGTACCGCCCAGGCTCCATCGCGCGCCACCGTCGAGGGTGACGCGACGGAAATTCTGGTACTGCGTGCCAAAGCCATTGATGGTGCCGATTGAACTGCCTGACAGCAGTTCCAGGAAGTTGCCGGAGCTGGCGGTGTTGCCAGCGACGACGCCGGCGAAGACCGCGCCGGGTGCCACGCGCAACAGGCTGTACGAAGAAAGTCCGAAGCCCGGTCCGAAGACGACTGCCTGGGCACCACTGATGGTTCCGTAATTCGTCACTGTTCCGTAACCAGTGAATTCGACGCCAGCCCCACCTCCCGTCTGGGAACCCGAAATCTTCCCTCTGTTGATCACTGTATTGATCTGATTATCACCAGACACAACGACACCATAACCGCCGGAGATCGTGCCGCTCGCTCCATTGGTAAGTATGATTCCGCGGGGCGCGTAGACGCCACTTGTCTCGTATCTCTGCTGCGACGACTGCGAAATGGTTCCGCTTCCGACCGATCCCGCTCCCGTCCCCAGAATGATCCCATCATTCGTGATGTAGCCGGGGAAGCCTCCACCTCCAGCGTCCATCAGGAGACCACCAGAAATCGTGGCGCCCGACGCGTTTGTTACGAATCCGCCACCGAGGGCAGCGCCACCGGCGACGGTGCCCTGGTTCGCGAGCGACACTTCGCCATGGTACTGGTAAATCCCATTGATCAGCCCGCCGGGCTGGTTGTACATGGAAATACCACCCTGACCACGGATCGCCGAGATCGTGCCACCCGTTGCATTGGTGACACTGTCGCCGGCTGTCAGGACCACGCCAAACGAACTGCCGCTGATGTTTCCGGCGTTCACCACGCTGCCGTGGCCAGGGAGGTAAACACCCACAGGCCCGGTTATCACGCCGGTCGGGCCGTTGCTGACGCCACCCGTCCGCAGAAGGACAGCCGAATTTACCACCCCAAATACGTGATTGAATCCGTACTGGATAGCTGGGCCGCCGCCTGCCGACAAAATCTGGCCCTGGTTCACGATGGTTCCCGAGGGCATGGTGACAGCGATCCCATAACCGCTGATCGTCGCACCTTGAAGGTTGGTCAGCGCGCCGCCGCCGGCCAGACGGACTCCCGGGACCTGATAATAATGGAAGAGGGGGGCGTTGGCGGGCCTGATGAAGGTGGAAAGCACGTCGCCCACGTTGGCGATCGACGAATAAACGACCAGATTGCTTTGCAGCGCCGTCGACGTCGCGCTTTCGATCGTCACGCCGGGGACGATGCTGAGCGGGCTATCTCCCGCGTTCGTCAGGGTGAGGCCATTCAAGTAATTCGTTGAAATTGTTCTGGGCATCGCATCATTTCCGATCGAAACCAGCACCCTCAAATACGAGCCCGCCGCGCCACGTTGTCAAGGTTTATTGGGTCTTTCCACAAATGACATCAATTCAGACGCATGGGTCGGTCCGGCGAATTGTGCCTCTCGCGAGTCGCCAGGTTCCTCGGCCAGGCCGGGTGTTGCGCCGGTGGCGAAATCAGCCACGCCGTGCGGCCAAAGAGTCTGGAATTCGGAACCGCGGTCCCGCGTGAACGCAGCGATCAGCCGCGTTCCCGCCGTACCTCGGCCGCGAGCGAGCACACCTGATCCAGCACCGCCGCGACAGCGTCCGACTTCGCGTGGCCGTCCGCGTCCAAATGCTTCGACAGCGTCTCGATCAACGCCGACGCCACCACCGCCGCGTCCGCGACCCTCGACGCCTCCGCCGCCTGGGCTGGCGTACGCACGCCAAACCCGATCGCGATCGGCAGATCGGTCGCCTTCCGGATACGAGGGATCGCCGCCATCAGAGACTCCGACGTCGCGCTGCGCGTGCCGGTGATGCCCGTGATGCTGACGTAATAAACGAAGCCCGAGCTGCCGTTCATCACCTGAGGCAACCGTTTGTCATCCGTTGTCGGCGCCACCAGCCGAATCACGTCCAGTCCATTCGCGTTGGCGAAGGGCAGCAGCATGTCCGATTCCTCGGGGGGCAGATCGACGATGATCAGCCCATCGACTCCCGCGGCCGCGGCATCGGCGCAGAACTTCTCCGGCCCATACGACAGGATGGGATTTAAATACCCCATCAGAATGACCGGGGTCGTCGCATCCTCGGCGCGAAACTCGCGCACCATGGTCAGCACGTGGCGGACCTTGATGCCCGCTTTTAGGCCGCGCTTGCCGGCGGCCTGAATAATCGGGCCGTCGGCCATCGGATCGGTAAACGGCATACCGATTTCGATCAGGTCCGCCCCGGCCGAGGGCATCCCGCGCAGGATCGCCATCGAGGTCGCCTGGTCCGGATCCCAAGCCTCCAGAAACGGGATCAGCGCGCCCCGCCCGGCCGCTTTCAGTTCGGCGAAACGGGCCGCGATGCGACTCACAGCGTCACCCCAAGATATTCCGCTACCGAAAAAATATCCTTATCCCCTCGCCCGCACAAATTCATCAGAATGATTTGTTCCTTGCTCATCGCCGGCGCCAGCTTCTGGACATAAGCCAGCGCATGCGCTGGTTCCAGTGCCGGAATGATCCCCTCCGTCTGGGTGCACAACTGAAAAGCGTCCAACGCTTCCTTATCCGTGGCCGAAACGTACTCGACGCGGCCGATATCGTGCAGCCACGCGTGCTCCGGCCCGATCATGGCGTAATCGAGTCCCGCCGAGAC
>PLSZ01000213.1 GCA_003164305.1 Acetobacteraceae bacterium
TATCGGCCTCGATGACCTGCTCCCCGACGGCTTCCGGCGACGGCGCGTCAACGCTGATCAACACCGTGCCTGGGCCGATGAGGTCCGCCTGTATCGCGCTCCCCGTGGTGCCGAATTCTGGTGCTGCCTTAAAGAAGGCCTTCTCCAGACGAAGGCCTCGGCTATTTCCCGTCGTCGCGACGGTGCCAGTGAAGCTCCTCGGGTCACCGCTCCGCGCGGTCGTCTTGCTCGCTCCCGCCATACCCGCCTCCGTAACCACGATCGTGCTTACCTAGATAGGCCGGGCACACCAGCGTTCAATGCGACCAGCAGTGCCCGTTTTGACCATCGCGCGTCCCTCCCCGTCATCCCCGGGCTCGACCCTCCCCGTCATCCCCGGGCTCGACCCGGGGATCAGTCAACTCACATCCGTCGTTGATTTTCCACAATATTTCGGTCGTTCGCGTGCCGGCTGATGCTCGGGTCAGGCCAAGCCCGAGCATGACGTCGAACAAGCAACGATCCGCCAAAACGAGAACTGCTGCGATGCGACGCGAGCCGCGCTGAAGGCCTGTATTTGCAACTACGTCGCGGAAGAGCCACTCGGTCACTCTCAGCGATCAGGCCAGTATCTTCGTCACCACCGCGATGAATGGCCGCACGCTCGGCATCATCCGGCGCCCGGCCGCGAATGGCTCGATGATTGTGACCCACGGCAATTCCGGCGCTCGCATCCCGGAGCAGCGGGCAACAGGTGTTCGACGAGCATGGCACCCACCGCTCAGCCGCGGGCCGCCTTGCGGCGCAGCCCCAGCAGGCCGAGCACGCCCGACCCCAGGATCGCCAGTGACATCGGCTCCGGCGCGGAGACGCTGTTGGTCGCGGCGGTCCAACCCAGAGTGTTCATGATCTCCTGATCGACCGTGGTCAGCGCCGCGAAAGCGCCGGGGGTGCCGTAAGCGTCGTACGGATCGGGAGTCGCGCTGGAAGCCCAATCCTGGATGTCGGCGCCGTCGGCGTTGGGCGCGTTGTAATCCTTGGCGACGGTGGCGCAACCGTCGGTGGAGAAATATACGCCCGTCGCGGCGGCGCTCATGTTGATGACCCCCGCCCCGCCTGGGCCGGTCTTGGTGCAACGAAACAGGTCGATCGGCTCGTTGTAAGGGAAGTCGGTGTTGGTCAACTGCGTGGTGCGGCCCATCAGTTCGGCGATCTCGTGCTCCGCCGCATCGACGAAACTATAGTCCAGCGGCCCGGGAGTGGAGGTGCCGCTGAAATCCCAGTTGGCGCCGCCGCCGATGTTGGTCCCGATATTCATTGTGCCATCGTTCAACGTCGGGTTCGATGCCAGCAACCCAAGCGCCTGGGCTTCCGCGTTGGTCATCATGAACCCGTCGCCCCCGGCGGTATTCGGCGGCGATGAGGCCGAGGCTGGCTGCGTGAGGGGCAGCGCGCTGGTGGCGGAGATCGAAGCCGTGGTCGAAGCCGCCGCGATCAGCGCCGAGCGTACGGTGGAATACGTGAGCGGTGAGCCGTCGCCGAAATACGTCGCCCCACTGGAAGCGAGCGCGCCTGGCGTCGTATCCGCCGTGACGATAAAGTTCAACGTGAGATTGTTGGTGTACAGCAAACCGTAGGTCGTGGCGATGAGGTTCAGATCGCTTTGAATCAGGCCGGCGTCGGTCGCGCCGAAATCGGCCGTGATGCTCGGGTCGAGGGTGAAATCAAAGGTCAGTCCGGCGTGCGCCGGCGGCGTGCCGGGCAGCAGCATCGCGGCGAAAAGGCTCAGGGACGCGAGGCGCGTCGGTACGCTTTTGAAATGGCTCATCAGAAATAGGACCCCCACGCGGTGATTCGAAGTAGGGCACTCTAATCGGGATTTCCGGTGAGCCGCTTGACTTATCTGGCCATAAATCGGAAAGACCATTCGATCGTGCCGGAAATCTAATGAAAAGTGACAGAGCGCCGGCCGCTCCGGCGCAAAGAGTGGGATTTCTGGTGGCCGTGCCGCGGCTGTTGCGGGAGTTTGGCGCGGAGCCAGCGACCGTCCTGGCAGCCGCGGGCCTCGGACCGACCGCGTTGGACAATCCCGAAGCGATGATCCCGTTCGCGGCGATGGGCGTGCTGGTCGACGCCGCCGTGCGAGCGACGAAATGCGAGCATTTCGGTCTGTTGACCGGCCAGTCGATCGGCGTGGCCTCGCTTGGCCTGATCGGCGAGTTGATGCGCCATGCGCCCACGTTGCGTGTCGCCTTGTTGGACTTCGCGACGCACCAGCATCGTCACGCGCGCGGCGCGGTTTCTTACTTGCTGGAACGTGACGATCACGCGCTGTTCGGCTATGCCATCTACAACCCTGGCACCCGCGCTCAATTCCAGATTTATGATGGCGCTGGGGCGGCGGCGTTCAATCTGGTGCGGGAACTGATCCCGGCGAATGGGCTGCGCGACATCGAAGTTCTGCTCTCCCGCGCGACACCAGCCGATCCTGGGCCTTATCGCCGCTTTTTCAATACGAAGCTGCATTTCGATTCGGATCAGACAGGCGTGTTGATCCCGCGCTCCTGGCTCGATCGGCCGACGGCGGGCGCCGACGTGGCGCGACGGAAGCAACTGGAGACACGTGTGGCGGCCTATGCGCCCGCCGGCGAGCACGGCATCGTGGCCCAGGTGCGCGGCGCGATCAGGATTGGTCTGGTGACGGGCGAATTTTCCGGAGACCAGATCGCGGCGCGGGTTCGTGTTCCGCGCAGAACGTTGCAGCGGCGCCTGGTGGCGCACGGCACCGGGTTTCAGGAGGTCCTGGACGAGTCGCGGTTCGAGTTCGCGCGGCATCTTCTGACGAATACCAGTCTGCCGGTCAGCGAGATCGGCCAGATCGTGCATTATGCCGACCCGAGCGTGTTCACGCGCGCGTTCACGCGGTGGGCTGGAATGCCGCCGAACGAGTGGCGAACCGCCCGTGGCGAAGCAATCGGCGATTGACACCTCCACCGGCTGTCTCGCACGGTTTGGCGTCAGCCGGGAACTCGTTCATGCCCCACCCTAAAGTCGCCCTGATCGTCGGAGCCGGTGATGCCACCGGAGGCGCGATCGCCCGCCGCTTCGCGCGGGAGGGCTTCGTCGTCTGCCTGACCCGCCGCACCGCCGCGAAACTGGAACCGCTGGTGCGACAGATCGAAGACGCCGGCGGCCGGGCGCACGCCTTCGGCAGCGACGCGCGGCGGGAGGATGACGTCGCCGCGCTGCACGCCACCATCGAACGCGACATCGGCCCGATCGACGTGCTGATCTTCAACGTCGGCGGCAANNGCGGCGACGCGCATGGTGCCCCGGCAACGCGGCACGATCCTGTTCACCGGCGCCACGGCCAGCGTGCGCGGGGCGGCGGGGTACGCGGCGTTCGCCGGCGGCAAGCACGCGTTGCGCGCTCTGGCGCAAAGCATGGCGCGGGAACTGGGGCCCGAGGGCATTCATGTCGCGCACGTGGTGATCGATGGGGCGATCGATACGGAATTCATCCGCTCGCGCTTCTCGGAACGTTACGCGGCGCGGAAGGACATCGGCGGGATTTTGAACCCCGAGTCGATCGCCGAGAACTATTGGCTTTTGCACACGCAGCCGCGCGATGCGTGGACGCACGAACTCGATTTGCGGCCATGGTCGGAGACCTGGTGATGGCGGGCCCCCTGGAAGGCATCAAGGTCATCGACCTGACCACGGTCATTTCGGGGCCGGTCTGCACCATGCTGCTGGCCGATCAGGGCGCCGACGTGATCAAGGTCGAGCCACCGACTGGCGACATCGCGCGGCGTACCGCGGGCGACGGCGAGTTCACGGCGATGTTCGTGTCGTCCAATCGTGGCAAGCGCTCGATCGCGCTGGATCTGAAACAACCGGCGGCGTTGGAGACCATGCGGCGGTTGATCGCCGGCGCCGACGTGCTGGTGCAGAATTTCCGGCCGGGGACGATGGAACGGCTCGGGCTGGATGAACCAGCGATGCGGGCGTTGAATCGCGGGCTTGTCTATGTCTCGATTTCCGGTGTCGGCGAGACCGGACCGTACGTGAAAAAGCGCGTCTACGACCCGGTCATTCAATCGTTGTCCGGGCTCGCCGATGTGCAGGCGGAGCAGGATACCGGACGGCCGCGCATGATCCGCACCATTGTCGCCGACAAGACCACAGCGGTGCACGCGGCACAGGCGGTGTGCGCGGCGCTGGTGGCGCGGGCTCGCACGGGCGAGGGCCAGCATATCCGGCTGTCGATGCTCGACACCATGATCGCGTTCCTGTGGCCCGAGGCGATGACGCAATACACCGTCGTGGGCCGCGAGAACGCACCGCAACCGCCGCCGCGGCCCGATCTGATCTTCAGGACGCTGGACGGATACATCACGGTCGGTTCGCTATCGGATTCGGAGTGGCGCGGGTTGTGCGAGGTCATCAATCAACCGGAATGGATTGACGATCCGCGGTTTCGCACACCCGCCGCTCGGTCGCTCAACGCGGCCGAGCGGTTGACTTTGGTCGGGGATATCCTGGCGAACGGCCTCAGTCAGGACTGGCTGGATCGTCTGGACGCCGCGGATGTACCTTGCGCACCGGTGCTGCGGCGCGGCGAGGTGATGGACAACGTTCAGGTGATCAACAACGCGCTGATCGAATTGATGGACCAACCTTCAATGGGAACCGTGCGGCAGCCTCGGCCGGCCGCGCGGTTCGATCGAACGCCCGCCAGGATCGGTGGACCGGCGCCGCGGATTGGCCAGCACACCGACGCGATTTTGGCGGAAGCGGGATATTCCGCGGACGAAATCGAAACGATGAAGCAGGCGGGCGCGGCGAAGGCGGCGCGTTTGGGTTAAACTGGCGGGAATGGCCCGGCATGCAAGGATATAGAACAATGATCAGTCAATCGTTTCGCGCCGAGTGGTCGCCCCGAATGCTCAGCATCCTGCGTATCGTGGTTGGACTGCTGTTTCTGCAGCACGGCCTGAGCAAATATTTCGGCTTTCCCGCACCCAGCCCGGCATCCTTCCAGGTGTTCGGTTTCCTGGGCCTGGCGGGCGCGATCGAAATCGTCGCCAGCGTGCTGGTGACCATCGGTCTGTTCACCCGAGCCGCCGCGTTCATCGCCTCGGGCGAGATGGCGGTCGCTTACTTCATGGTGCATTTCCCAAAAAGCTTCTTCCCGCTGGTCAACGGCGGCGACGCGGCGGTGCTGTATTGCTTCGTTTTCCTGTTCCTCGCGGTGGCAGGAGGCGGTATCTGGAGCATCGACGCCGCCCGGTCGCAGGGGTAGAAGTTCCGGCCCGCGCGGCGGGATGTGGAACCGAAGCAGCATCAGGGCTGCGCCCTGAAACCCGCCAGGAGGCGCTGCCTCCTGGATCTCCGCCAAAGGCGAGAGCCTTTGGAAACCGTCCATTGGCTGGTTCTCCGAGGAGGGCCCACCCAGACCTTTGAAGGTCCCGGTTGGCCCTCCTCGGAGAACCAGACAGTCAATGGTTCCAAGGGCCTCTGCCCTTGGTGGGGTCTCGGGGCGAAGCCCCGGCGCGTCTCGGTCCACACCCCATCGCGCGGACCACGAGGAGACCCATCATGGCCGAGCACTACGACCTGCTGATTCGCCACGGGACCTGCGTCCTGCCCTGGGCCCAGGAAGCCATCGACGTCGGCGCGCGAAACGGCCGCATCGTCGCCCTCGGGGTTGATGGCACGGCGACCGCGGACACCGTGATCGACGCGCGCGGCCTGCACGTATTGCCCGGCCTGATCGACCCGCACGTGCATTTCCGCGATCCCGGCGACAAATCCGTCGAGTCGATCCCGACCGGCTCGCTCGGCGCCGTGCTCGGCGGTTTGGCCGCGGTGTTCGACATGCCCAACACCAACCCCTCGGTCGTCGATGAGAAACTGCTCGGCTGGAAACAGAAATACGTCGAAGACGTCGCCTGGTGCGACATGGGTCTTTACGTCGGCGGCACGAAAACCAACATCCCCGCGCTCGCCGGCCTGGAATGCGGCTGCGGCGTCTGCGGCATCAAGATTTTCGCCGGCAGTTCCACCGGCGACCTGATGGTCGAGGACGACGAGCATCTTGAAAAAATCATGCGTTCCGGACGGCGCCGCATCGCTTATCACTCGGAAGACGAGTATCGCCTGCAAGCGCGTAAAGCCCTGTTCAAAGCCGGCGATCCGTACGCGTCGCACATGGAATGGCGTGACGAGGAGTGCGCTTTTCTCGGCACCCGCAGGCTGATGGCGCTGGCGCGGAAGACCGGACGCCCGGCGCACATCCTGCACGTCTCGACCGCTCAGGAATTCGAGTATCTGAAGGATTATCGCGATATTTGCACGACCGAGGTACTGGTCAATTACCTGACCCAGGTCGCGCCCGATTGCTATGAGCGTCTCGGCGGGTTCGCCGTGATGAACCCGCCGATCCGCGGCCAGCGCCACATGGACGCGGCCTGGAAAGCGATCAACGAGGGCATGGTCGATACCATCGGCTCCGATCACGCGCCGCATTCGAAAGCGCAAAAGATGCTGCCCTGGCCGAGTTGCGCGTCAGGCCTGACCGGCGTGCAGACGTTGGTCCCGATCATGCTTGATCACGTGAACGCCGGCCGGCTTTCGCTCAATCGCATGGTCGATTTGATGTGCGCGGGCCCGGCGCGGGTTTATGGCGCTGTCGGCAAAGGCCGCATGGCGGCCGGCTACGACGCGGACTTCACGATCGTGGACATGAAGAAACAGCGGCGGATCGAGGAATCCTGGATCGTTTCGCCCTGCGGATGGACCCCGTTCGCCGGCATGGACATCACCGGCTGGCCGGTCGCGACCATCGTTCGCGGCACGGTGGTCATGCGCGACGACACGGTACTGGGCGCGCCGAGCGGCAAACTGGTGAAGTTCATCGGGTAGTCCGCGCCCTCGCGTTGGCCCGGAAGCTGGGGGCCCGGAAAGCCGTCCCGGCGGCCCCCCTCAGCTCGTGCTGCCCGCCGCCGCCTCACGCAGCTTGCGCGCGCGATCCAGCACCTTGTTCTCGATGTCCGCCTGCACCACCGAGCTGACCGGCGCATCGACCCAGCGCCCGCCCTGGTTCACCTGACGGAACACGCTGACCCGGATGCCGTCGCTGCGCAGGTCCTTGCCCAGAATGTAGGCGGTGGCCTTGAAGCGCTCCCCAGGGGCATCGGCCGGAGAATACCAGTCGGTGATGATGACCCCGCCGAACGGATCGGCCGAGGTCAACGGCAGGAAGCTGAGCGTATCCAGCGCGCCGCGCCACAGGAACGCGTTGACGCCGATCCCGGCCCCGCCGCCGCCCGTCCCGTCGGCGCGAGTCTTGCTGTTGCCAAGCGTAAACAGCCCCCCTGGGCCGCCAAGGGTCGATGAGTAAGGATCGGTTGGCGACCCTAGTCCCTGATACGCCGGGTTGGTCGGATTAGGCTTCAGGTAGCCACACGCGCTCAGACCCGTGATCACCGTCAGCATCGCGAAATGCAAAACCTGTTTTCGCACGATCGCCTTGAATTCCGGCCGGTTCGTTTTCATCGATTCGCGCACCTCGGGTTTTAGCCAGCCGGCGGTATCTACTCCGGGCGCGGCCCGCCGCCAAGCACCGCCCCATGCATATGAAAACGGCGGGGTTTCCCCCGCCGTTCGCATTCGTCACGCCGATGAAAGCGCTTACCAGTTCACGACGGTCGAGAACANNACCAGATAGAGGCCCGGTGCCAGGTTGTAGTTGCCACCGAACGCCACTTCGAACTCATGCCGCTGCGACACCGACGTCAGCGAGTTGGAGCCTTGCGACTCCACGAGGCCCGCTTCGGCGCCGAGAGTGATCGGTCCGTTGGTGTACAGCAGACCCGACACGACGGCATGCTCGGGCGCGCCGCCGGTCGGCCGCATCGCCAACTGACCGTTCAACGCACCGCCGATGTAGTCGACCGAGTAAGTCACCTTGCCCATGCCGGT
>PLSZ01000256.1 GCA_003164305.1 Acetobacteraceae bacterium
CGCGGCGTGCTGGATCACAACGGCAGGCTGGCGGCCAATGGGATGCGGCGCACCGGAGGGCTGCTGAACGAATTGTCCCGGGTGGTCTACTCCGCGTGCGACCTGTGCGCGAAGGACCCGACGCACCCGCCATTATGGCAGATCGAGGCCGCGTCCGCCATTCAAGACACGCAGCACAAGACCATCGAATACCACGACGCCGTGCTGGAGATGGACGGCATCCCGGTGGCCTATACGCCGTGGCTCATGCATCCGGACCCCTCGGTGCCGCGGCAATCCGGTATCCTGCCACCGCTTCTGGGCACGTCCTCCAGTCTCGGCGCGTTTTACGGGCAACCATATTACTGGGTGATCGACGGCCAGTCGGACGCGACGATCACGCCGTTCATCACCACCCACGCGGGGGCGGTGCTCGACACACAGTACCGGCGCCGCTTCAACGACGGCACGTTGTTCTTCAACCTGTCCGCCGGATATGAGACCGGGTCGCCGGAAGGCAGCATCGCGACCCGCGGCCAGTTCGCGCTCGACGACACCTGGCGGTGGGGCTTCGACATCAATCGCGCCTCCTCCAGCCAGTACGTGCTCAATCAGCACATCCTGCTCGGGCTGGCCGGCGACTCCAACGTCGAGCCGAGCAACATCTGGCTGGAAGGGTTCGGCGAGGGGTCTTACTCACGCATCGACATGAAGGCCTATCAGGGCCTGGTCACCGTCATATCGACCGATCGGCTGCCGCTGGTGCTGCCGCGCTATGTGTACAGCTATATCGGCACGCCGGACGATCTGGGCGGCCGGCTGTCGGTCGATACCGGCGCGTTCAACGTGGTCCGCGACGACGGCACCAACACAAGGCGCGCCAATCTGACGTTGAACTGGGAGCGGCCGTTCCAGGGTTACGTCGGTGACCTGTGGAAGGTCACCCTGCACGGCGACGCCGCGGCCTACGACGCCTCGCAGTTGAACGAGTATCCCAACTACGCGCTGCGTCACAACATCGACACCGCGCAGGCGCAGCCCGGCGTGGCGGTGGACGCCAGTTGGCCCTGGGCGCGCGACTCCGGAAAATGGGGGACGCAACTGATCGAGCCGAAACTGCAACTGGTCGTGCAGCCACGCACCGGGGACAGCCAGTTTCAGCGCATTCCGAACGAGGATAGTCCGGGGTTCGAATTCTCCGACGCCAATCTGTTCGGCTTCAATCGCTTTCTTGGCATCGACCGGCTGGAGGGCGGGACGCGCCTCAACGCCGCGATGCACGGCGCGTGGTATCTGGGCGGCACCGTGTTCGACGGGCTGATCGGCCAGTCGTATCAAACCGGGCCGGACAACATGTTCCCGGTTTCCTCCGGCCTGCACGACACGGTGTCCGACATCGTCGCGCGGGCGTCGTTCTCGCCCACGCGGTGGCTGGACGTCACCTACCGCACGCGGCTGGACAAGCAGAGCCTGAATACCCGCATGGCGGACGCGACCGTGTCCGTCGGCACCGACAAGTTCCGGCTGACCGGCGGCTATCTCTACACGACGTTCGATCCGTTCTATTTCTACGACGTGCCGCAACCTTTGCCGGCGACCTCGGCCTACTTCCAGCCTCGCAACGAAATCACCGCCGGGGTGTCCAGCCGGTGGGACCATTACCGCTTCACGGTTTCGGCGCGGCGAAACCTGGCGACCAATCAGATGATCTCGTATGGTGCGACCGCCGCTTACGAGGACGAATGCTTCATCCTCGACGTTCGCTTCACCCGGCGGTTCACCTCGCTTCTGGGCGATAATGGTTCGACGGCTTTGCTGTTCTTCTTTACGTTCAAGACGGTGGGCCAGTTCGGCTACCGCGCGATCTGACACAGGGATACCGAGTATGCCATCCACCATGGGGCCAGCCAGCAAGGGGACGCTCGCCCGAATTCGCCGCCGGACCAAATTGGGACGTTCCGTATCAGGCAGTTCCTTGTTGGGCCGCTCGGCGGTGGGCGTCAGCAGCGCGTGTGCCGCCATCCTCGTGGCGCCGCTGGTCCTGCCGCTGGCCGCATGCGTGCTGCCGGCCTTCTTCACGTCGCCGTCGCTCGCGCAGCCTCGCCCCCCTTCGGCCGGCGGGCCCACGCGGGCGCCCACGGGGGCTACCACAGGTGCTCCGGTGGTCGGAACGCCGCTGCCGGGCACTCGCATCCTCGCGGTCGTCAACGGCGACGTCATCACCAGCGGCGACGTGGAGAACCGCGCCCGCCTGTTCGCTCTGTCCACCGGGCTATCGACCACGCCCGAGGTGATCGACCGGCTGAAGACCCAGATCGCCAACCAACTGGTGGACGAAAAGCTGCGGTTGCAGGAAGCGCAACGGCGCAAGGTCGTCGTACCCGACAAGCAAATCGCCGGCGCGATCCACGACATCGAGCAACGCAACAACATGCCCGAAGGTGCCTTGCGCGATAAGCTCGCGACCCTGGGCGTCAGTGTCCGCACGCTGATCGACCAAATTCGGGTCCAACTGGCCTGGACTCAGGTGCTGCGGGAGCAACTGGCCGAAAAGATCAACATCTCCGACGCCGAGGTCGATGAACAGATGCGCCTGCATGAGGCACAAATGGGCAAACCGGAATACCGGGTCGGTGAGATATTCATTCCCGTCGATGATCCCGGCAACATCGCCGACGCGCAACGCTTCGCCGAGACGGTGATCGGCGAACTGCGCTCGGGCGCCGCGTTCTCCGCCGTCGCGGCGCAGTTCAGCCAGACCCAGACCGCTCTGGAAGGCGGCGAACTGGGCTGGTTGCAACCCAATCAGCTCGATCCGCAGGTGGCGCGGCTGGTGACGGAAATGCCGGTCGGCGCGATCAGCAATCCGGTGAAGGTGCCCGGCGGCTTCGATATCGTCACCGTGCAGGCGAAGCGGCAGGTCGGCAACGACATGGGGACGTTCATCTCCTTGCGTCAGGTGTTCCTGCCTTTCGCCGAGACCCTGGATCCGCAGCACCCCACCGAGCAACAGCGGGAAGCGCTGGAAAAAGCGCGCTCCTTGTCCTCGAGCGTCAAAAGCTGCGCGCAAATGGAACAGGCCGCGAAGGTCAATCCCTCGCCGAGAGCGGTGGACCCTGGCGAGGTACGGCTGGAAACCGTCAACCCGGCGCCGTTCCGCGATCTGCTGACCCGGTTGCCGGTGAATGAGGCCAGTCAGCCGCTGGTCGCCGCCGATGGCATCGCGGTGATCATCATCTGCTCAAAGGAGCAGAAAAACACGGCGACGTTGACCAAGGAGGACATCAGGCGCCGGCTGATCACCGACCGGGTGGAGATGGTGTCGCGGCAATTGATGCGCGATCTGCGGCGGAAGGCGACGATCCAGCGATTCGACCACGCGGCGTGATCAACCGGCGCTTTCCATCCGCACGCCCGGATGGAAATGCGCGTAGACCCTTCGCGCGATTTCCTTATTGATCCCGGGCGCGGCTTCCAGATCGCCAAGCCCCGCCATTTTCACCCCGCGGGCCGAGCCGAAATGGTTCAACAGCGCGCGCTTGCGGGCGGCACCGATGCCCTGCACCTCGTCCAGTTCGCTTTGCCGGATCGCTTTCGACCGGCCGGCGCGATGCGTGGTGATCGCGAAACGATGCGCTTCGTCGCGGATGCGTTGCAGGAAGTAAAGCACCGGATCGCGAGGCGGTAACTGGAACGGCTCCATTCCGTCGGTGTGCAGCCACTCGCGGCCGGCGTCGCGATCCGGGCCCTTGGCGATCGCCACCAGTTTCACGTCGGACACCCCGAGTTCGTCCAGCACCGCGCGCACCGCCGACAACTGACCCGCGCCACCGTCGATCAGCACGACGTCCGGCCAGTCCGAGGCTGGCGCGCCCTCCGCCTGTTCCTTCAACCCGCGCGAGAAACGCCGGGTCAGAACCTCCTTCATCATGGCGAAATCATCGCCCGGAGCGATCGCCCCGCGAATGCCGAATTTTCGATACGCGGCCTTGTTGAACCCTTCCGGGCCCGAGACGATCATCACGCCGTACGGATTGGTCCCCATGATGTGGGAGTTGTCGTACACCTCGATCCGTTCCGGTGTCGTATCCATGCCGAACAGTTTCGCGACACCTTCCAGCAGCTTCGCCTGACCGGCGGATTCGGCCAACTTCCGTTCCAGCGCCTCGCGCGCGTTGATTTCGGCGTGCTGGATGACGGCGTGTTTTTCGCCGCGTCTGGGCACCGCGATTTCCACCTTGCGGCCGGCTTTCAGCGTCAGCGCCTCGGCCACCAGAGCCTGTTCCGGCAGCTCATGATTGATCAGCACCAGCGCCGGCGGTGGTTTGTCATCGTAAAATTGCCCGATGAAGGCGCTGAGCACTTCGGGCGCTTCCTCGGCGCGGGTATGGGTCGGGAAGAAAGCCCGGTTGCCGTTATTCCGGCCGCCGCGGACGAAGAATACCTGCACGCAGGTCTGGCCGGCGATCTGCCACGCGGCGATGACGTCGGCGTTCTCCAGGCTGGCCGGATTCACCACGTCGTTGCCTTGCACGAACGTCAGCGCACGGATCCGGTCCCGCACCGCGGCGGCCCGCTCGAACTCCAGCCGTTCGGCGGCCTGTTCCATCTCCCCGGCGAGTTCCTGTTGCACGACCCCGGATTTGCCGGAGAGAAAAGTCTTCGCCTGTCCGACAAGCTTGCCGTACTCGTCTTCGCTGATGCGCCCCACGCATGGGCCCGAGCAACGCTTGATCTGAAACAGCAGACAAGGCCGCGAGCGATTGGCGAACACCGTATCGGCGCAGGAACGCAACAAAAACACGCGTTGCATCGCCGTCACGGTCTGGTTGACGGCCCAGGCGGAGGCGAAGGGACCGTAGAAGGAACCTTTGCGGGTGCGGGCGCCGCGGTGCTTGGCGATCTGCGGATAAGGATGATCTTCCGTCAGCATCAGCCATGGATAGGATTTGTCGTCCCGCAGCACGATGTTGAACCGCGGCTTAAGGCGTTTGATAAGGTTCGCTTCCAGCAGCAGCGCCTCGGCCTCGGTATGGGTGGTGATGACCTCCATCGAGACCGTCTCGGACACCATGCGTCGCAGGCGTTCCGGCAGACGGCCGATCTGAGTGTAGGACAGCACCCGGCGTTTCAGGTTGCGCGCCTTGCCGACGTAGAGCGCGTCGCCTTTGTGGTCGAGCATGCGGTACACGCCGGGGTTGGCCGGCATGGTTTCCATCGCCGCCTCGATCACGGCGACGCCTTTGATAGGCTCGGGCGCGTCTGCCTCCGGTGGGCTCATGCGGTGAGTTTACCGTGACCCGGGTGGACCGGGGGAAGGGGAAGGGGCGGGTTCATTCTCGAAATCCCGGCCGGGGGCGTGCCTTCGTGCCATTTCGTACCTTGAATCTCGCTAAATTTTGTATACCGTTTATCAATTGAGTCGCAGTCCAGCCTGTATCAATGGGTTAGCCGGTCATCCACACAACCTGTGGATAACCCTGTCGACAAGGTTTTTGACAACTCGATGAACATGGCGGTTTCCCTGGCGTTCTTAAGTATTGATTAATTTTTACTCATCAAGGAACTCGTTGATTTCATTGCTATATTTGTCCCGTATATAAATCGGTCCCGACGCGGCACGGCATAAAATGGCGCCGGCCGCAAGTCCGAAAAGGGGTGTGATCAGTTTCCTCGGCGACGCTCGATTTCCACCCCGGCGGAGGCCGAGTCAGGGAAAACATCCAGCTTCTCCACGCGAACCCGCGCCAGCCGCACCCGATTGTCGGTCAGGCACGTCTCGGCGATCCGCTCGGCCAGGGTTTCAGCCAACCGGACATGCCCGGAGGCGACGATCCGGCGCACATCGTTGGCGATCTGCTCGTAATCGACCACGCGCGGCAACTCGTCTCGGCCCACCCCATTTCGGGACATGGCGACCCGGGACAGCGGTCGGGCGCCATCGTCCTCCACGCCGAGATCGACGTTGATGCGAACGCGCTGCGGCGCCTCGTGCTCCGGCGGGTGCACGCCGATGCTGGCTTGCAGCACCATGTCGCGCAGGAACACGTGGCGCAGTCCGGTGGCGGCGTCGGCGATTCTGGGCGAGTCCATGGGTGGCTCCTTTATGCGCCTACGGTTCGGGGCGCGGCACGCCGTCCGGGACGATCATCTGGCCGGTCATCGATGGCAGCGCAAGGATGGCGATCGCGGCGCGCGCCACCGCCGCGGTCTGGTCGTGGCGTGAAGGTGCCGCCGGCGCGATGCCGTTGACGCGGATACGCGGCGCCAGCGCCAAAGCCATCGCCTGAGTCAGCGTCCACAGTGCCGCCTTCGACAGCGTGTAGGACACCAGTTGCGCGGTCACGCGCTGGTCCAACAGGTTGATCGCCACGCCCTCATGCGGTGGCGCGAGTGCCTTGGCGAACTGTTGGATCAGCACGAAGGGCGCGCGCAGGTTCGTCTCGATGTGCATGTCCCAGGTCGCGCGGGTCGCGTCGTCCCACTGATCGGGTTCCCGCGTGCTGGCGGCGTTGATCAGCACGCCGATCGGACCGAGCGCCGCGGTGGCCCGGGCGATCAGTCCGGCGGTCTGGGGTTCGTCGGTCAGGTCGGCGCGCAACGCGACCGTGTGATCGAGCGTGTCCTCGTCATCCGAGGAATACTGCACCGCGACCGCGAATCCTGCCCGCAGCAGCGCCCTGGCCATCGCGCTTTGCTGCTGACCGCCGGTCACCAGCGCGGCGCGCGGGATCGAGGCGGGGATCGCCTCGATCACGGGCCGCCGCGCCGCATTCCGCCTCGGCCCCCACTGGATCCGCGCCGTTTCGCTGGATCGAAGCCGCCGCCGCCGGGACCGCCCGGCTCCGGCTTCCAGTCCTTCTTCGGCCGCAGGCTGGAACTGGCGCGCGGCGGCGGTTCCAGGCCGAGATCGAGCGCTTCCAGGCGCTTGATTTCGTCGCGCAGGCGGGCGGCCTGTTCGAATTCCAGGTCGGCGGCGGCGCCGCGCATGCGTTTCTCCAGGTCGGCGATGGCGGATTTCAGGTCCTTGCCGACGAATTCGGCGACACCGGAGTCCTTGATCGGAGCGACGGTGACGTAGTCCTGCTCGAACACACTCTCCAGCACCTTGCCGATCTGCTTGCGGACGGATTGCGGGGTGATGTCGTGGTCTTCGTTCCAGGTGCGCTGTTTGTTGCGGCGGCGTTCGGTTTCCTCGATCGCCGCGCGCAACGAGCGGGTCATGGTGTCGGCGTAGAGAATAACCCGGCCGTCGATGTTGCGCGCGGCGCGGCCAATGGTCTGGATCAGCGAGGTCTTTGAGCGCAGGAACCCTTCCTTGTCGGCGTCCAGGATCGCGACAAGCTGGCATTCCGGAATGTCGAGACCTTCGCGCAACAGATTGATCCCGACCAGCACGTCGAACACGCCCAGACGCAAATCCCGGATGATCTCGATCCGCTCCAGCGT
>PLSZ01000368.1 GCA_003164305.1 Acetobacteraceae bacterium
CGCCCATCCGTCATTCCAGGGCCCGACCCCATAGGGATCAAGATAAGCCACCGTTGAGGAAACTGTTCGCCTTTTCCCGTAATCCTCGGGCTCGACCCGAGGATCTCTCGACATGCGATGAAGTCAAAAGTCGGACAGGGTGCCCGGGCAGGCCGATCCTCGGGTCGAGCCCGAGGATGACGTTCGGGGGAAGGTTTTCCTTTCGCCGGTCTTATCTTGATGCCTATGGGGGCAGGCCCTGGCATGACGGATCGGTGGCCGGTCCGTCATTCCTTTCGCCGGTTGGTCTGAGCGTTCAGTCGCGCCGGCCGCCACACTCGCCCGAGGCCGGCGGGATTTCGACCGCCACCGCCGTGACGTTGTCGGTGACATCCAGCGCCAGAGCCGCCGCGATCAGTGACTGCGGCGGCGGCACGCCGTTGTCGCCGCGCATCAAATCCGCCATCTGCTGAAACGGGACCGTTTTGCACAATCCGTCGCTGCACAGCAGAAAGCGGTCGCCGTGCTGCAATCGGCCGCTGACCTTATCCAGCACCAGATCGTCGATGTCGGCGCCGACCGCCCGGGTGATGATATTGGCGTGCGGATGGCTCTCGGCGTCTTCCGGCGCGATCGTCCCGGAATCGACCAGTTCCTGCACCAGACTGTGATCTTTGGTGATTTGCCGCATTTCCCCGTCGCGCATCATGTAGGCGCGCGAGTCACCAGCCCACAGGCAGGCGAAATGCTCGCCGCGCGCCAGCAGCGCGACCAGGGTCGAGGCGATCATCGTGTTGCCGCCGCGCCGCGCCGCTTCCTCCTGCAAGGCGCGATGGGTTTCGGCGATGCGGGCGCGCACCGCGCCCAACAATTCGGAGGCGGAAAGTCCCGGGGGTAGCGAATCCAGCGCTTCGGCGATCATGCCGGACGCGACTTCTCCGGCCTGGTGCCCTCCGGCGCCATCGGCGACGGCCCAGATGCCCAGATCGGGACGATCGACCCAGGTATCTTCGTTGTGCTTGCGCTTGGTGCCGTTATGGGTGGCGTGCCAGGAACGGATTCGTTCCGTTGTCATGACGCACTCTCCGATGGTGCGAGATGGCCCAGCATGGTCGCGAAACGCGCGGCATCGGGCAGGGAAGGCAGCGACAGGCGGGAGGCTTCGACACGTGGCCCGCCCTCGGTCCACCAGAGGCAACTCGTTTCGCCGGTGATCGAGGGTGACAACGGGGTGGGTGGCGGCATGAGACGATCGGGCGGCGCGTCTTCATCCAGCGCGAGACGGCCAAGGTCCTCGGCGGTGTCCAGCCATCCGGACCATTCCTCGGCGTTCGGGGCTCCCGCGTTCGGCAACGCCGCGAAGGTCAGCGGGAAATAGCGGCCGACCTTATCGACGCTCGGCATGATCAATCCGATCACGGCACGCGGCCCGCATATGCCGGGCGGCAGCACAAAACGCCAGACCGGGGCTTCGAGAAACGCTTCGAGCCAGGCGTCGCCCATCATCGTTCGGCTGCCGGCGATCACTCGCGATTGCCAGTCGTGCCAGGGGTCGGTGAACTCGCGCGGCAATCCGGCATGCACGAAATCCCCACGGGCCGGAATTTTTCCGGCATAGCCGCGGATGATTTCGGCATCTACAGCGCCGGGCATCGGAAGTCTCGTAACAGTCCTGGCGCCAGAGGATTCAGAACGGATCCGGCGCGGATGTCGAACGACGCCGAGCGATCGCCCAGAGTGAAGTCGAGGACGTAACGATCGGCGCTGCCGGTGGCGTGCAGCGTGCCTTTGTCGAACAATCTGAACAAAGCCCAGGGTCCGGAGGTTTGCAGGACGGGGGCGCCGGTGGTGGGGGGCGGGTCGAAGGCCAGGCGGGCACTCATGATGCGCGGCGTGCCAGGCCAGGCGACCGTAATCGGACGTACCGGTCCGTGCGCGTAGGTGATTTGTTGGTCTCCCAGATCGATGGTGACTTGTTTCGTTACGTTGTCGGCGGATGAAGGGGTGATATCGAAGCGCACGGTCGCTTCTTTCCCGCCGGCTCCGAAGAACAGGTCGCGGATCGCCGCCGCTCGTTGGAATTGCGCCAGATCGCCGGGACCGATTGGCGGCTCGACCCCTCCGGCCGATTGCAGCCGCCATTGGCCGCCGGCCGTATTCACGAAAGGCAGCAGTTGCGCGGTGAAGAACGCGTCGAGCAAGCCGCCCGGCGAGAACAAGCGGGCGAAGTCGTCGAGCGGGATGTCGTTACTGGAACCCGGCATGAACGGGTATCGTCCGGCCACCGCTGCCTGACATAGCGCCGCGGGACCTCCCGGTGCGTTGAACGCGGCGTCGGTGGCTTTTTTCGCGGCCTCATTCAACTGTTTCGGAATGGCACCGGCTGCCGGCGGGGGTGGCGCGCCGCCGCCTCCGGCGGGAGCACCCGGGGCCGCGCCGGGTCCGCTTCCCGTTGGCGTCACCGGACCGCCGCCGACGATCGCGTACAACCAACGCTGCACCGGTTGCGGGGCTCGCGCGGCTTCAGCGCGCAACTGCGAAATCGCCACGGCCGCGCCACCGGGAGCGGCTGGCGCGCCCGGGGTCGGGTTGTTGAGCCGTTCCAATTGCTGTTGCAGATCGCTCATGATCTTCAACACGTTATCGATCGGCGCGGCGGGCGGTTTGCCGACGAATTTAATGAGCGCGTCATAACGGTCTTCGATCGCCTTGCCCGGCGGTTCGGCGGGCGTGGCCTGATTGCCCAGAAGCGCACCCAGGCGCGACGTCGCGCTGTTGGCCGCCGCGGCCGCGGCACTCGCCGCCGCCTGCGCGGCGCCGGCCGCGTTGGCCGGCACCGGAGGCGCCTGGGTCAGCGTCAGTTGTTTGACGATCGCCGTCAGCATGTCGCGCATCGGCGATTGCGGCGACGACAGAACGTACAGCGTCTGCGTGCTTTGTTGTGAGTTGGTCAGCGGCGGCAAATCCAGATCGGCCAGGAAGGCGTCCCAGTTCGCCGCGTACTGGTCGGTGTAAAGTTTTACCACGTCGCGTTGCAGGGTCATCGCCTGCGGGCTGGTGACGTCGAACTCGGATTGCTTGCCAAGCACCCAACTGTCGCTGGCGACCTCCGACAGAGCGCGCGGCAAATCCGCCAGCACGACTTTATAGAAGCCGTCAACGGTGTAGAGGCCAGGCAGGCCGGTGCTCAGCGGCGTGCCGGAGCGGCGGGTGAAGACCTGCGCGCCGGCCGCTCCCGCGGCGTCGGCGGGAATCCAGGGCGGCAGGTTCGTTGCCTCGGGTGAACGGCGGATCACCTGGAACACCCGTTGCGCCAGCGAAACGCGCGAGAAGGTGCGCCGCGCCTCATCCACCAGCGCGCCGTCGAGTGCCACATGCGGCAGCGGTTGGTTCAGCAGCGCGTCGAGATGCACCAAAAGGCTGTCCCGCATTGGCTGGTTCAACGGCCCGGGAAACGCGGCCATCCAATCGAGGCGCATCCATTCCTTGATGGAGGGGCGATCCAGCGGGCCTTGCGAGCCGAGCATCAGGTACGTGCGGGTCGCTTCGTACAGGAACGGAGCGTCAGTGATTTGAGCGCGCATCTGAGCTTCCAATCGCCACAGCAACCGCGGCAGCAGGATGTTGTTCAGCGCGTTGGCATAGATCTGATCGGCGCCGGCGCCGAGTTTGCTGGTCTGCGACAACCCGGGGAACCATTGCGTTTCGGTCGCCGGCATTTGCGCGCCGAACGGCAGCGCGCGCGCCATGTCCAGCACCGGCGCGATCTTCGCCAGGTTGGCGTCGTTCACCGGATCCAGCGGCAACGCCTTCGCCGCGGCGACATAGGCCGCGACGGCGGAATCCTCTTTCGCGATGGCGTTCTTGTTGACGATCGAGGTCTGGATCAGCGCGGCGACGCCGACGATCGCGACCAACGCGGCGATGCCCGCCGCGCCGAGCCGCATCATCCAGGCGCGTTTCACCGCCGCCGGATCGCGCGAGACCAGCATCGCCTCCCCGAAGATGACATCCTTCAGCAGGCGCGTGAGGAAGTAGCTTTTGCCGGCCTCGGGCCGCAGCGAGGGCGCGCGTTGCTGATCGATGCCGAAACCGCGCGCCAGAGCGCCGGTCAGCCGGTCGATCGGCGTGCCTTCCTGGGTGCCGGAGGCGAAATAAATGCCGCGCAGGAACGGCGCCGGATCGAGCCGCGTGCCGCCAAACGCTTCCTGCACGAACTCCGTCAGCGGTGTTTTCAAACTCCCAACCTGGGCCGGGAATCCCGCGATGGCGACGCGCCGCTCGGGCGAGCGCTCGGCCTGCAGGCGATCGACGAGGCGTTCGTTCAGGCGTTGCAGCAGCAGATCGAACTCGGCGGGGAAGGCGGCGACACCGCCGGCGTCGGTTTTGTTGAGCGGGAAGGTGGTGCCCCAGACCGCGCCGCGCTTTTCGCGGTCGAGGTCGTCGAAGAACTCCATGAAGCCGGCCAGAAGGTCGGCTTTGGTGAAGATCGCGTAAACCGGCATGCGCACGCCAAGCTGATCGCTCAGTTCCTTGATACGCCGGCGGATCGAGCGCGCGTGCGCCAGGCGTTCGGGCGCCGAGGCGGCGGCGATATCGCTCATGGCGATGGCGATGATGACGCCGTTCAGCGGCTGGCGCGGGCGGGTGCGTTTCAGCAGGCCGAGGAACGCGTCCCAACCGGCTTTATCGACGGCGGAATCGCTGTCCTGCGTGGTGTAGCGGCCGGCGGTGTCGANNCCGATGATCGCGTACCAGGGCTGCTCGTACAGATAGCCGCGGGATTTCGACGCGGTTTTCAGCAGGTTCAGCGCGTTGGTGAGTTTGTCGCGCATCGCCGCGACTTCCTCGGCCGAGGCGGCGAGCGAGGGATCGGCGGCGGTGGCGGTTACCCCGGCCACCAGTGCGTCGTCGTTTTTCTTGCGCCTCCGGTCGAGCAGGAAGTTCACGACAGCCCAGATCACC
>PLSZ01000165.1 GCA_003164305.1 Acetobacteraceae bacterium
ATGAGGGGGCCGAGGATGACGTTCGCGGGAAGGTTTTCCCTTCGCCAGCCTTATCTTGATGCCTATGGGGCTCGACCCGGCCATCTGCCGCCGCACCGTGCTGGAACAGATGGCCGAGCCACGCCCGGCCATGACGGGGCAAAGATCGTGACGCGATCCAATGATAGTGGGTACCAGGCCGCCCGCGCGATGGATCATTCCGGCAGGGGTTGTCGTATGGTTTTTGCTCCAACTGGCGAAGCGTCCCAGGCTCAGGCGACGCCCAACAATAAACGAGTCGCCTGACGCGCCGGAATTTCTCGTCATCCCTGGGTCGAGCCCATAGGCGCCAAGATAGTGTCNNATCGGTGTGCCCAAAATCGCTCTCACCGGCGGGATTGCGCCGATGGTCCGGTCGAGCCGGACCATGACGGGGATGGAGGGTGCGCGCCTGCTTTCCGTGCTATTTTAGCGCCCATGGGGCTCGACCCGGGGATCCATTCAGGCACTGTGCGGCGATTGGTCCCCGGGTCGAGCCCGGGGATGACGAGAGTGGAACGACCACCTGACGCGATCATTGTTGGGTGTCGCCTCGGTCAGGCCATGATTCATGATACCGGGGAACCCTTCCACCGAATTCCTGGTCACGTCACCGCCGGACCAGCGGGAACACCCACGAACCCCTACTCCGCCGGCGCGCCCGCCAGTTCCGGCAGCATCGGCATCAGCGCACTCAGGTCCCGCTCCGCCACGCACACCAAGTACCGCCGCGTCGCATCCGCCCCCTCGTCCGAGGACACGATCCGTCCATCGCGGCCCAGAGGCAGCGGCGTCAGCCCCAGGTCGGCGTAGACCTTCAGCAACCCCGGCCCCACCCGCCAGAACGCCGGGTCCAGTCCCTCCTGCCGCGCCAGATCGCGCAGCCGCCACACGGCGGAGATCTTGTCCCCCTCCGCCCCGGCCGGATCGCCCAGCCCCAGCAGCACGCGGCCCACGCGCCGGAACGGCAGCCCGGCGCGATCCGTCTCCCCGGTCACCATCCCGTCGGCGTGCGCCGGAGGAATCGCCCCCATCATGAACAGCCGCCGCGCCGCCGAAGCATCCCACGGCAACGCGCGCACCTGCCCAGGGCGCACCAGCAGCCAGATGGCGACCGAGGCCAGCAGCACCGCCAGTGCCACCGCGAACCGCACCGAATTCGGCACCGCCGGGTCGATCACCACGGCCCACCACGCATTGTTGCTCAGCAGTACCGTACTATGCCGCGCCAGAGCCAGCGCCAGCACGCAAATCACCAGCACGATCAAGGAGATCGCCGTCGAGCCCTCAAACGGCCCGCTCAACAGCGACGCGTGACGGTAGAAGCAGGACCGGAACGGCGCCAGCAGCACCGCGCTCAGCACCAGTACCACGACGACCCAAAGCTGATTGTCCTGCGTCGCCGCGAACCCGGCGCCCACGATCAGCAGCAGGATCGTCAGTCCCCAGGCGAGATTGACCCGGTGCGACAGCGCCAGCGCCATGATCACCAGTTCCCCGCCGATCAGCGACGGCACATATTGCCCGGCCTGCGAGGCGATCCCGGCGAACTCCGGATCCAGCCACGAGTAATCCGTGCTCGGCGCCAGCACGCCCAACATCAGCAGCATGGCGCCGCACAACGCGACGAGGCCGGTGGCGGCGGCGACCGCGAAGTCGGGCTCGCTCCAGGGCGCCACGGCGGACACGACCGGGCGTGGCGGGGCGCCGACCCCGACGGCGCGCAGCACGCCGCCGCCACGCAGCAGGATCTCATTGCCGGCGAACAGGCTGCCGGCCAGGAACAGCGGAATGACGTAGTAATACAGCCGGAACACCACGATCGCCCCGACGATGTGCGGCGCGTCGATATAGGGCTCCAGCCCGAACAGCATGGCGGTATCGAACACGCCGATGCCGCCTGGCAAATTGGCCGCCAGTCCGGCGGTATACGACGCCACGTACACCCCCAGAAATATCGTCCACGTCAAATCCTGGGCGTCCGGCAACAGCGAGAAAAAGATCGTCGCCGTGACCGCCACGTCCACCGTCGCCAGCGCCACCTGCACCAGCGCCATACGCCATTTCGGCAGATCGATCTGGTGCCCGCGCACCCGGAACGATCCCATGACCTTCGACAACGTCACATACCCGAGCACGATCGCCCACAGCAGAGCCCCCACCGCGTGCAGCGCCCAAATCGGCAGCCATTGGCCGAAGAACGGGATCGTCGTCGGCTCGCTGAACAGGATGGTGCCACCCAGAACCATGCCGCCCAACCCGAACGTCAGGCTGCAGAAAGCGACCGTCTTGCCGATCTGCAACGGGGTCAGCCCCCAGTGCGCGTACAGCCGGTAGCGCACGGCGGCGCCCGAGACGGCCGCGAAGCCCAGGTTGTGCGACAGCGCNNCAGAACGAGGCGAACGCCACCTTGCCGTAAGACACTTTGTGGCCCGCGTAGATGGTGCCCAGCCGGTCGTAAAACGTCAGGATGAAATACGAGAGGATGGTCCACACGAACGCGAAGATCAGCGACGCCCGAGGGATCGCGCGCAACGCCTCGCTGATGTCGCGCAGCTTCAGGTGGCGGAATTCTTTCTGCACCACATAGATCGCGCCCACCAGCAACACGACGCCGAGCACCGCCGGCAAATGATGCAGATATCGGTTCGCCCGTTTCGGCGGTTTTGTGTCGTGGTGGACGTCGGCCATCGTTCAGGTCGCGGCCCCCGCCGTTTCGGCCGTCACGCTATCCGAGGGAGGGCGGTCCAGGCTGCGCCGGATCAGCGCGATCGTCTCGGGAATGCCGTACAGCGCGATGAAGCCACCGAACCGCGGCCCCTCGGCCTGACCGAGCAACACCTGATACAGGCACCCAAACCACGCGCGCAGTTCCGGGAACGGATGCCGCTTGCCGACCTCGAACACCGCGTTCTGGATCGTCTCGGCGGGCGTGTCCGGCGGTAACGCGGCCAGCGTCGCGGCGAGGTCTTCCAGCGCCTCCCGCTCGAACGGCTCCGGCTGACGGAATTGTTTCTTCACCCGCACGAAATCGTGATAATAGGCGATCGCGTGCTCGACCAACCGCGCCAACAGAGGCTCCGTCTCCGGCGTCGCGCCCGGGTTGTAGCGGCGGATGAACCCCCAAAGAATATCCGGCGTATCCGCGTTGGCGACGCTGGCGAGGTTCAGCAGCATGGCGAAGGAAATCGGACTGCCGGCGTGGTTGGGCAGGCGGCCGAAATGGACGTGCCAGACCGGGTTGGTCTGTCGCTCGGCCTCGGTCTGGGTCCGCGCCTTGTCGATATTGGCGATATACTCGTCCACCGCGCGCGGGATCACATCGAAATACAGCCGCTTCGCCCGTTGCGGCTGATTATACATGAACTGGCCAAGCGATTCAGCCGGCGCGTAACGCAGCCACTCATCGACCGACAACCCGTTGCCCTTGGACTTGCTGATCTTCTGCCCATTGTCATCGAGGAAAAGCTCATAGGTGAACGTCTCCGGCGGCGGCGCGCCGAGCACACGGCAGAGCCGGCTCGACAATTTCACGCTGTCGATCAGGTCCTTGCCCGACATCTCGTAGTCCACGCCCAACGCATACCACCGCATCGCCCAATCGGCCTTCCACTGCAATTTACAGTGGCCGCCTTTCACTGAGGTCTCGAACGCCTCGCCGGTCTCCGGATCGCGCCACGTCACCGTGCCGGCTTCGGGATCGATCCGCTCCATCGGCACCTGCATGACGATGCCGGTTTTGGGATGGATCGGCAGGATCGGCGAATACGACGCGCGCCGCTCTGGCCCCAGCGTCGGCAGGATCACCTCCAGCACCTTGTCGTGGCATTCCAGCACGCGGATCAGCGCCGCGTCGAAGCGGCCGGAGGCATAGTAGTCGGTGGACGAGGCGAACTCATACTCAAACCCAAACGAGTCCAGGAACGCGCGCAGCCGGGCGTTATTGTGCGCGCCGAAACTGGCGTGGGTGCCGAAAGGATCCGGAATGCGCGTCAGCGGCTGGCCGAGATAACCGGCCAGCATCTCCTTGTTCGGCACGTTGTCGGGGACTTTGCGCAACCCGTCCATGTCGTCGCTGAACGCCAGTAGTTTTGACGAAAGGCCAGTCATGACGGTGAAGGCGTGCCGCACCCAGGAGGTGCGCGCGACCTCCCCGAACGTGCCGATATGCGGCAGGCCTGAGGGGCCGTAGCCGGTCTCGAACAGCGCCTGTTGCCGTCCTGACGCCTGTAAACGGCGTGCGACCTTGGCCGCTTCCTCGAAGGGCCAGGCCTTCGGGTACTGGGCGATATTGTTGCGTATTGTATCCGACATCATGGAGAAGCTATGGAGCGTGGACCGGAAGGTCAATGTCGTCGTGGGAGAATGGCGGCGTGCGCCGGTGGCGGAAGGACTGTTGAGGCCGGAGTTCGGGTCGTCTCGCCGCGCGAGATGCCCCAATGATCGGCGCCGCGGTTCGCGGCCTCTTTTGGCAAGTAAGGCATATCACTGAGAACGCGGCGGCGCGGAGTTCGCGGAGAAAGGGAAGTTGGGCGCTTCGCGCGGGCGTCTGAGCAAGCACCGCGCGTAGCGCCATATTTTCTTTCTCCGCGAACTCCGCGCCTCCGCGTTCTCAGTGATATATCTTTCCTTCGTCGCCACGCCCGGAACCCCTGACCCGTCCCACCTGCGCCCATCGAGCCCTCCCAGCCTGGTTTCGCGCCCGTCGCCCCCAGCGTATCCTCCCCCACCCCCGGAGGCCCGCGCATGCCCAGAATCCCCCTCGTCACCGAAGCCACGATGACCGCCGAGCAGCGCGCGGTCCACGACGCCATGCTCGCCGGCCCCCGCAAAGCCGCGCCCATCGGCCCGCTCGCCATCGCCATGCACCGTCCGGAACTGGCCCAGGCGATGTCGGGTCTGGGGCTGGTGCTGCGCTTCAACTCCAGCTTCGAACCCCGGCTGCGCGAGTTCACCATCCTGTTCACCGGCCGTTACTGGGATTGCCAGTTCGAGTGGGCCTCCCACGAAGCCGAGGCCCGGAAAGCCGGCCTGTCGCCGGCCTCGATCGAAACCTTACGCGCCGGCGGCACGCGGTTCGGCGCCGACGACGAGCAAACCATCCACAATTACGGCATCGAGCTGCTGACAAAGCATTTCGTCTCCGATGCAACCTACCAGCGCGCCGAGGCGGTGTTCGGCGTCGCCGGCGTGGTCGAACTGACCGCGTTGATCGGCTATTACGGCCTCGTCGCGCTGACTCTCAACGCGGCGGAGTTCGAGGTTCCCGCTGGCATGACCCCGCCCTTGCCGCCGCGGAGCGTCACGCCATGAAAATCAAATCCATCGACGTGCGCGTGTTAAAAGTTCCGCTCGATCAACCTTACACCGCCGCTGGCCGCGCGGTCGGCGCCAACTGGCACGTGATGGCCGAAATCACCACCGAGGACGGCGTCACCGGCTTCGGCTACATCGTCGCGCTGAACCAGATGTTCATCGGCACCGTCGCCGCCGCGACGCGCGAACTGGCACCCTTGCTGATCGGCATGTCCGTCGCGGAACCCGAGGCGGCGTGGCGCAAACTGTCGCGCGCCGGCGATTGGGTGGGACCCGGCGGATTGTTGCATTATGCGATCGCACCGCTGGACATCGCGATCTGGGACGCCTTCGGCAAAACCCTGAACCAACCTGTGTCTCGCCTGTTGGGCGGCGCGCGCGACCGGCTGCCGGTCTACGCCAGCGACGGGTTCTGGTACAGCCTGAGCCTTGACGATCTCGCCGCCTCGGCCCGGCGCGCTTTCGACGCGGGGTTTCGCGCGGTAAAATTGCGTGTCGGCAACGAAGCTCACCCGGACGGCGAGGTCGCCCGCGTGCGCGCTGTGCGTGACGCCGTCGGGCCCTCCGTCGCCATCATGGTCGACGCGACCGAAACATGGTCCGTCAACCGAGCGATCCAGACCGGCAAGGCGCTGCAGGACGCCGGCGTCGTCTGGCT
>PLSZ01000671.1 GCA_003164305.1 Acetobacteraceae bacterium
ACCGTCACCTGCCCAGGCGAAGGCGCGTGCGCCGCCCCGGCCAGCCCGCGCAGCAGCGCGGCCAGCGCCGGCGTCGAGAGCGGCCCGGGCGACAACACGGCATAGCCTTGCGGGTGCAGCCGCACCCGCGCCGCCAGTTCCTTCGCCACCGCGCGCTCCGCGGCCTCCCGTACCTGCCCGCGTGCCGTCGCCGCCTGCACGGCGGCACGGGTCAGCACGCCGTCGCCGGCGGCGTCGCCGCGATTGTGCCGCAGCCGCGACCTCAACGCCGCGGGGTTGGTATTCGACGGGTCCTCCACCCACGCCATGCCGGCGGCCCGCAGGCACGCCCGCAGCCGCCCGGGTGGAATGGTCAGCAGCGGCCGGAGCAGCCGCAGCGCGTCGGTTTCGACCAGCGCCGCCATGCCGGCGAGTCCGGCCTCACCGCTGCCCGACAGACGGCGCATAGCCACCGTCTCGGCCTGGTCGCCCGCATGGTGACCGAACAGCAGATGCAGCACGCCGAGGTGCCGCGCCGCCGTCGCCAGAATGGCGTGGCGCGCCGCCCGCGCGCGCGCCGCCAACGCCGGCCCGTGCGCCAGCCCGTGCAGCGCGAGCCCCTGCGCCGCAATGCCAAGCGCGCCAAGTCGCTCCAGCGTGGTGGCGGCCTCTGCCACGGACTCCGGCCGCAGCCCGTGATCGACCACCAGGGCGGTCACCCGGCCGCCGCGCGCCCACGCCCAGTCGCGCGCCAGCAGCGCCAGCGCCAAGCTGTCGGCGCCACCGGAGACGGCCACGGCGAGATGCGGGGCAGGCTCGAACGGCCCCAGCGGCGCCATCAGCGCCGCGAATTCCTCACTGTCCAGCGATGTCAGCGGCACAAGGCGCGCTGGCGGGCGGCGACGATCGGCTCGCGCAAGTCCTGGCGCGGGTTGGGGAACGCGGCGCGCAACTTATCCAGCGTTTCGCAGGCCGCTTTCTTTTCGTTGAGGTTGCTCAGCGCAACCGCCAGCCCGAGCAGCGAGTCCGGGGCGTGCGCCCCGGTTTTCGTCCGGTTGAAGCTGTCGTCATAGGCCACGGCCGCCCTGGCCCAGTCCCTCTTGCCCGCCAGCGCCTGCGCCAGCAGGAAATCCGCGTCGCTGCTGCGCGGCGTGCGCGGCTGGGCCAGCACCTCCCGCGCGGCCGCCTCGGCGGTGGCATAGTCGCGCCTGGCCAGCGCGGCATTGCCCTCCTGCATGACCATCTCCGGCGTGCGCCGCACCGCGGGGGCAGGCGGCGCGGCGAGAGTCGGCACCGACGCCGCCGGCTGGGCGGCCGGCTGCGTTGCGCCGCCGCCGCCGGTCAGGCCGTCCACCTTGAAGTTCAGGTCGCCGATCTGCTTGGTCAGGTCTTCGCCCTGGCGTTGGGAGGCGTTGTAGGTCTCGTCGATGCGCCCACGCAGGTCGCGCACCTCTTCCTCCAACTGGCTGACCCGATCCAGCAACTGGGTGGTTATGTCCGATCCGCCCGCCGCCGGTGCGCTGCGGTAGCTGCCGAGCGAGGATGACGCCCCGGCGGAGGAGGCGGCACCGCCATGCGCCACCTGCTCGCGCAGAGTCTGCAGGTCGTGACGCAACTCAGCGATCTCGTTGTTCAGCGCGATCGCGTCGCGGCTGGTGAACTGTGCCAGGGCCGGCTTCCCCGGCAGAACGGCCAGGGCGCCGAGCAGGAAGGCGGCCAGCGCATACTTCATGGGGAACTCCGTGGGTCGGAACAGGCCGGAATTACTAGACGAAACCGGCGGCGCGAGGAACCGCGCAAAAACAAACCGGCGGCTTGGGGCCGCCGGCTTGGTTGATCGTAAACAGCAGGCCGGCGAACCGGCCCAGCCCGGTATGGCTCAGCGGACCGACGTGATCGCGTTGCGGTTCTGCGCCCAGGCCTGCTCGTTGTCGCCCATGGCGGTCGGGCGATCCTTGCCGTAGCTGATGGTGGTGACGCGGCTGCCGGCGACGCCCTTGGCCACCAGATAGTCGCGGGCGGCGTTGGCGCGGCGCTGGCCGAGAGCGATGTTGTATTCCTCGGTGCCACGATCGTCGCAGTTGCCGGCGAGCTGCACGTTGTTCTGCATGTACTGCTTCAGCCAGGCGGCCTGATGGTCGAGGGTGGCGTGCGCGTCGGCCTGCAGCATCGACTTGTTGAAGGTGAAGAACACGCGGTCACCGACGTTCTTCACCAGGTCTTCCTGGCTGCCGGGCACGACCCCGGCGGTGGCCACGGTGGTGCCCGAGCCGGAAGTCTCTGCCGTCGGGGGTGTTGCGCATGCCGCCACAAGCGCGACAGCGGCGAAAGCGCCCAGCATCTTGATGTTCATTGTGTGGTACGTCCCTGGAAGAGGTACGAAGCGGTTGGCCCACAAGGGGTCGGAAACGGTGAACGTATTCGCGGAGCGACAGCTCCGGTCGAAGCGCCGTTCGCAATACAGGCACAGGGTTAAACCGTTGCAACGAATGCGGTCAAGAACCCCTGTCATCGGGAAGGCACATATCGCCCATGCTCAAGGGCAATTGTACCACAAGCCCCCGATTCACGCCCCCAGCGGCGACCACGCCGGGTCGGAGGCGTCGGTGGGAGTGGTCACCGCGCGCTCGTTGAACCCGGTGATGTCGATCGAATAGAGCCGTGCCGAGAACCCGTCGCCGCGTGCGTCGCGCGCCCGCGTCTCGCGCCAGAACATGATGACACGGCCATTCGGAGCGAAGGTCGGCCCTTCGCAGTAGTAGCTTTCCGACAGGATGCGCTCGCCCGACCCGTCCGGGTGCATCACCCCGATCGAGAACGTGTCGCCACCGAACCGTGTGTAGGCGATCAGGTCGCCGCGCGGCGACCACACCGGCGTGCCGTAGCGGCCGCTGCCGAAACTGACGCGGGTCGCGGAACCCCCGGCCGCTCCCATGATGTAAATCTGCTGATCGCCGCCGCGGTCGGACGCGAACACGATCTTCGCGCCATCCGGGCTGAAACACGGGCTGACATCGATCGCGCCCGAGTTGGTCAGCCGCCGCGACGCGCCGCCGCTGACCGCGATGATGTCGGATCCGCCGCCATCCGCCTCCGACATCGCGACCGTGCCGCCATCGGGCGAAAATCGCGGTGAGAACGTCATGGCATCGAAACGGCCCAGTGAGGATTGCTGACCGGTGGCGACGTTCATCGCGTAGACGCGCGGCTGGTTATTGGCATAGCTCATGTAGACGATCTGGCCGCCGCGCGGATTGAACCGCGGCGTCAGCGCGAGCCAGGAGCCGTCGGTGAGATAGCGCTGGTTCTCGCTGTCCTGATCCATGATCGCCAGCCGCCGGGTGCGTCGCTCCTTGGGGCCTTGCGAGGACACGTAAGCGATCTGGGTGTCGAAATAGCCCTTCTCGCCGAGCAGCCGGAAATAGATGGCATCGGCCATGATGTGGGCGACGCGGCGCCAGTTGGCCTTGGGCGCGGTGAACGCGGTGCCCTGAATTTGCGTGCCGGGCAGCACGTCCCACAGGCGGAATTCCACCCGCACGGTGGCTCCGTCGTCGAACGCCTGGCCGGTGACCAGGGCCTGCGCGCCGGTGGGTTTCCAGTTGGCGAAGTTCGGCGTGCCGCTGTCGGACGGTCCGGCCTGGATGAAGGCGGCGCGATCGATCGGCCGGAACAGCCCGCTGCGCGCGAGGTCAGCCGTCACGATCCCGGAAATATTGGCGCCGAGCGGCCCTCCCCCCAGATCCGTCACCGCGACCGGGATCGGCGCGTTGCGCGCGTTGTTGACGTCGATGACGGCGGAGCCAGGCGCGGTGCCGCCGGTGGTTTGTGCCAGCACCGGCATCGGCGCGGCGAGCAGCGCGGCACCGCCCAGGGTTTTCAGAATGAAATCGCGACGGCGAAATTCGGCGGAAGGCAACAGAATCATCTTGGGTCACCTCGGTTGTGAACAGGCGAACGGCACGTTTATAGGATCATTGGCTGCGTAACGATCGGTCTAATACCGACCGGCGAAAGAAGTGACGTACCTGCCACCCGTCCGTCATGCCAGGGCCTGACCCTGGCATCTCGTGGTGCAGGCCCGGTGCTCTCAGGTCGGGCACGTCTTCCGTGCAGGCCGATCCTCGGGTCGAGCCCGAGGATGACGCTACGGGGGCGTCACGACCGACGGTCAATGTCAACGCTGGCTGGTATAAGTCACGGGCGGAACCGGAAGTCCAGATTGTTGATCCGCCCGAGCATCTGCTTCGGCAGCGGCAAGGTGGCGCAACGCACGTCCTCGACCGCGCGGATCGCCCGTTCGGCGAAGGACTGGAACACCGGATCGGACAACTTGCCACGATCCTCGTCGGCGATGTTGGCGACGCGCACCGTACCGGTGGCGTCGGTGACGACGTGCAGCGCCACGCTGAGCTTATCGATGTTCATCGCGCCGGAATCCTTGGTCCAGCATTCCCGCACATGGGCGCCGATTTCTCCGCGCTGCGCCGCGCTCAGGGCGTCTGTGTCATTGCTGGCCGGGTTGCCGCCGCTGTCGGGCTGTCCCCCGGCGCGCGGGTTCGGCCGGGCGCGCGGCGGCTCCGTCTGATGCTGCATCTGACGCAGCCGCAGCAACGTCGCCTCCACCGCCGAGCTGTTCTCCGCCATGTTTTTGGTCACGTTCGGCTGGGCGGTTTCGCTTGGCTTCATCGGCGGCGGCTTGTCCGGGGTTGGGGGCACCGGCGGCGTGATCAGCTTCGGCGTCGCCTCGCGCGGCGGAGCGGGGGGTGCCGGCGGCCGCGGGATGATCGGCGCCTCACGCGGGCTTGGCTCCGGCGGCGGCAGGTTGGACGGCGGCGCCGGAAGCGGCGCGCTCACCCTGGGCGGCTCGGGCGGTGGGGGTGGCGGGGGTGGCGGCGGCGGTGCCTCGATGGGTTCGGGTTTTGGCGCTTCGGTCACCGGCGGCGCGGGCGGGGTAATTTCTTTCGACGGCGCGGGCACGGGAGCCGCGGTGGGCGCCTTGATCGTGGTTTTGGCCTTGCCGTCGAAGATCATCTCGACCGCCGTGTCCGGCTCTTTCTCCTCGTCCGGCTTCCAGTTCGGCAAAGTGATCAGCAGCGCCAGGATCACCATGGCATGCGCCATCAGAGACAGAATGCCGCCCGCCCGCAGGCGCGGGTTGCGCGACAGGAACTGCCTGACGGGCGCTGTCAGAACCGGAGGGGACCGTTGCAGCATCGGACGGGCATCAGCCCGGTTTGGGCCGGCCCGGCCGGCCGGATGGCGCCGAGGACGCCGGCGGATTCCCTGGGCCGGTCTGCTCGGCGAGCAACGCGACATGGGTGAAGCCACCCTGGGTGATGATGCCCATGATCTCCATGATGCGGCCGTACGGCAGATCCTTGTCGCCGCGTACGAAGATGCGGCGGTCGGGATTGTTCTGCGCGATCGCCTTCAGCTTGCCGACCACATCGGGCAGCGCGACCTGCTCGTCCTGCATGTAGACGTCGCCGTTGGCCCTGATCGACACCGTCAGCGGCTGGCTGTCGTTGTTGATTGGCTGCGCGTTGGTCTTCGGCAGATCGACCGACACGCCCGAGGTCATCAGCGGTGCCGTCACCATGAAGATGATCAGCAACACCAGCATGACGTCCACCAGCGGCGTGACGTTGATCTCCGCCAACGGGCGGTAACGGCCGCGCGTGTTGCCGCGCTGGTTGAGCGAGAATGCCACCGGTCAGGCCCCCGCCCCGATGCCGGCTTCGCTCTGGCGCGAGAGGATGGCGCTGAACTCGCTGCCGAATCCTTCCAGCCGCGCGGCGAAGCGGGACAGGTCGGTGCTGATCTTGTTGTAGGCGAGCACCGCCGGGATCGCGGCGACCAGGCCGATGGCGGTGGCGAACAAGGCTTCCGCGATGCCGGGCGCGACCACGGCGAGGTTGGTGTTGTGCATCTGCGCGATGGCGGCGAAGCTGTGCATGATCCCCCAGACGGTGCCGAACAGGCCAATGAATGGCGCTGTCGCTCCGACAGAAGCGAGGAACACCATCCAGCGTTCCATCCGCTCCATTTCTCGCGTCACGGTGACGGTGATGGCGCGATCGACNNCGTCCAGGCTGCCGCCGGACCAGAAGCGGTCCTCGAAGGCGGTCGCCTCGCGGTTGGCCTTGCGGATCGTGACGACTTTCTCGAACACGACAGCCCAGACCCAGACGCTGGCGCCGAGCAGGCCGAGCATCACGAGCTTGACGACGAAGTTCGCCTCGACGAACAGCCCCCAGAGCGAGAAGTCGGTCCCCGCCGCGACCAGGTTGGCCGCGTCAACTGTCGAATTCACGTGTTGCATCCCCTTTTGTTCGTCGCCGTCATTGCCGGTTTATCGTCCGCTGGCCGGGGCTTCTACCCCTGGCCGCCCTCGCGGCTGTCTCGCATAGCCGCCAGCCGTTCCCGCCAAGGCGGCGGGATCCGGCCGGGTTTGTTTCCTTCCAGGCGGACGCAGGCCAGCCGAACCGCCAGCACCGCGCAGCCTTGGCCGTCCTTGTTCCGGACGGTTTGCCGCAACCTGACCGTGGCGCCGCCGACCTCGACCACTTCGGTCTCGACGGTCAGCGCCTCATCCAGGCGGGCGCCGCGCTCATAGTCCACTTCCAGGCCGCGCACCATGAACATCATGCCAAACCGCTCGACCAGTTCCGCGTGCGGCACGCCCAGATCGCGGAGCGCTTCGGTGCGGGCGCGTTCGGCGTAGCGCAAATAGGTCGCGTGATAAACGACTCCGCCAGCATCAGTGTCTTCGTAGTAAACCCGTATGGCATAACGATGGCGGCCGTTTGGCGGGATGGAAGCGGGGTTAATCGTCATTCATCAAACCTTTTGGCATCAAACTTTTTGGCATCAAACCTTTTGGCACAGGCCGACGGAATGGTTTCCACGCAACACGCGTGACCAACGTTGAGACGCCGCCAGTCATCCAAAGGAAATCTCAGCGTCGGCGTAAATTCCCGGCGTAGCGGCGCTGACCACATCAGCGATCGGGCCAAGAAGATCGTATGGAGCGTCAAAGCGCGGGCAATGCCGGCCGGCGTGCGGTGATCAAAAAGAATCAACATCCGCGGGCTCAGGCTCCCTCAGGCTTCGCGCCACGAAGTCGAGTACCGCCACGATCTGTTCCCGGGTCACGTCGAATTGTTCCATCACTTCTTCGACGCTCAAATCTTCCAGGTTTTCGATCACAGTCGCGACCGGGAGACGACTCCCGCGAAACACCCAGGCTCCGCCGACCTTGCCTTGTACGTGTTCCGTCGCGGGCAGCGTGACCAATCCAGAGTTGCCATCGGCCTCCGTCCCTTCCTCGTCGCCTCCTGATCGTGACGGAGCGACCGGTTCCGAAGTTGACGATATCATCGGCTGTCCATGCGTTGCGAGGCGATTCATCAATGGAACTGGCGTCCGCATCCTGGTTGACGTCAACTACACAAGAACGGTATCAGTGACATCATCTTAAGAAGAATGATATCACATGAGTTCCATAAATGTTCGCAATCTCTCGGATAAAACGCACAAGGCCTTGCGGATCCGCGCCGCGCGGCATGGCCGCAGCATGGAAGCGGAGGTGAGGTCTATTCTGGACGAGGCCGTGAACCCAACGAAGGTGCCTGGCCTGGGCTCGATGCTCACCGCCATCGGCCGGGACTTTGGCGGCATCGATCTCGATCTCGCACGGGACGGGACGCCAGCCGAACCGGCGAACTTTGAATGATAGTACTGGACACGAACGTCTTGTCCGAACCGATGCGGGCGGACGGCAATTCGGCGGTCGCGGCCTGGCTCGACCGGCAGATCAGGGATACCTTGTATCTAACGACGGTGAACCTCGCGGAACTCCTCCTCGCCATCGAACTGATGCCCCTTGGGTTACGCAGATCGAAACTGGAGGCGCGGATTGGCGACGTCGTGAACATATTCGGCGAACGGCGTACACTGGCGTTCGATGCACGGGCCGCCCGCTGCTTTGCCGTACTGGTCGCTCGCGCGCGCGCCTCTGGGCTCGCGATCGGCGTCGCGGACGGTCAGATCGCCGCCATCGCCGCCGCCCATGGCTTTTCGGTGGCCACCCAGGACACGACACCGTTCGTCGCGGCCGGCGTTCCAGTGATCGATCCGTGGAACACCTCGGCGGAGCGGTGAAGGACGACGCTGGCACAGGTGGCGACAAAAAATGCTCGGGCCAGGGACATCAGGCGCGCCAAGGACCTGCCCGCCGCGATCTCGCTCGGACCGCCATCAACGTTGAAATTTCAACGATTGTTCTGGTCATCCCTTGTGGAATTCGCGACACGTCGAAGCAGAACGGGTGAGTCGTTGCTCTGATGGCCGTGAAGCCGGCGGTATTGGCTTCCTTTTCGGTCATGTGGTTCGGAAACCGCGACCCTTTGGAAAACCCAAGGCGAGTGGCCTTTCCGAAACTCTTGATCGGTGAATACAGCACGGCTCATTTGTTGATGCGAAAGTCCGCTATCGACCTGTCCGCGCATCGAAACAGAGCGGCTACCCTTCGGCATCCGCATCGTCCAGCAGCGTGCCCTGCGCCGGGGTCCGCGGTGGCACAAGCCCAAGATGCCGCCAGCCCGGCGCGCCCAATACGCGCCCCCGACTGGTGCGCAGGATCAACCCCTCCTGGATCAGAAACGGCTCGACCACGTCTTCCAGCGTGTCCCGGGCTTCCGCCAAAGCGGCGGCCAGTGTCTCCACGCCGACGGGACCACCACCGTGATGCTCGGCCATGCGGCGGAGGTAGCGCCGGTCCATCTCGTCCAGACCGCGCTCATCGACCTCCAGCCGAACCAAAGCGGCGTCGGCGATGGCGCGGTTGACCGGCGACTGGCCCGACACGGCGGCGATGTCCCGCACCCGGCGCAGCAGCCGGCCGGCGATCCGCGGCGTGCCACGCGATCGGCGAGCGATCTCCATCGCGCCATCCTCGGTCAGGACCAAACCGAGCAACGCGGCGCCGCGGGTGACAATCCGCAGTAATTCCTCGGGCGTGTAGAAAATCAGCCGCAGCGGAATGCCGAAGCGGTCGCGCAA
>PLSZ01000412.1 GCA_003164305.1 Acetobacteraceae bacterium
GCGAAGGCTTCCGGCAGCAGGTCGTCCAACTTCGCGCCCTGCGCTACCCGGTCCCGGAACTCGGCGGTCTTGCCGGCGAGCGCCTCGTCCGAGAGCGCCCGCATCGACGGCTCCAGCGCGGAGATCTTCGGCACGCGGCGCTGATATGCTTTCAGCGCGCGATCGTTCGAGTTGGGGAATACCGCGCGGGCGAGTGAAGCGAACATGCAATCCTTCGANNGGGCGTCCGAGCCCAGATAGGCTGTGGTCAAATAGGTTCCGCCAGGCGGATGGTCAACAATGGCGTGCGGGATAACGATGCAATGGCGGACAATGCCGCGTGGTTGCAGCCGTTGGCGCATGACGATTGGATGTCATCGGGCTCGCCGCCTCTTCCCGCCATCCTCGGCCTCGACATTCCGTCATCCCGTCCTCGACTTCCTGTCATCCTCGGGCTCGACCCGNNGACCCGAGGATCTCTCGACACGCCAACGACGTCAAAAGTCGGGCAAGGTACCCGGGCGGGCCGATCCTCGGGTCGAGCCCGAGGATGACGATGAGGGAGTCGAGGATGATGTTCTGGAGAAGGTGTGCGCCTTCGGCGACCTAATCCTGATGGCTATCGGGGCGTCCCCCGCTACCCCGCCAGCCAGACCGGATCCTTCAACCGCGCCACCATCGCCTGGTGCGCCACGAGTTCCGCCTCGGTCGGCTCCACCAGTCGCGCGGTTCGTGGCCCGGAGCGCACATAAACCGCCACCGGCGCGGTCGAGCTATCGGTCGCCAGCCCCAACCCGCGCTGCCGCCCGCCGGTCAGTTCGACGTAAACTTCCGCCAGTAGCCGGCAATCCAGCAGCGCGTTATGGGTGGTCCGCTGCGACAGGTCGATCGCGAATCGCCGGCACAGCGCGTCCAGGCTGTTCGGCATCCCGGGAAACCGCGCTTTCGCCAGCAGCAGCGTATCGACCATGCGCTCCGGATGCAGCTTTGGCAGCCCAATCCGGCCGAATTCGTGATTCAGGAAGCCGAAATCGAACGGCGCGTTGTGCGCGATCAGCCGCGCCTCGCCGCCGAAAAACGCCACCAGATCGGCCGCGATCTCGGCGAATTTCGGCTTACCCTCCAGGTCGGTGAGGCGGAACCCGTGAATGCGGGAGGCTTCTTCGGGGATATCGCGCTCCGGATGAATCAGCGCGTGGAAAAATTGACCGGTCGGCAGGTCGTTGATCAGTTCCAGCGCCGCGACCTCGATCACCCGGTCGCCGGTGGCGGGATCGAGGCCAGTCGTCTCCGTATCGAACAGAACGGCGCGGGTCATGCCAAGGGGATCACTCCAACAATTCCAGGATCAGGCGGCGCATCTGCCGGTTGGTCAGGTATCGCGACAGCCCGGTACGGATCACGACATCCGCCCGCCTGCGTTTTTCCCGATCCGGCATTTGCCGCGCGATGATAGCCCGGATGTCCGAGTCGCTCATGCGGCCACGCTTGCGCACCCGATGAATTTGCACCGGCTGAGGTGCCGAGACGACGACGATCTTGTGCACCTTCCGCTCCCGCCCGGTCTCGAAGAACAGCGGGATGTCCAGCACGGCGGCGCGTTTCCCGGCACGGCGAGCGGCGGCCAGGAACCGCGCCTCTTCCTCCCACACCATCGGATGCAGGATGTGTTCGAGCGTTTTGATCGCCTCGGGCTTGCCGATGACGGCGGCGCGCAAGGCGTTGCGATCGACAGCGCCGTTTTTGACAGTACCGGGAAAGGCGGCCTCGATCGGGCGGATGGCGCGGCCGCCCTTGGCCTGGACCTTGTGCACGGCGGCGTCGGCGTCGAACACCGGAATGCCGGCGCGGCGAAAAGCGGCGGCGGCGGTGGACTTGCCCATGCCGATGCCGCCGGTCAGGCCGATGATTTTCACCGGAACCGCGTCATCATGACATAGGGGAGGGCGGCAGCAGATCGGCGGCGACAAAGCGGCGGAGATCGTCATCGACCGCCGGCTCGACCCCGAACCAGCCGCGGAAGCCTGGGATGCCTTGGTACAGCAGCATGCCAAGTCCCTCGACCGGAGTCAGGCCCCTGGCTTTCGCGTCCCGGAGCAACGGCGTTTCCAGCGGCACATAGACGATGTCCGCGATCGCCGTACCGGGCCGGGCGCGGGACAAATCCAGCGCCAAAGCCTCCTTGTTCTCCATCCCCAGAGCGGTGGTGTTGACGACCAGAGCGTGGTCCGCCACGGCGGCGTCGCGCTGCTCCCACGGCACGATGGCGGGACCAGGCAAATCCCGGACGCACTGCTCGGTGCGGCTCGCGGTGCGATTGGCGATGGTGACTCGCACGCCCTCCGCCAGCAAAGCGGACGCGATCGCCCGCGCGCCGCCACCGGCACCCAGCAACAGCGCCGGACCCGCCGCGGGATCGACCCCGTGCGCGCGGAGATTGGCCAGGAAGCCCCACCCATCGGTGTTCGCGCCGCTGATCTTGCCGTCGCGGAACGTCAGCGTATTGACGGCGCCCGCGCGCCGCGCCGACTCATCGACTGCATCACAGACCTCGAACGCCGCGAGCTTGTGCGGGATCGTGACATTCGCCCCGGCGAACCCCGCATGCATCAGGCCGCGCACCGCGGCGGCGAAGTGCTCCGGCGCGATCGGCAGCGGAATATAGACCCCGTCGATCGCATACTTCTCCAGCCAATAACCGTGCAGCCTGGGCGAGCGGGAGTGCGCGACCGGCCAGCCAATGATTCCGGCGACTCGCGCGCGAGCTGATACAATTGTCATGCGGGCAGGATTCCCCGTCGAGGCCGGAAGATCAACTGGCGGACTGACAAGCGGGCGACCGGCCGGTTTCGCCCGCGTAACGCCTTATTAAATATCCCCGGCGGCCTTCCATTAACCGCGCCGGTAACGTTCGGTTAATCATTCTTCTTTAAACCATGCCGCATGGCGACCATGCGAACGATACGCGCTTGGGGGATGGCAGGGATGATTGGGCTGGCGATGCTACGCCCTTTGAACGCCGGACATGCGGCTGAGACACGGACCAGCATTGCCGTATCGGTGATCGTCGCCAACACCTGCTCGGTCACGCTCACCGCGCGCTCGGTCGTGAACAGCCATTGCACCTGGCCACAGCCCGCGACCGTCTCGACGGTGCCTGTGCCGATGGCGCCGGCGCCGACCACCAGCAGAGGAGAATCGCAAGGCGTGCGTTACCTGGCGATCGAGTACTGAAAACCAGCCTCAATAATTCAGGATCGCCCGCACCGTATCGGTGACCTGTCCGGCCGGCACATGCTGACCGCTGAGCAACAGCCCAAATACCGTCAGCGTCGCCGATGTCCCGGTGGTGGACCCGGCGACCCGGCCGGACGCTCCGTCGTCCCAGGGCTGCGTCCGCACCGCGTCCAGATAAAGCCGGTAGCGCAACAGCGCTCCATCGCCGGCGCGCATCTGGCGCGTCGCCGCTCGGCCCGCCTGTCAGAGCTACCGTGAACATGGCCGGCCCGCCACAACACGGCACTTGGATCGTTCCGACTGGTTGACGCTGGAGACTCACGCGGAGGGCATGGGCCGCCTGCGGATGGGCGGCCTCAGCACGGCCATCCACGAGGCGGCAAGGCCCACGCCGTGCAGAACGATCCAGTTACGCCTCGACCGACAGAGTCTGGGCAACGGTCTTGCCATCGATCTCGGCGGTTAGCCTCATTTGTGTGCCGGGGGTGACCGGCAGCGCCGCGGACCAGTGGCGTTCGGCTCCCGCCAACACGTAGGGCAGGCGGTTTTCCAACTTGCCTTCGACGGGCGCTCGGGCGGGAAGGGCGAGAGTGATCTTGCCAACCCGGGTGTGCAGGGCACCGATATTATGCGCGATGACGCCCAGCCCGCCGGCGGCGCGCGCGGCTCGCCAGCGCAAATCCGCGACTCCGCTGGCGGGCGCGGCGAACACCGGCAGCGACACCCGCAGCGCGAGCTGCACGTTGGTCGCGTTGGGCGGCGGCAGTTCATCCACCAGCACGCGGAACGCGAGCTCGGTTGGGCCTGGCGGCGTGTGCAGCACGACCCGGATGATCTGGGTCTCGCCTTCCGGCAAGCTGAACATGGGTGGCGAGACGGCGATCGCGTCACTGTGGATCAGGTCGTCGGCGCCATTCGCCGGTTGCAGCCACGCGAAGGCGCGCACCTGCAGCGTGCTGGCGCCACCGCGACGATTGACCACCTGAATGGTATTGGCGGACTGCCCCAGACCCGTGGTGATGCTGATCGGCAGGAATTCGAGTTGCGCGGCGTGGGCGCCCCGCGGCACCGCCGGTAGCAAAACGAGCCCCCCGGCGATGCGGAGGGCTCGGCGACGCGTGATCGGCAACGCGATCAGTAGGTGAGGGTGACGTGGATCGTATCGGTATAGACGCCGGCGCCCGCGGTCTGGCTGGCTGGGATGAAGCCATGGACCGGAGTGACCGTGGTCAGGTCGGCCGTACCGGTCAGGTCCGCTCCCGCGCCGGTAGCCCGTATCTTGGTGTGGGCTCGGTCGCTGAACAGATACGACCGCTGTTGTGCACCGGATGATATCGAGCGAATGGCCGCGGTGCCAGCGACCGTTGGGTTCGCGCCCGCGTCCACGTCGATCGTGTAAGCGTTTGGCGCCTTGCAGGTTACGGCGATGTTTGACGAGCCGCCGGTGCCGAGCGCGGCGTCATGGTTACTGAACGCCAGGGGCGTGGTGGTGACCGTGCATGCCTGTGGAACCGTCGCGGTAACCGCGATCGTGGCGGTCGCGGTTACCGCATGGCCGGCGCCCGGCAACGCCAGGGCGATCGCGGCGACCCCCGCGAGGATCAGATGACGTCCCATGACTATGCTGGTCCTTGTCGAACGCGAGATTGTCTCGCCGCTATATGGGCGAGCGGAAGGAGTAAATTTTAGACGCAGGTTGACCAGAGGTCAATATAATTCCAGAGATGTAATACTATATTTATGACCAAACCGCCACCGTGCTTCGCTTCCTCTTGGTTGCACCGTCACGCTCGGTCGCATCCAGGCTCAGCCGAATATCGATGGATTTTCGCCGGTCCGGATTCGTGTATTTCTCTGAACGACTGGATTTTTGAAGCAAAACCTCGCGAACGCGGATGGTCCGGCAAGTCGCCGCGGCGGCCGCGGCCTTCCGGTGCCCGCGAATGTCAAACGCACGCGCCGTGCTTATTTAGACAATGTGATCGTTTATGTTCATGCCTTTACGGGCGGCCACCGCACTGGAAAGGCCAAAACCCATGTCGCTCATGGCTCCCCCGAACATTGACCACGCCTGGCGCATTCAGCAATGCCGGGCAACTGGCCATCGGCCCAGGAGGGACGGTCGATGGGGACGGGGCGTTCAGTCAGCCGCCGTCCACCGCGCTGGATTTCATCCTCGGCGAAACCACTCCGCTCCTCGCCAGGACACTGATGGTCGGCGGCGAATTCACCCTGGGCGGTACCCTGGATGTCTCACTCTCGAACGGTTTTACCCTCGCGCCCGGCGAGACGTTCACCCTGATCGACTTTCCCCCCGGCGACCTGACCGGCGGTTTTGCCTCCGTCGTTCTCCCCAACGTCCCTGGGCTGACCATTTTCCGAAGTCGTGCTGCCAGACGCGTTGGAACTGCTCGTCGAGAGCGTTCCGGAACCCTGGTCCTCGCCGGTCTTGCTGACGGGACTGCTCGGCGTTTGGCGCGCGCGTCGGCGGAAGAACAAGGCGTGGAGGCTCCGCGGCGAGGGCGTTTACCCGTCCTTAATGCAATTCGTGTGTGATCCCGGTACGGACACCGCGAAGGGCTCGAGATCGTGACGACCACGCCAGAACATATCGGTCAGCACATACGCGAGGGCATCAAAGCCGAGATCGAACCGCTGTTCGAGGAGTTGCGGCGGTTCACCGACCGGCGCATCGCCGAATTGAGCGCCGAGATCCACGCGACGGTGCAACTGGTGGATTTCAGCGAGGTCAACCTGTCGAACCAGTTGGCGAAAATCCACGAACAGGTCGCCGTCATGGTTGCCATGCCGGCCGCCGCGACGCGCAACAGCGGGCTGGAACTGGAGGCGGTCGTGCAGGCGACCGAAGCCGCCGCGAACCAGATCATGGAAGCGGCGGAGGCGATCGGCGACTGGCTGCGCGACGGCAGCCGCGACGTCGAATCCCTGGAAGGCGTCGCCATGCGGCTGAACAGCATCTTCGAGGCTTGCTCGTTCCAGGATGTCACCGGTCAGCGCATTCGCCGCGCCATTCAGCATTTGCAACACGTGGAGACCATGCTGACCGAGGCGATGCCGCATCCTCCGGACGAACCGTCACCCAGAAAGTCATCGCCAAATCCCGATCTGGTACAGGCCGATGTCGACAGGGTGTTTGCTCTGGCGATGCAACAAGCGGCCGCTGGTCAGACTGAGCCCGAGGAACAACCCGGAATGGGGCAGGACGACGTAGACCGGATGTTTGGGTGACAGCAACCGCTCCGTGTTAACAGCACCGATAGTTGTCCGGTTTAGGTAGCAAGTTAATTGACCGCTTTTCCGGTT
>PLSZ01000598.1 GCA_003164305.1 Acetobacteraceae bacterium
GCTCCAGCGGCATCTTGATGCCGAAGGCCTTGTCGATGGCGAAGGCGATGTCGAGAAAGTCCAGGCTGTCGATGCCCAGATCGTTAATGGCATGGCTTTCCGGCGTGATCTTGTCGCGGTCGATGTCGCACGTATCGGCGATGATGTCGGCAACCTGGTCGAACGTGGACGCCATTCCGTCTATCCCTTGTCGCGATGGGGCGGGACTAACACCCGGAACAGGGTGCCGCAAGAGCGGCTGGCCTGAGGGAAAGGCGGGGCTTTGCCCCGAAACCCCGCCAGGAGGCTCTGCCCAAAGGCATCAGGATAAGGTCATGGCGAAGCTTAACCTCGCACTTGTCGTCATCCTCGGGCTCGACCCGAGGATCGGTCAGTCCAAACAATAAGGCCGATTGTCAGCTTCCTTCGCGGGTTGAGAGGTGTTCGGGTCGAGCCCGAACATGACGATCCGTTGTGATTCCGGCCTCTCGATCCGCTTATTCTGTTGCCCATCGGGCAGAGCCCGTTGGCGGGTTTCAGAGCCGGCCCGGGCCTGACCCGGGGACACGCCCTGACCTTCCTACCCCGGCACCAGCACCATAACCGCCGCCTGTGCCGCGATCCCTTCGCCCCTTCCGGTAAACCCCAGCCGCTCCGTCGTCGTCGCTTTGACTGAGATCGCGCTGATATCCACCCCAAGAATCTCCGCCAGCCGCCGCCGCATGGCCGGCGCGTGCGGCGTGATCTTAGGCCGTTCACAAATCAGCGTGACATCGGCGTTGACCAGCCGCCCCCCGCGCGCCGCGATCCGCTCCGCCGCGTGCGCCAGAAAATGCGCGCTGTCCTGGTTCTTCCACGTGGCTTCACCGGGCGGAAAATGGCGCCCGATGTCGCCCTCGGCCAGAGCGCCATAGATCGCGTCGCACAGCGCGTGGATGCCCACATCGGCGTCCGAATGTCCGGCGAGGCCTTTGTCGTGCGGCACCGCCACCCCGCAAAGCACCATCGGCCGGTTGTCCGTCAGCACATGCACGTCGAATCCGGTGCCGACCCGCGGCACCATCGGACCAGGGGATAACGCAACCGACATCGCGGCCTCCAACCGGGCGAGATCGTCCGGATACGTCAGTTTGATGTTGCTCTCGGAGCCGGGCACGATCGCCACCGCCTGACCCAGAGCCTCCAGCAGCGAGGCGTCGTCGGTCGCCCCGGTCACCCCGGCCCGATGCGCCGCGAGCAACGCGTCGAAGCGGAACGCCTGCGGGGTTTGCGCCCGGAACAGCCCCTCGCGCGGCACGGTTTCCTGAATGAGGCCGCCGGCGACTCGCTTCAGGGTATCGGCGACCGGGGTGGCGGGGATCGCTCCCGGCACGTTCTCCAGCGCGGCGAGCAACGCGGGGACCGTGCCGGAGGGGATCAGCGGGCGGGCGGCGTCATGCACCAGAACAACCTTGGGCGCATGCGGTCGCAACGCCAGCAGTCCCGCCAGCACGCTGTCCTGCCGTGTCGCGCCACCCGGGACGATGGGCAGACGCGGCAACCCCTCCAGCGCGGCGGCGATCGATCCGGCGTCGCCGACCGGCTGGATTTCGGCGCCGGCCTCGATCAGCGCGCGGGCCGCGTGGCGAATGACCGGCTGACCCAAAAGTGTGAGAAATTGTTTCGGAGTCTCCGCCCCAAAGCGGCTTCCGGTGCCGGCGGCGACGAGAATGGCGGCGAGGTGCATGCCGGCAGGCAAGCGCAGCGGACGGGGAAGGTCAATCGTCGATCGCGGACGGGCGGGTCAACCGACCGGGTAAGCCGTTCGTGGTGCCTGTGAATGGCCGCGACCGACTTCGGCGCCAGCGCGAAGCCGGCCCGCGCGCGCCATTCGTCGTGACAATCGAGCCATGACCGAATCGACAGTTGCGAATGCCATGCCAAAGGCCCAAATCGCCGCCATGATCAACCGTCGCACCGCCCTGATCTCGGGGTTGTCCCTCGCCGGCCCATGGGCCATGAGCCAACCAGCCGACGCGCAAATGTCCGCGCAGGACAGCGCCGACCTGGCACGCATTCAGGCTTACCTGAACGGCATCCGCAGCCTGCGAGCCCGGTTCGTCCAGACGGCGCCGGATGGCAGCCTGACCCAGGGCGTCGCGCTGATGCAGCGGCCGGGGAAAATGCGGTTCCAGTACGACGCGCCATCGCCGTTCCTGCTGGTGGCCAATTACGGCATCCTGTTCTTCCACGACTCGCAACTGAACCAGACGACCAATATCCCGCTCAGCCGCACGCCTCTGGGTATTCTTCTCGGCGACCAGGTCACCCTCTCCGGCACCGTCACCGTCACCAGGCTCGTCCGCCTTCCCGGGCAGATCCAGGTGAGCCTGGTCCGTTCCGATAACCCGGGCGAGGGAACGCTGACACTGATTTTCGCCGACAATCCGCTGACCTTGCGGCAATGGATCGTGCTGGATCAGCAGGGCAAGCAGACACGCGTGTTGTTCACCAATATGGAAGTGGGCGCCTCCGTTGACGCGAAGCTGTTCGATTATCGCGAACAGGGCGGCGGCCAGGCCGGCGGCGGGTAGTCGCTGGCGCCGAGGTTTGCTTGGAGGTTTGAGCGTGTTGGACGAGGTCCGGGCCGCATTCGGCCGTGATCGGCCGATCGACCCGCCGAGCCGGTTGCCCGGAGCGGCCGTTCGGCGCTCAGCCAGTGTTTCGCCGGCCCGTCAGTTCGCCGATGCCAGTGTCGCCTGGTAAGCGGCTCGCAGGCGTTCCAGGACGCGGGAACCGCCGGCCTCCGCGCTCAGATGACGAACCCGGAGTTCAGCCATCAGCTCGTCCCACATGGCCGGGCCGCCCTCTTCCAGCAGCCGCGCCCGGATCGACAGCGCTTCGGACGCGGGCGTATGCCGTCGTCCCCATGCGGCCATTTGGGCAAGCAGCGGCACGAGCTGAATCGCCGGCTCGGTCAGGCTGTAGATCGCGCTCTGGCGATGGCGCAGGTCGTCGGCCCGGGTCAACAGACCCGCCGCGAGCAGCCGCTTAAGCCGGTCCGCGAGCACGTTGGAGGCGATGCCCTCCTCCGACCGGGTCAGCAGTTCGCGATAGCGGCGCCGGTCGCCGAAAATGATGTCGCGGATCACGATCAGACTCCAGCGGTCTCCCAGCACCTCCAGTGTCAGATTGATCGGACACCCCGATCGATGCGCGTCCCGCAATGCCCGCCTCCCGCTGCTTGCAAACTAGGATCGGTCGCGCTAATCCACAACCGCTTGCGATATGCAATCTGTCTGGAGGACACCCAATGTCGCTGACGCTGTATGCCCACCCCTTCTCCTCCTACAGCCAGAAAGTGCTGATCGCGCTCTGGGAGAATGACCTCTCCTTCACCTACCGCCATCTGGAACACCCAGGCGCGGGGGAGGAGCGTGCCGCTCTCTGGCCACTCGGCCGGTTTCCGGTGCTGGTGGACGATGGCAGGACGGTGGTGGAATCCACCATCATCATCGAGCATCTGGACCTGTACCACCCCGGCCCGGTCCGGTTGTTGCCCGGCGATCGCGATGCCGCGCTGGAGGTCCGGTTCCTGGACCGTTTCTTTGACAACTACATCATGACACCCATGCAGAAGCCGGTGTTCGAGGCGATCCGGGCGGATCCCACCCGGAAGGACGAGGCGATGGCGGAGGCGGCGAAGGAACTCGACACCGCCTACGCCTGGCTGGAATCCCGGCTGTCCGGCCGCGTCTGGGCTTCGGGCGAGACCTTCACCATGGCCGATTGCGCCGCGGCGCCGTCGCTGTTCTACGGCGATTGGGTGCGCCAGATCAGCCCGAACTTTCCTCGGTTGCGGGACTATCGTTCGCGCCTGTTGACGCGGCCGTCGATCGCGCGCGCCGTCGAGGAGGGAAGGCCCTGGCGTGCTTACTTCCCGCTCGGCGCGCCCGATCGCGACTGAGGCGCCGCGGTCGCTTCCCCACCCGCGACGACCACCAATAGACGAGTCGCCCGACGCACCGGGTTTTATCGTCCTCCCCGGGCTCGACCCCATGCGCGCTAAAATAGCGTCGCGGATTGAACGACATCGTTCATTGATCGTCATGGTCCGGCTCGACCGGACCATCGGTGTGCCCAAAATCGCTCTCTCCCGGTGTGTTCGTGCCGATGGTCC
>PLSZ01000343.1 GCA_003164305.1 Acetobacteraceae bacterium
CCCGCCAGGCGCAAACCGAGATCGGCACCCAACTCCAGGGGCATGTTGAACCGCGGCAAGAGCGACGTGCGGTCCAGTTCCACCCGAGAGATATCGTGAATCGACCAGTCGCACGCGGCGATGAGTTTGACGATTTCAATAAATCGCACCGCACCGCTATCGCTGACGTCGAGCGCGCAACGCGGTGTTTCGCCGCACGCCATGATGGCGAAACAGGCCGCTCGCATCAGCGGCTTGTAGTCTGTGTCGAACGGACAATTGATGAAGACCGACCGCGTTCGGTCAGGACTTGAACCTGTTGGCAAGGGCGTCGGCGTTCTTCGCGAAGGCGGCATCGACGGCCTTTTCCAGTTGCTCGTGCGTGAAGCGCGTCGGCCCAGGCGTCGGCTGAAGGACCACGCCGCGATAAGTCGGGACTGCCTTGGCGGTCCGGCGGCCGGACTTCGACGCGGAGGATTTGGCGGAGGCTTTCATGACGCCGAATATGGGCGCCATCGGTTCCCGAGGCAACATAATGTCGCACGACATACGCGGCGGGTGGCGTCCGCGCCGCTGCCTGGGATGATCTCCGCGAAGACGCCAGACAGCCAGAACAATTCTCGACACACGACCCATGCCGGCGCGATACTCCCCCCATGACCACCCACACCGTCGCCGAGGCGACCAGCCAACTCCCCGCCCTGATCGACCGCGCGCTGAAAGGCGAGTCCGTGGTGATCTCGCTCGACGGCCGGCCGGCTGTCGAACTGCGGCCGATTTCCGCGGCAGCCAGGCCCGTGACCCGGGCAACCCTGGAGTGGCTGGACGCCCATCGGGTCGGCAAGACCCCGCCCGCGCTCGACGCCGCGGCTCAGGTGCGGCGTATCCGGGATGAAGGGGCATAGTGGACGTCTCCCTCGACGCCAGCGTCATTGTCGCGTTGCTGACCGCCGATGCCCTGACCCCGCGCGCGCTGGCGTTTCTCCACACCGATGCCCTGGCGCTCATCATCAGCGATTTCGCGGCGGCCGAGGTCGCCTCCGTCATCGCCCGCCAGGTGCGCACCCGGGACCTGACCGAGGCGGAAGCCAGAGCCGCGTTCGATAGCCTCGACCAATTAACCCGAACTTACGCGCAACTGGTGGAAACCACGCCGGGCGATATCGCCGCCGCGACGGGTTTCATCCGCCGCCTCGATCTGACGCTTCGCGCGCCGGACGCGATCAACATCGCCATCGCCCAGAGGCTTGGCATCGCTCTCGCGACATTCGACACGGGCATGGCCGCCTGTGCCTCCAAACTCGGTGTCGCGGTCGCGCCAGCATAGTTGGCCCGAACCAAACCGACCGATTGCCACGCCTCCCACACCCAAGTTAACCTCCCCACGACCGGCCGCCAACGCCGGCCGCTTCCAGGGAGAAAAGCCGTCCACCGGCTTTCACGCGACCTGACCTGGGAGCTTCGCCATGCGCCGATTTCTGCTGGCCGCCATCTGTTTCCTCGCCACGGTGATGCCTGTCGCCTCGCAAACGCTCCACGTTTCGCTCAGACAGGATCTGGACAACCTCGACCCAACCCTGACCACCAGCTACGTCGCCCGCATCGTGCTCGCCGGCCTGTGCGACAAGTTGTTCGACATCGACGCCAAACTCAACATCGTCCCCCAACTCGCCACCGCGTACGAGTGGTCCGACGACCGCACCCTGATCCTCCACCTCCGCCTGGGCGTCACATTCCACGACGGTGAGCCCCTGGACGCCGACGCCGTGAAGTATTCGCTGCAACGCCACCTCACCCTCCCCGGCAGCTTCCGCAAAAGCGAAATCAGCTCCATCGACCACATCGACATCCTCGATCCCGCCACCGTACGCATCGCGTTGAAAACCCCATCCGGCGCCTTCCTCGCCCAACTCACCGATCGTTCCGGCATGATCTATCCCCCGAAAGCGACCGAGGCCGCGGGCCAGGACTTCGCCCAACATCCCGTCTGTTCCGGCCCGTTCAGTTTCGTCGATCGCGTGGCCCAGGACCACGTGACCCTGACGAGGTTTCCCGACTACTGGGATGCGAAAAGCATCCATTTCGACAAGGTAACCTATCAAATCCTGCCGGACAACTCGGTGCGCTTCGCCAGCCTCAAAGCCGGCGCCTCCGACATCACCGAATACCTCGCCCCGACCGACGTCGCCGCGGTCAAAGCGGACCCGAGGCTGAAACTCGCGATATCCGACGCTCTGGGCTATATTGGTCTCAACAACAACCTGAACCAAGGCTCACGCTCGGAGACGCCCTACGGCAAGAACGCCCTCGTGCGAGCCGCGTTGGACGCCGCGATCGACCGCCAGGCCCTGGTCGATGTCGTGTTCAACGGCATGTTCGCGCCGAACGTCCAGCCGGTGCCACCGAATTCTCCTTTCTACGACGCAACATTATCCCCGCCGCCGCGCGATCTGGCCAAGGCGAAAGCGCTGCTCCGCCAGGCCGGCGTGACCCCGCCGGTCATGCTCGAGCTGCTGACCCCGAACCAGCCCGACACAAAACAGGCCGCCGAGGTCATCCAGTCCATGGCCGCGGAAGCCGGCTTCGACATCCGCATCATGGCGATCGAAATGACGTCAGCGACCCAGGTCCAGCAGAGGGGCGATTACCAGGCCTATCTCAACGGCTGGTCCGGGCGCGTGGACGCGGACGGCAACACGTTCCAGTTCCTGCGCACCGGCCAGGGCAATAACTTCACCGGCTACAGCAATCCCGCCGTGGACACGCTGCTGGAGCAAGGCCGTGCCCTCACCGACATCGCCCAGCGCCGCGTCGCGTATGACCAGGCGTGGCAGACGCTGCGCCGCGATCTGCCGATCACCTACCTCTACAGCCCGCGCAACATCGTCGCGATGACGGCGAAACTGAACGGCTTCCGGCCGGTGCCCGACGGGTTGATCCGCCTTCAGGGCCTGGGGATGACCCAACTCCTTGGCATGACCCAAACGAAATAACCCGCCCCGTTGAACCGCCACCCATTCCAGGCGATAGACAGCCCATGACCCCGCGCTTCCAACGTCTCGCCTTCTTCACCCGGCTGCTCGACGCCGCCCCGGCCGCCGAGCGCTACCGCCTCGCCGCCGAGCAAATCATCCACGCGGAAAAGTTTGGCTACGACGCCGCCTGGGTGGCCCAGCACCACTTTCACGAACACGAGGGCGGGCTGCCGTCGCCGTTCGTGCTGCTGGCGCATGTTGCCGCCCGCACCTCCACCATCCGGCTCGGCACCGGGGTGGTGACGCTGCCGCTGGAACAGCCGCTGCGCACCGCCGAGGACGC
>PLSZ01000678.1 GCA_003164305.1 Acetobacteraceae bacterium
TACCACCCGGCGTCGAACCGCGGATGCGGATCGCGCCGCGACCGCGCGCCCTCCGTCATGTAATGCAGCAACGGATGCGCGCCCGAGGCCGCGACGTCGGGATACCGCCGCGCGTACCACGCGCCATCGAACCAGCGGTTCGGATCGCGTTGCTCGCGCAACCCGCAATCGATAAAATGCCGCAACGGATCGGCCCCGCTGGCCGCCACGTCGCGATGCCGCGCCCGGTACCAGACCGGGTCGAGCACCAGGCTCAACAACCGCTCGGTCTCCCCAGGGGGCATTGCCTCGGAGGGCATCAGCCCCCCGCCAGCAGCAGGATCGCCGCGCCGATCGCCAGCAGCACGATCGGATTGAGCTCGGTGAACGCGAACGCCAGCGTGCTGCCCGCCGTGATCGCGAACGGCAACAACGCGTGCTCGGTGCCGCGAACCAGGGACAGTCCGGTGGCGAAGGTCATGCCGATGGCGACCGGCGCCAGGCCTTGCTCCACCACCGCGCGCCACGGCTTGCGCGCCGCCCGGTTCCAGTAACGAGCGACCGCGAACACCGCCACGCTGGACGGCCCGAACATCGCGACGAACGACACGGCGGCACCCGGCAGGCCCGCCGCCTTCTGCCCGACCAGCACCGCGATCATCGATCCCGGTCCCGGCGCCGCGCGAGAAATCGCGAACAGATCCAGGAACTCCTTCGCCGTCAGCCAGTGGTGCACGTCCACCGCCGCGCGCTGGATGTCGGGAATGACGCCCGCGCCGCCGCCGAACGCCACCATCGACAGCAGCGTGAACAGCCAGAACAGTTGCAGCAGCGTGGCGATCACCGGTCCTCGATCCTCGGGCTGTCGCGTCGCGGCCGGGTCAGAACCGCCACCGCCATGCTGACCGGGATCATCACCGCCAGCACGCGGATCAGCGGAAACCCCGCCACCCCGACCGACAGCGCCACCGTGGCCGCGATCAGGCCCGGCACCACCCGCCGAATGCCCCGCCGCGCCAACTGGATGCCGGTGCCCAGATTGAGCCCGATGGCGACCGCTCCCATGCCCGTCAGAGCGATACTCAGCGACGTCCCACCCGGCATTCCCCGCATGCCGAAATAGATCGCTCCCAGAACAAGCATGATCACCAGCGGCGGCGCGCACAATCCGGAAAAACACGCCAACGCCCCGGCCACGCCGCGCAAATGGGTGCCGATGAACACCGCCAGGTTGACGTTGGTCGCCCCCGGCACGAGTTGCGACAGCGCGTATCCCGACAGGAACTGCTGATCGTCCATCCAGCCGCGTTTGCTCACGATTTCCCGCCGCACCCAGGCCGTCAGCCCGCCGCCGAAGCTCGCCATGCCGATGCTGACGAAGGCCTGGAACAAAGCGAGCAGCGTGGGTGCGCGAGTCGTCATGCGGTCTATTAAGCCGTTCTCGAGGGGGGAGGACAGGGTGGACGCGAATGTCGGGCTGGGTGGGTCGCTGGCGCGGTTCGTGCCTGTTCAACCGCTCGATGCATCACGGAGGACGCCGNNCCAAGGACGCGGAGGACGGCTTCGCCGGACTCCGCCCATCTTTTCCACGTCCTCCACGAATCCATGCAGCGTTGCACCCGGCTTGAACCTGGTATTATGTAGCGCAAGCCGGAAGGAGTCGGACGGCGTGGTGGTATCCAGAAGATGGAGCATCTGAATTGGATTGGGGGGATGAAGGCATGCTTGCTGAACGACTTCTGACGTTCGCGCGGGACTTCATTGCTGAATATCGTCAATTCGACGTTATTGGATTGATTCGAACGACTTCTCAATATCTTAGAGTCCGTCCGGAAACATACCACTGATAGCAAAAGGGAAATCTCGCTTCCTCGTTCGATAAAACCCAGTGTCCGTCCAAAATGCGCAGATTTTTCAATTTGCCAGAGGAAACGCCAATGAATTCAGGCATTTGTTTCAGGACGGACTCTTAGGCCCTGTGGACGGATAACGGAAAGTATCACGTAGGGCATTCCCGAATCGGTTTTTGTTCGAATCAATGCGTGACCGGCAACAAGGAACCGGCCATGCTGACGGGGATGACAGAGGACGATTGGTCCATCGTGCCGGAGGTTTTCGACGCGGTGCGGACACGCAGTGGGGAGTCCGGTCACAATGACCGTAAGTTCTTGGAAGCGCAGCATTTTTTCACGGTTCACAGTCTCTCCTGGCGCGCCTTGCCCAGGGAGTACGGTAAATGGAACAACGTCTGGAAGCGGTTCTGGCGTCTGAGCCGTACCGGGGTATTCGAGGCCTTCTTCCAACTTCTGGCGGAGACCAGCAAGACCGCGCATCTGGTCCAGATGTTCGACAGCACCGTTGTGCGGGCGCATGTTTCGGCCGCCGGCGCAAAAGGGGGCAGCAAAATCAGGCGCTCGGCCGCTCGCGAGGCGGGTTTTCGTGCAAAATCCACCTCAAGACGGATTTTGACGGCCTACCACTCGCATTCCATTTGACGGGTGGTGAAGTCAGCGACAGCACTCAACTTAAAGCGTCGCTCGATATCGGCCCCGACATCAAGCCGCGAGCGGCGATGACTGACAAGGGTTACGATTCGGCGAAAAATCGAGCCGCCTGCCGCGAGCGCGGCATTGTTCCGATCACCCCGTATCGCTCGAACGCCAAAAACAGACCGAAATTCTTTCCGAAGTTGCTTTACAAAACTCGTGCGCGGGTTGAACAGGCCATGGGTAAGTTGAAACCGTTCAAGCGTGTCGCGATGCACTGTGAAAAAACCGCGGAAAGTTATGCTGCTTTTGTCAGTTTCGCTTACATGCTGATCTTGGTTAAATCCGTCCACAGGGCCTGGTATCCTTCCAAGCCAGATCACGCTCAGAACCCTCCCCAACCATATCAAGAGTGACTGAATCTGAGATCGCATCGCAGTCCAAAGCCGTGTCAGAAGCAATATCTGAGATTACGCTCTCCTCCTATTTGTCATCTGGCAACTTCCTCGGGAGTGCGTCAAGTATACCATCGCCAATTTCAGAGTGGGCAGGGTTGGCACGCACCAATTAGCCACCGAGTTCGCGGAGTCCTCCGAGGACGCGGTGGACGGCTTCGCCGGGCGCGCACTTTCTCCGCGTCCTCGGAGGACTCCGCGAACTCGGTGAATGCATGCGGCGGTCAGGCAGGCACGAACCTGTCGGTAATCGCCCGAACCGACCCCTCCCATGCGGTCACCAACCCCGTTCTGATGTATACTGCGCGAACCGGACGCGAAAGGAAGGAACCACGATGGACTACCGCAACCTCGGACACAGCGGCCTCAAAGTCTCCCC
>PLSZ01000154.1 GCA_003164305.1 Acetobacteraceae bacterium
CGGGAGGAACAAATGCAGATCGGTTGCAGCGCGCCCACCAGCGGCCCCCTGATCGGTCCCGACAATCTGGTGCGCATCGCCCAGGAAGCGGAGATGCTGGGGTATGATTATGTGACGGTGAGCGATCATGTGATGATCCCGACCAGCATCGCCTCACGTTATCCATATTCCGATTCCGGCGAGTTCCCGTCCGGCGCCGCCGCCGACCGGTTGGAGCAATTGACCGCCGCCACGTTTATCGCGGCATCGACATCGAAGCTGCGCATTGTGACGTCGGTGATGGTCGTGCCGCATCGGCCCGCCGTGCTGACCGCGAAAATCCTCGCCACCATCGACTTCCTTTCCAAGGGCCGATTGACTCTGGGCATTGGTGCCGGCTGGTGCGAGGAAGAATTCAACGCCATCGGTGCGTTACCGTTCGCCGAGCGCGGCGCCGTCACCGATGAGTTCATGATGGTCTGCAAAGAACTCTGGACCAGCGACGCGCCGAAGTTCGACGGTAAATACGTGAAATTCAGCGACGTGCTGTTCCCGCCGAAGCCCGTGCAGAACCCGATCCCTATCTGGATCGGCGGCGAGAGCGGACCCGCCATGCGCCGCACCGCGAAATACGGCGACGCCTGGTATCCGATCGGCACCAACCCGCAATTCCCCTTGGACACGCTGGATCGCTTCAAGGCGGCCGCCGCGAAGTTGCATGGCATGACGGAAAAATCCGGGCGTGACCCGAAAGCCGTCGCCCTCGCGTATCGCGTGTCGTCCAACCCCGAGGCGCAGCCGAAAGGCACCGTCGATGGCCAGCGCAAATTGTTCACCGGTTCGGCGGCGGACTTCGCCGGCGACATCAAAGCGTTGCAGGACGTTGGCGTGACGTCGTTCGATTTCGGTTTGTTCGGGCCGTCGTTGGACGCAACCATCAACAACATGCGCAAATTCCGCGACGACGTGGTCGCCAAGGTGCGGTAACGATGCAAATCGGTTTCAACGCCCCCACCTCCGGCCCCCTGATCGAGCCGGACAGTTTTGTCAGTATCATCACCGAGGGCGAAACTCTCGGTTTTGACTACGTGACGATCAGCGACCACATCATGGTGCCGCGCAACCTGGAGTCGAAATATCCCTATACCGACACAGGCGAATTCCCCGCCGGCACGCAGGCGGCGTGGCTGGAACAACTCGGCACCACGGCGTTCATCGCCGCGCTGACAAAAAGGTTGCGTTTCGTGCTGTCAGTGATGGTGGTGCCGCACCGGCCCGCTGTGCTGACCGCGAAACTTCTCTCCACCATCGATTATCTCTCGAAGGGGCGGCTCACTCTCGGCGTCGGTGTTGGCTGGTGCCGGGAGGAATTCGAGGCCATCGGCGCCGCTCCCTTCGATGACCGAGGCGCCGTCACCGACGAATGGATGGCGGCGTGCCAGGAGCTCTGGACCGCCGAGTTCCCGAAATTCGCGGGCAAATACGTGACATTTGACGACGTAACGTTCAACCCGAAGCCGGCGCAAAGCCCAATCCCAATCTGGGTCGGTGGCGAGAGCGGCCCAGCGCTGCGGCGGACCGCGAAATACGCGCATGGGTGGTATCCGGTCGGCACCAACCCTCAATTCCCGATGAACACAGTCAGCCGTTTCGAGAAAGGTCTGGAACGGTTCCGCGGTTATGTTGAAAAAGCCGGTCGCGATCCGACGGAGATCGCCGTCGCGTTGCGCGTGCTGGCCGGTCCAGGCGGCAAACCACGCGCGAACATTGACGGCGAAGCGGAGATGTTCACCGGCGGCGACGCCGACTGGGTCGAGGACATCAAAGCGCTGAAAGAACTCGGTGTCGCCGCCGTTGACGTGCGGCTGTTTCGCCGCACCCACGCCGACACGATCGACACGATGCGCCGCTTCCGCGACGGCGTTCTGGCGAAACTCTGATACGATCGGGATGCGGGAAAACGCCCCTGGAGGTGGGCCGGCCCGTTGTCCTAACGCGTCAGATAAATCACGAGGGCCTTGATTAACAGCTCAAGGATCGCCAATATCTTCAGCACGAGGACGAGATGGTGTGTGCTCATCTCTTGCCTCCAGGTTATGCCGGCGAGGTCATTCTCGCCGGCATTTCCATATTCCCCCCACTTCATGAACGAATTGTTGACCGCTCCGAACAGGATAGGGCTTGACCGCCCGCCACTTCCCGGCACCCTACGATCCGAAAACGTGGAGGAAATCATGCGGCTTGGCATCACCGTCGATATGTCCGGCGCCCACCCCAAACTCGACCTCGAGCGCGTCCTCGAAGCCGAGCGACTGGGCTTTTCGCAAGCCTGGACCGGGGAGGCCTACGGCACCGACGCCGTCACGCCCGCCACGTGGATGCTGGCACACACGACAAAGTTGCAGGTCGGCACGGGCATCATGCAAATCCCCGCGCGCACGCCGGCGATGGCCGCGATGACCGCGATGACGTTGCAGTACCTCTCCGGCGGTCGTTTCCTTTGCGGACTGGGCGTGTCCGGTCCGCAGGTCATCGAAGGCTGGCACGGCACACGCTTCGGCAAACCGATGACCCGCACAAAAGAATACATCGCCATCATCAAACAAATCCTGGAGCGCAAGGGCCCATTGATCTTCAAAGGCGAGGAGTACGAAATCCCCTACGCCGGCCCNNTACCTCGCGTCCATCACCCCCGCCGGCCTGCGCACCGCCGGCGAATGCGCCGATGGCGTGCTGCCGATCTTTTATTCTCCGGACCAACCGAACATCGTTTCGGATCCAATCCTCGCCGGCAAAAAGAAAGCCGGGCGTCCGGAAACGATGGACGGTTTCGACGTCGCGCCCTATGTGCGTGTTAAGATGGGCCCGGATGTCGCTGGCTGCCGCGATCTGATCCGGCCGGAACTCGCGCTTTATATCGGCGGCATGGGCGCGCGGGCGAAAAATTACTACAACGACGTCGCCATCAAACTTGGTTTCGAAAGCGAGGCGAAGACCATCCAGGACTATTACCTCGACGGCAAAAAGAATGAAGCCGCCGCCGCGGTCCCTGACAAGCTGGTCGATGAAATCTCCCTTTGCGGCCCGGCCGATCGTATCCGCGATCGGCTGGCGGCCTGGAAAGACGCCGCGAAATCAGGCCATCTCGGCACCATGATATTGAAGGGCGCAAGCATCGAGGCCATGCGCGTCGTGGCGGAAGCCGCGCTGTAACCTTTGAAAACGCTGCTGATCGTCTGGCACTCCGCCACCGGAGGCACGCGGCAAATGGCGGAGGCCGCCGCGCGCGCCGCCACCGACCCGGAGGTCACCACGCGGCTCGTCCCGGCGTCCGAAGCCTCCGCCGACGACCTGCTCGCCGCGGATGGCACCATATTCGCAAGCCCGGAGAACCTCGCGGCGCTGGCCGGCGTGATGAAGGACTTCTTCGATCGCACCTATTACCCCGCGCTCGACCGCCTGAACGGCCGCCCTTACGCCACGATGATCTGCGCCGGCAGCGACGGCACCAACGCGGTTCGCCAGATCGAACGCATCGCCACCGGCTGGCGTCTCAAATCAATCGCCCCACCGTTGATCGTTCGCACCAACGCGCAAACCCCCGAAACGATCCTGGCCCCAAAAACCATCGGCGCCGAAGACCTGCGCCGCTGCGAGGAAATCGGCGCGACCTTCGCCGCCGGTCTCGCGGCGGGGGTTTTCTGAGGCTGCCACACGCTCTATCGTCACGAACGAAGATAAAGAGGAACCGCCATGACCGACTCTCCCGTGGTCCGTCTTGAGAAAGACGGCGACATCGGCGTCATCATCGTCAATTACCCGCCGGTCAACGCGCTTGGTCCGGGCGTCGCCGAGGGCATCATCCACTGCCTGAATGAGGCGAACGGAGACCCGTCGATCAAGGCCATGGTGCTGATGGGCGATGGCCGTAGCTTCATCGCCGGCGCCGACATCCGCGGCTTCGACGCCAACCGCAAGCGCATTCCGATCGGGGAGCGCACCTATGACGTCATGGATCGTTCCGCGAAGCCGGTCGTCGCCGCGATTCACGGTTATGCTTTGGGCGGCGGTCTGGAAAACGCCATGGGCTGCCATTACCGCATCGCCGTTCCGTCCGCGAAAGTCGGCCTTCCCGAGGTGCTGATCGGCATTCTGCCCGGCGGCGGCGGCACGCAGCGGCTGCCGCGGTTGGCCGGCGTGCAAACCGCGCTGGAGATGATCACCTCCGGCCGTCACGTTCCGGCTCCGGAAGCAAAGACCCTCGGCATTCTGGATGAGGTGCTGCCCGAAGGCGCCAACCTGCGCCAAAGCGCCGTCGCTTACGCGCGCAAAATCGCCGACGTCCGTCCACTGCCGCGCGTCCGAGACAAAGAATGCAAGGCCGGCGCTGAAGTCTTCGAGGCCATGCGCAAGTCGATCGCGCGCCGTGCCCGTAACCAAAAGGCGCCGTATTACTGCATCGCCGCCGTCGAAGCCGCCACCATGATGCCCTTCGATCAGGGCATGCTGCGGGAGAGCGAATTGTTCCTTGAACTCGTCGGCGCCGACGAGGCCAAAGCTTTGCGCTATGCCTTCTTCGCCGAACGCGAGGCGGCGAAACTTCCCGACATGCCGCCCAACACAAAGCCGCGCGACTTCAATAACGCCGCGGTGATCGGCGCGGGCACGATGGGCGGCGGCATCGCCATGTCGTTCGCCGACTTCGGCTACGACGTGAAGATCATGGACGCGACACAGGAAGGTCTCGATAGCGGTATGGACCGCATCCGTTCCAACTACGCGACGTCGGTCAAACGCGGCAGCCTCAAAGAAGACGAAATGAACCGCCGCCTCGCGCGCATCCATCCGGTCGCCGGCTATGACGACATCAAGGACTGCGACGTCGTGATCGAAGCCGTCTTCGAAGAAATGGCCGTCAAGAAACCCATCTTCGCCAAACTCGATGAGGTGATGAAGCAAGGCGCGTTGATGTTCTCCAACACCTCGGCGCTGGACATCGACCAGATCGCCGCGATGACGCAACGACCTCAGGACGTCGCCGGCACGCATTTCTTCTCACCCGCCAACGTGATGAAATTGTTTGAGGTCGTGCGTGGCTCGAAGTCGTCGCCCGAGACGCTGATCACCGCGATGGCGCTTGGCAAGCAGATCGGCAAGATCCCGGCGATGGCGGGCAACACGGACGGCTTCGTCGCCAACCGCTCCCGCGCGCCATTCAACTCCGAGATGGTCATTTTGCTCGAAGAAGGTTGCCTCCCCGAACAGGTCGATAAAGTCATGGTCGATTTCGGCTACCCGATGGGTCCGTTCGCGGTCGGCGATCTGGCCGGCCTGGACATCGGCGCGGCCGGACGGCGACGGCGCGCCGCGGAAAATCCCAATTATCGCAAGCTGCCGATCGCCGATAAACTGGTCGAGCTTGGACGTTACGGCCAGAAAACCGGCGCCGGCTGGTATAAGTACGAAAAGGGCGACCGCACCCCACACCCCGATCCCGACGTCGCCAAAATCATCAAGGATGTCGCCGCCGAACTCGGCGTCCCGCAAAAAACCTTCACCGACACGGAAATCCTGCACCGGTTGTTGTTCTCATCGGTTAACGAAGCCTGCCGTATCCTGGAGGAAGGCAAAGCCTACCGCGCCAGCGACATCGACGTCATGTGGCTGCACGGTTTCGGTTTCCCGCGTTACCGCGGCGGCCTGATGTACTGGGCTGACGGCATCGGTGTGAAAAGCGTCTACACCCAGATCGCCAACTGGCATCAACAATATGGGGAACGTTGGGCGCCATCGCGCCTGCTGCGCGAACTCGCCGAAGCGGGCACACCGTTCCGGGAGGCAAAGCCGGCGCCGTTTCGCTGACAGTGCCGCCAACGATTCGCCGCCTGGCCACGCGCGTCGCCGCGAGGTCAGGCATCGCGGAGAGCGCGGCAATCATGCTCGGAGCCTGCTGCCTATCGCGGATTTACGGCACCGACAACAACTGGGACCTGCGAAACTATCACCTCTACAATCCGTTCGCGTGGCTGGACGGCCGCTTGTCCCAGGACATTTTCGCCGCCGGTGCGCAAACCTACCTCAACCCGATTCTCGATGTCCCATACTACCTGCTATCGGTCCGCCTGATGCCACACTGGCCGCGTCTGGTGGCGTTCCTGTCGGGCATTCCATTCGGATTGCTCACGTTGGTCGTGGCGCGCATCGCTCGCCTGGTCTTGCCGGATCCCTTGCCATGCCGCGCCTGGCTCATCGCGATCGCGACAGTACTGGGCATGACCGGTACGGCGACCCTGTCGGAGATCGGGACAACTTTTGGCGACATCCCGGTTGCGGTCCTGGTACTCGGCGGACTGATCTCGCCGTTGGCAATGCTTCGGGGTGACCCCACCCCCACAGCCCGTTGGATTGGTTCCGTGATGATCGCCGGCTTGTTCGTCGGCATCGCGGCGGGTCTCAAGCCGGTGGCCTGCGTCTTCGCACCGGGAGCCGCTTTGGGCCTTGCTTGCGCGACAGGGGAAGCGCGGCGGTTCATGCTGACCGGTGCAATTTTCACCATGGCCTGGACAGCCGGCTTCGCATTTGCGTTCGGGCCGTGGGGGTTGGCCGTCGATCGTTTGTTCGGCAATCCGGTTTTTCCGATATTGAATCAGATATTCATGTCGCCGTGGATCCCGCCGATTGGGGGCACCGATGCCCGCTTCCTGCCTCAGGGACCATGGGAGGCCCTGTTTTATCCATTTTTTTGGCTGCGAGGCATTCCATTCGTTGTCGCCGAATTCGGCGTTCGCGATCCCCGGTTCGCGCTGGCCTATCTGTCTCTGGCGGTGATCGCGTACCACGCGATCAGGCGCCGCTCCATCGGCGCACCAGCGCTCGCGCTTTACATTTTCCTTGTCATATCCTTCATCGCATGGGAGGCGATGTTTTCCATTCTGCGCTATGCCCTGCCGCTGGAGGCGATCACGGGCATCCCGCTGATATGTGCCATCCTGATCCTGCATGGAGCAGGTCCTCGCGACAGCCGCCGGATGCTCACGATGGCCGGCGTCGTGCTGATCGCGGTGTTCGCCGTGTCGTCCCGGCCAGGATGGGGGCGCCTGAGAAGCTTTGGGTCGGCGGTATTCGAGGCGCGGTCACCAGAAATCCCCAGCCACGCCGCGGTCGTTTTTGTTACAAAACCGTCCGCGTTTGCCGCTGCGTTCCTGAAAGGCGAAGACCTGTTGTTCGCGGGACTCGCGGACGTTCCGGATCGATCGCGACTGGCTCAGGAGATTGCCCGCCGGATCGGCAGTCGCCCAACCGTCATGGCCATCATACTCGGCGCGCCTACCGCCTTCGGCGACCTGACACCGGCCTTCGGATTTCGCGTCCAGGACAAGACGTGCAAGCCGCTCCTCAGTCCCAATCAACGGGATTTACAGATCTGCCAATGCATCAAGGTCGCGCCGCCGAACCAGGCGCCGTTTCACTGATCCACCAACACGACGTGCAACCGCCGCGGACCGTGTGCGCCCAGTTCCAAAGTTTGTTCGATATCCGCCGATCGAGACGGTCCCGTGACGAGCATCACATTGCGCGGCATCACACCGATATCCGATCGCAATAAATCCCACGCGTCTTCGTAAGCGCCAACCACGCGAGACGCGCGCAGCACGACGATCGCGGTATCCGTCAGGATGTTCAACGTCGTTGGCCGTTCCGCCGCCGAGGGCAACATCAACGTCCCGGTCTCGGCGATCGCGGCGAATCCCTGCTGCACACTGACCATATCGGTCCCTTCCGCCCGCCCTTCGCGAATCTCCAGTAACGGGCGCACCGACCAATCGATCGCGCGCAATTCCGGATGCGGTGCCATCACCAACACACCTGGAAGATTCTGCGCGGCAACGTAATCGGCGACCGCCGCGGGAACGTCGGACGCATCCGCCACCCGGGCCACGGTGCCAAACTCCTTCTCGACATTGGCGACAAACAAATCGATCTGTTCCGCGCGCGGCAATCGGCTTCGCGCCGGGATCAACTGCCGCGGATGCCGTTCCAACCGGCCTCGCAGCATCGCCGCCTGGTCTTCCGGCAACGGGCCACGCCGCAGGCCGCGCCGGATCGCGTTTAAAATCCCCGCTTTACTCATGACGGCACGCGCGACCGCTGTTCGCGCGCGTAACGCGCAAAAAACGTATCGCCTTCCGGCGCCGGTAAATCTCTCGCATCGGTCCAACCGCGCGCCAGCGGCATGCGCGAGAACCTACCGCGCTTCCGCCCCAACCATCCAAGTCCCAGCGCCGCCGCCCGCGTCACCATCCGGTAAAGTACTGGGCGCCGCGCGACAAAACCCCAAACTCCCAGGTTCCATCGCACGGAGGCCGGCCCCAGATGGCGTTCGAATTCTCTCTCCCGCCAATGCCGCATCAGTTTCGGCAACGGAATCCGCACCGGGCAAACGCTTTCGCACTTACCGCAGAAAGTCGAGGCATTCGGTAAATGCCCAGCCTGTTTGACGCCGATCAACGAGGGCGTCAGCACCGCCCCCATCGGACCGGGATAGACCCAACCGTACGCATGGCCGCCGACCGCACCGTAAACCGGACAATGATTCAAACAGGCCGCGCAACGAATACATCGCAGCATTTCCTGGAACTCGGTGCCGATCATGGCGGAGCGGCCGTTATCCACCAGCACCACGTGATATTCTTCCGGCCCATCAAGGTCGCCAACGCGCCGCGGTCCGGTTGAGAACGTTGTGTACACGGAAAAATCCTGTCCGGTCGCGGAACGCGCCAACACCCGCAGCAAGGACGTGCAATCCTCAATCGTCGGCACCATCTTTTCGATACTCGCCAGCACGATATGCACGCGCGGCAGCGTCTGAGTCAGGTCGCCATTCCCCTCATTCGTGACGATCACGCTGCTGCCGGTTTCCGCGATCAGGAAATTCGCGCCGGTGATGCCGACATCGGCCGCCAGAAACCGCGACCGCAGCTTGTCACGCGCCTCGGTCAGGATATCGCGCCGTTCGGCGAACACGCGGTCGGCCGGCAAATCGATATGCGATTTCCGAAATGTCTCCTCCCAGTCTTCCATGTTCAAATGAAACGCCGGCGCGATGATGTGGCTTGGCGTTTCATGACGCAATTGAATGATGTACTCGCCGAGATCGGTCTCCACCGGTTCGATGCCGTGCCTTTCCAGATGCTCGTTGATCGCGAGTTCCTCGCCGATCATCGACTTGCCCTTGGTGACGGTGCGCGCCCCCGCCGTCTCGCAAATCTCCAGCACGGCGGCGCGCGCGGCGTCGGCATCGGCGCACCAGTGCACCTGACCGCCCGNNTCCCGCAGTTGCTCGAACTCCGGCAGATTGGCCACCGCGGCAGCGCGACGGGCGATGAAGCTCGTGCCACTGCGGGCCAGCGCACGCTGCAGACCGGCGTCGCCCAGAGCGCGATGAGCGTTTTCCTTGAACGCGGATGAGGTCGCGACGTGCATGCAAACTCCTTCCCGGCGACTCTAACGAACCGTGCCCTCCCGAGGAAGCGCCCGAAACTCGTCAATCACCCGCCGGAACAGCGCCAACTGGCCCGCCGTCGTCTCATCCCAACTGAACTTCTCGGCATAGGCCCGCGTCGCCTCCCGCGATGGCAACGCCGAGAACAACCGCCGCACCCCCTCGACAACCCCCGCCGCCGAGTTCTCCCGCGTGATCACGCCCGCCTCGGGTGCGCGGATCACCTCGGGGTTGCCCCAGATCGGACTGGCGACCACCGGCGTGCCGCACGCCATCGATTCCAGCAGCACGTTGGCCCACCCCTCGCGGGAGGACGACAGCACCGACGCATCCGCCGCGCCGTACAACGATGGCAGCTCCGCGTGCGGCCGCGCGCCCAGAAGCCGCACCCGGTCGCCCAACCCCAGCCGGTCGATCAATGCCTGCAACCGATCGCGTTCCGGCCCCTCGCCGACGATGATCAACTCGAACTCCGGCAATTCCGTCATCGCCTCGATCGTGCGGTGATGGCCTTTCCGCTCGATCAGCAGCCCGACGGAGATCAACAACGGCCGCGTCGCACCCAAAGCGGCCCGCGCCGCGCTCCGGTCAGCCGGCGGACAGAACAGCGCCGTATCGACCCCGTTCCGCAGCACGGTGATCTTGGCCTCCGGCGCGCCGATCTCGACCAGAGCGTCTTTCAGCGCGCTACTGACCGCGATCATCGCCGACGCACCCTCGATCGCCTGCCTGATCAGCTGCCTCGGCCGAGCGAACTGAGGGACCAGGCTGACATCGGTGCCGCGCGCGGTCACCACCACCGGCAATCCAAACCGCTGCCCCAACCAGACCGCCGCCACGCCGTCCGGATAGACATAATGCGCGTCGATCGCGTCGAA
>PLSZ01000374.1 GCA_003164305.1 Acetobacteraceae bacterium
GTCACCACGCCCTCGAACAGGCCGAGGACGCAGCGCATCCCGGGGATCCGGTCCAGGGCGGCGACGAAGTGCATCTCCGACGTGCCGGGGTTGGAAAAGCACGTGTTGACGCCGCTGTTCAGCAGCGAGTGCACCAGGCTTTCGGCGCCATTCATGATTTTGTCTCCGGGCTTGTTCCGGAGCGGAATATCGGGTTCGGAGGCGGTTGACCAGAGTTGGGCGGTCAGGAGTGGGGCGGCAGATAGCGGATGGCCGCCAGCAGGATGCCGACCGCGATCACGAGCATGCTGCCGAATTTGATGGTGATGTCCCGGCGCAGCAGTTCGATGTCGTTTTTGAGTTCGATTCTGGTCGCCGCGATCTCCGCTTTGAGATCGTTCCTGACCGTTGCCAGGTCGTCCTTGGTCGCCAGATCGGCGCCGGTCATGGCATCCGCCAGCGCCTCCGCCGCGCCATTGGCGACCGACGCGGCCAACCCCGACGCCTCCAGATGGCGGGCGAATTTCAGCGTATCGAAAGGGACCGCGCTCATGATCACCGTCTTACTCCCCTGGGACGGTGCCAGTCCATCACCATCGGATTGAGAATCCGTTAAGGCTCAGTGCATACCTGGGCGTTCGTCGCGACAGCGTTCGCACCGTCCGTTATATCAATCCATCGGCGATATAACGGTCTATCTTGCGATAGTGGAACAACCATTTGCCGTTTTGCTTCACCACCTGGTCCTGATACGCACCCGCCGAACCGATCTTAGGGCCGCTCGCGCTGTTCTGGATCACGCTCCAGTTGGATTCCACCGTCGCGGTGTCGCCGTCCAGCGCGATGACGATGTTGGTGGTCAAATGCACGCGACGCGGCCGTGGCGAGCCGGGCTTTTAGATCGACTCCGCCTGCGCGACGATGCCGGCGTGGCCCGCGCCTTTGCCGAACGCCGTGTCCCAGGTGCCGTCCTCGGTGAACAGCGCGGCCATCTCGGCGAAGCGATAATTGTCGAGATGAAAGCAATAGATCGCCAGCAATTCGCGAATCGCGTTCTTTTCGGTTTCGTCACTTGCCATGTTAGGTTTCTCCGCGGGATGTTTTTCTGGTGGGGGAGGGTAGTATGCACGGGTTCGAGGTCAACTGGCTGGCGGTACTGGCCGCGGCGATCATTCGGTTCGCGATCGGTGGCGTGTGGTTCTCCCCGGTCGGTTTTGGCCCGGCCTGGGGCAGCCTGACCGGCGTGACACCCGAGGCGTTCAAGGCGCGCATGGGCCGCGCGATGGTGGTGGATTTCATCGCCGGGTTCATTCTGGCGTGGGTGCTGGCGAATTTATTGCAGTTTCTTGGTGTCAACCGGCTGGTCTCGGGGGCCCGGTTTTCATTTTTCCTGTGGCTGGGGTTTATCGCGATGCCGTTCCTGTCGTTGACGGTCTACGAGGGACGGCCGCCGCGGCTGTTCGCGATCACGGCGGGATTCTGGCTGGTCTCGATTGTCGTGATGGGTGGGATCATTGGAGTCTGGCAATGAAAGTTTTTTATTTTGCTGAACATCGTCGGTCCTGGCATTTTGGGGATCCGACGGCCTGGCTTTCGCGCGGGTCGCTGGTACGAGCGATCCCTCTCAGGTCCCGGTTCCCGTCGATGTTCGCTTTTTTCACCACGAAGGCACGAAGCACACGAAGATTCCATCGCCGATGCCCCGACGGCATCGCATATCGATCGTTTCTTCGTGTGCTTCGTGCCTTCGTGGTGAAAAAATCCCGGTCGGGCGACGCGCACCGGAACCGTGATGTTTTCCCCTGAGCCTGACGCCATCGCGTTTGCCGCTGGATCGCGCCCTCACGCCTGTTATGGGTTGTCATTCAGTGCCCATCCGGATTTATCAAATCAATCAGCAGCGGAGCCACCCGAAAATTATTGGCGTTCATCCGCGGTTCGCCTCCTCTTTTTGGCGCTAAGGCGCCAAGCAAAATGGGAACCGCGGATGAACGCCGATTATCCGGTGCGATACCACTGCGTTCAGGCGCCGGATCGAGGGCGGCTTCACAAGTGATTCAGCGATATTGAATCATGGTTTCCGAACCTCAGACACATTACGACAGAATCTCATCTATTTCAATCTCGGAACAACCGGCCTCGCGCAGGACTTCGCGGTTGTGCTCGCCAAGCGTGGGCCAAAGCCGCGTCGTGTTCGGCGGTGATTTTGAAAACCGAGCGGGCACGGCGGTCATCAGCGCCTTCCCCTCAACCGGGTGTTCGACTTCCTCGAAGAAACCCGTCTCCTTCAAATAAGGATCCTCGAACAGATCGGCGAGCGTCCCGGCACGGCCGCAGGGAATGTCCGAGGGTTGCAGTTCGGCGATCCATTCGGCGGTGGTGCGATGGCGCATGCCGTCAGTCAGCGTGGCGTATAACGCATCGACATGCGTGGTGCGGCCTTGCATCGTGCTGAATCGCGGATCGTCGATCAGTTCCGGCACGCCCATCGCCTCGAACAGCTTCTTCCATTGCGCGTCGCTGACGGCGATGACACTGATGTAGCCGTCCTTGGTCTGATACGGACGGCGATGCGGCGATAAAACGCGCGGATACCCGACGCCCTTCTCCGGCTCGTTATACAGTCCGTGCCAGAAGTGTTCGACCAGCGCGAAGGACAGAATCGTTTCCAGCATGGGCACGTGCACCTCCTGGCCTTCGCCGGTGCGCTCCCGATGGAACAGCGCCATGCCGATCATCGACGCCAGGTTGGCGCCGGTGAGTTTATCCACCACCACCATCGGGAAATAGCGCGGCGCGCCATCTGGACCCGCGTTCAAGGACGCGATACCGGACAGCCCCTGGATCAAATCGTCGTAAGCGGGGAACTCCTGTAGCGAGCTGCCCTTGCGAAAGCCGCTGGCGCAGGCATGGATCAGCCGGGGATTGCGCTTCGATAACGCCTCGTAATCAAGCCCCAGCCGTTGCGCCGCGCCGATACGCATGTTGTGAACGAACACGTCGGCCTCGTCGATCAGGCGCAGCAGCGCCTTCATCGCCGCCGGCTTCTTCAGGTCGATCGCGAGGCTGCGCTTGTTGCGGTTCAGCGCGGCGAAGTACGAGCCCATGCCAGGGGTCCGGCTCGGACCGATATGGCGCGTGGTGTCGCCCGCGGTGGTTTCGACCTTGATCACGTCGGCGCCCATGTCGCCAAGCACCTGCGACGCGTACGGGCCGAGCACCACGGTCGTGATGTCCACGACCTTAATTCCGGCCAGCGGGCCTGTCGGTTTGGTCACGCTCGTCTCCTCCATCCATGGAGGCAACTTCGCCGCGCGCGGTGCGTCTGGCAACGGTCAGCCGGTCCGCTCCATGCGCGCGACCGGCCGGCCATCCTCCGAAGTCACCCTGATCGCGAAGTCGTAACGATCGATATCGAGGGCGATTTCCAGGTCTTCCGGATGCAGCCAGGGACGCGATCGATCGAGAAACCGCGCGGCCTCGCGGCTGGCCAGAATGACCCGGCGAACCGCATCCTTATCGCCCGGCCGGCCCTCAAGAACGTTGCGCAGGTGTAGCGCGCAGAGTTCGTCCTCGTCGGTCCGTGTCAGCGCGTATTTGCCCATCGCGACCAACGTCACCACCTCGGGCTCCGGTTCGCGCATCGCCTGAGCGGTGGCCCTGGCAGTCACCAGCGAGGCGGCATAGAGCCGGTCCGCCTGGCTCGCGGCGGCGATGCCCTGCGTGCCGGCGCTGGTCCGCTGGATGATGGTTTTTCCCGCGAAGTCGATGCCTGATACCTCGAACGGGGAGTTGCCGAAGTCGAAGCCGTCGGGCGGACGGCCGCGCACCTCGCCCATGCGGATCTGGCCGGTGCCGTTGGCGCGCAACGCGAGCGCTTCCTCCACCGAACTGACCATGACGATGCGAGCGGCGTTGTTGGCCAGCGCCACGGCGGCGGTCGTGAAAGCCCGGAATACGTCGATGATCGCGACCACCCCGGTCGCGCCGGTGGCCCCGGTGAGCAAACTGTCAATCCGAATGTCCATGCGCGGAACTGTGCCGCGGACGCGGCCGGGAGGCCAGACCAGCGATTGCCCGGCTTGCCTTCCCCGCCCGCCCGCATCACTGTCCGGCCCATGTGGTTCGCCCCTCCCACCGAAATTCCGACCCGTGTGCTGACCCGCGTGCCGGACCGGTTTCGCCGGTTGGAACACTCCGAATGGTCCGACGGCAATCGCGCCGGGATGCCCACCGACTGCTTCCTCGAAGGCCCGTGNNCAGGTCGCCGAGTATCCGGGCTGGCCAAACGGTCTGAAGGTGCAGCCCGACGGTATCCTGATCGCGGCCGACTACCGGCACGGACTGGTGCGGATCGATCCGGCGACCGGGGCCACGAGCGCGGTGATCCAGACCGTGCTCAGCGAGAGCTTCAAAGGCCTCAACGACCTGACGCTGCACGACGACGAGTCGATCCTGTTTACCGATCAGGGGCAGACCGGATTGCAGGACCCGACCGGACGCGTGTACCGGCTGCACAAGGACGGCAGACTGGATCGGTTGATCTCGACCGGCCCGAGCCCGAACGGACTGGTGCTGAACACGGCGCAAACCCATCTGTATATCGCGATGACACGCTCCTGCGAGGTATGGCGGATCGCGCTGCGGAACGACGCGATCGTCGGCAAGGCGCAGTGTTTTGCTCGCGTGCCGCCGGGTTTGGTCGGGCCGGACGGGCTGGCGATGGACCGGCACGACCGGTTGTATATCTCCAACCCCGGCCATGGCTGCGTATGGATCGTCGATCCGTATGGCGTGCCGTTGTATCGCGTGCAATCGGAACACGGCCGCATGACCACCAACTGCGCCCTCGCGCCGGACGGGCGGACGCTGTTCATCACCGAATCCGAGACTGGAACGATCCTGGTCGCGGACATCCCAGAGGGACCACCTGACCCATGAGCGAATTCGTTTCCATTTGCGACGTCGGCCCGCGCGACGGACTGCAGATCGCCAAAACCCGCATGACCACCGATGACAAGGTGAAATGGATCGCCTCCATCGCCGACGCGGGGGTCAGGGAAATTGAGGTCGGCAGCTACGTTCCGCCGCGGGTGATCCCGCAACTGGCGGACACGGCCGAGATCGTCTCCCGCGTGCTGAAACTGCTGCCCAACCTGACCGTGCAGGCGCTGGCGCCCAATTTGCGCGGCGCGCAGAACGCCTACAACGGTGGCGTGCATAAGATCTCCATGCCGATCTCGGTCAGCGAAGGCCACAGCCGCGCCAACCTCAACCGGACGCCGGCCGAATCCGTCGTGATGATGAAAGAGGTGATGGACTGGCTGAAGGCGCAACCTCGAAAAGTGCCGGTTGTGGCGGGGGCATCGACGGCGTTCGGCTGCTCGTTCGACGGCGTGGTGCCGACGAAGCAGACGGTGGCGTTGTGCAAGGGCCTGGCCGATGCGGGCGTCGATCAGATCATGCTGGCGGATACTGTCGGCTATGCGCATCCGGCGCAGATCAAGGAAGTCGTCCGGGCGGTGCGCGATGAGATCGGTCCGGTCCTCTACGGCCTGCATTTGCACGACACCTGCGGCCTGGGCATCGCCAATGCCCTCGCGGGGCTGGAGGAGGGGATTCGCGCGTTCGACAGCTGTCTCGCCGGTCTGGGCGGCTGTCCGTACGCACCGGGCGCTTCGGGCAACGTGGTGACCGAGGATCTGGTGTTCATGCTGGAGAGCATGGGCTTCACGACAGGCATCGACCTGGAAAAGCTGTTTATCGCGCGCGACGTGCTGCATGCCGGATTGCCGGACGAGCCGTTGAGCGGGCAACTGGCCAAGGCGCGCATTCCGCCGACGTTCCGCAAAGCCGCCTGATACGTCAGGGCTCCGGGATCGTTAGGGGGCTTTGGGCGCCGCTGAGCGAGGGTAGGTAAAACTCCTCCGTGGTGAACATGCGGAAGCGCCTCAATCCGTTGGTTCAGGTCCGTCCGCGATTCTTTGAGTCGTTCAGGGGGGAGGCTCGCGACCTGGCGCCGCTCGGGAGCCGGGGGTGTGCCTCGCGCACTTCGCGGCGAACGCGCGATGGCTGTTCCCATACAAATTTCGCATAAAGGATCAAAATATACACGAAATTTGATTCATATCAATGATCATTCAATCAATGGTTGTATTTATCCGATCGACAAGGAATATCGCGACCTGAATGCGATTGGAGTTTGTCATGGGTACGATTTGCTGGACAGTTTTTCATCACGGCGATGCGCCGCATCTCCATCATGCACACCATATCGCGCACTCCGTTGGACACTTCGCCCGTCCCATTGTCCATCATGGCGGGACGTTGCCGCGACATATCCCCTCAGCCGCCGCGCGTCTGCGCGCCTGGATCGAGGTCGTTTGCAAAGTCATTCCGGCGGTGGTCGCTGGCGGCGGTCTGCTGGTGCCACACCCCGCTAACCTACCGCCGTCGCCGGAGCGGCCGCCGTTCATCACGCCCGCGCCAGCTCTCCCGTCACCCTGGATACCGGGCGGTTCGATCGTCCCGACGGGAATACCGGGTGCATCCCGTGCCGGTGTCATCCCCTCGCAAGAAAATATCCCCGAACCATCCACCGCCGGTCTGTTGCTTGGGGGCGCGGTCGGATTGGCATTGGTCCGGATCATTATTCGAGAGCCGCCAGGTTTAACCGGCGGAGCGCAACCATCCTCTGGCCAGGCGAAGCTGTTCGGGATCGGACCAATCGCGTGAACCCAGGTGGGATGCCACAAGCCTGCGCGTTTCACCCGCGAAGACCAACGTTCGCGGCAACCCAAAGCGATCGCCCTCCATGCCGAACGCGGCCGCCACGTCCGTCTCGGTCGTCCGGGCTGACAGCCGCCAGTGCCGGAACGGCAACCTCGCGTCACGCGCGTATGCCAGGTCGCCGGGCCAGTTCATGCCGTGGCTGAGCAGGATCACATCGATCGCCCGCGGCCCCAGATCGGCTTGCAACACCCGAAGGGTCGGCAATTCGGTGAGGCAACCGGCGCACCAGGCGGCCCACAAATTGACCAACAGCAGCGGGCTTGTCAGTTCGCTCAGACGGTGCGCGGCATTGTGCTCGTCGATGAACTCGGCCCGCGCCAGCACCTCCGCCTGCGAGGCGGCCGATGCGCGTTGGGACGATACGGCGAGCGGCAACGTCGCCAATAACCTCATCGCGATGCGGCGCTTCATGATCCGGATCCTGTTGCTCGCGGCGCGCCCAGGGTGAACGCAGCGCACACGTCGCGTGGTGTGCCGGAACGGGGGCGGCAATGAAACCTTTGCTTTCG
>PLSZ01000409.1 GCA_003164305.1 Acetobacteraceae bacterium
GCGACCTGCTGGGTGATGGTGGAGGCACCGATGGGCCGCCGGTTGCGGTCGCGTTGCAGGATGTTGGTGGCGGCGGCGCGCAGGATGGCCAGCGGATCGACGCCCTTGTGGGTGTAGAAGTTCTTGTCCTCGGCCGAGACGAAGGCCTGTTTCACCAACGGCGGGATGGCGGCGATCGGCACGAAGATGCGGCGCTCGGTGGCGAGGTCGGCCAGCAGCTTGCCGTCGTTGGCGAACACCCGGCTCATCACCGGGGGTTGGTAGCCGCGCAGGCCATCGACTCCGGGCAGGTCGGCGGCGAAGTGCTGATAGACCATCCAGCCGCCCACCCCGGCGGCGACACCGCCCGCGAGCAGCAGTCCGATCAGCGCGGTGAACAATCCCCGCAGCGCCGAGAACCCCCAATGCCGCGGCCGCCGGCGGCGCTTTTTCCTGGGCGGCGGCGGCTCCGCTGGCGGCTGCGCCGGGCGGGACGCGGGCGGAACCAGGGGTTCGCCGGCTCTCAGAGGTTCATCCATGGGAGCCAGATATGGGAATTTCGCGCGATTTGGAACAGGGGAGTGGAGGGGAGGTCGCGGTCTGGGCGATCGTTGATCGGGACGGGGAGTGGAGTTTGGGTCGCGGGGGTGGCGTCCGGGGGCGACGGTCGAGGCCGTGTCCGCGGCACGCGAAGTCTTGACACGGAGATCGCGGAGGGCTCGGGAGGACACGGAGAAAGATGTTTGGCGCTTCGCGCGGCGTTAGGGCGGCACCTGCTATCATGCCGCCCGCGCCCGCATGATGGGCAATCATCCGTTGGCCGTCATCGACGATCAGTCGCGGGTGCGCGGGATGGAGGGGGCGCGCGTGATCGATGGATCCATCGCGCCGGCGGTGACATCGACAAACACCAACGCACCCATCATCATGATCGCCGAAAAAGGCGCGGTCATGATCCGGGCGGTCGCACGGGAGCGGCTGGCGGCCCGGGCCGGTGTCACACGGCGCATGTGAAATTCCGCGCCGCACGATGGGAGCTTCGTACGATCCATGAAAGACAACAGCATATTTCGGGCGGTGCGCGAGGGGCGGGCCGCGCTNNGGCTTCGACTACTGCATGATCGACCACGAACATGGCGCCTTCGACCTCGAAACGATCGCGGATCTCGCGGGGTGGTTTCAGGCCACCAACGTTTCGGCGATCGTGCGGATCCACAAGTCCTTCATGCATCTGATCCCGGCGATCCTCGATCAGGGGATCATGGGCGTGCAGGTTTCCGAAGTCGATACGGTCGAGGAGGCGCGCGCGATCGTTCGGCAGGCGAAATATCCGCCGATCGGCGATCGGGGGATCTCCGGCCAGGGGATGCACACCGGATACCGGAGCCATGGCGCCCGTCACGCGACCGAGTACGCGCCATGGGCCAATGCCAACATCATCGTTTGCGTGGCGATCGAGTCGCTCGAGGGCCTGGAGAATGTCGAGGCGATCGCGGCGGTGGAGGGCATCGACATGATCGCCTACGGCCATTCGGATTTGAGTGCTCGGTTGGGGGTGCATTTGCAGTTGGAGCATCCGGCGTTCCGTGCGGCGGTGCGCCGGATCGCGGAGGCGTGTAACGCGCACGGGAAACTGGCGCGCGGGTCGGCGGAGACCGAGGCACAGATCGAGGAGTACTGGAAGCTTGGGTGCAAGGTACTGAACCTGCCCGGCACCGATGTCAGCACGTATCTGGATGGGCTGAAGGCGCGGGCTGGGCGGGCGCATGCGCGGCTGAAGTCGATTGGGGTGGGGTGAGGGGCGGCTTACATCTCTCAGTCGTGCAAGGAATCGGCGCCTGGACGTTGCCAACCTCGTTTATCGGCTGCGCCGGTGATGTGTCCCGCGTCTGATCGATGAACGCGATGTCCGCGTCCGTAATGCCGGCCTCGCGGCCCAGGGCGGCGAGTGCGTCGCCGAGGCGGACGCGCTTTGGCTGTTTTACGGGCGGTTCCAGGATATCGTGGCTCTCGGCTTTGGCGCGGCGTCCGTTCTGAACCGCGAGCACCCGCGGTGTAAAGCGCCGCGCGTGCCCGGTACGGGCGTCAGCGCGTATCTTGATTACCAGACGACGCCGTCTGGGCAGTCGCCGAATCGGTCGCGGCCCAGATCTCGTAAAGCCGCTCCATTTCCTTGTCGAAATCAGCCCACAGCAGCCGCGCCTCGTCGGGCGGAACAAGTCGCATCGCACGCTGAAACGCGCCGTCATCCAGGATGACCCCGCTCTGATCGCGCCAATACGGTACGGACGTTGCCCGCAACCGCTCGATCATCTCCATCATCCGGCCGCGCGCGGATGCCGCTTGCCTGTCGTCAACAAAGCGACCGGTATCAAACAGGCTGGATTGGCTGGCTGCTTTCATCCTTTCCGACTAGCATCGCGACCCGAGTCGGCACACCCCCGTGCAACCCCCTCTCGCAGCATGATGGGCCTATGACCTGGCGGCGCGACAAGCTTCCCGAACTCGTCCGTGCCATGTCCGGGCGCCCGCGTCACGAGGCCCTCCGCGGTCATGTTACCGAGCTTCCGCGGGAGGGCTTCGGCGCTCCGTACGATGAGATCGCCCACGAACTTTATCTGCTCGATAATCGCGGCCGCATCGACACGATGTGGGGCGCGACGGTGATCGAGCTGAAATCCGATCTTCGGCGGGAGCTGCCCGAAGTGCGGGCCCGCATGCCCGACTACCTCGCGGACGCCGCCCGCCGCACCCACAGCCCGCGCCCGGTGACCGGTATCGCCACCGACGGCGCCACCTTCATCGGCTACCAGTTGATCGACGGCGCGTTGACCGAACTCCGGCGCTATGAGACCGACGCCGAGCGGCCGAACGAACTGATGGCCTGGCTGGAACCGCTGTTGTCCGAGCGGGTCGGCCTGGCGCCGGAGGCAAGAGCGGTGGCTCAGGCGTTCGGGAAGGGCAGCCTGACGTTCAGCCGCGCCCGGCTGACGCTCGACGCGCTGTGGGCCGATCTGAACGCCGATCCCGAGGTCCGCCTCAAGCGCGACCTCTGGGACGGGCTGTTGCGCGAAGCCTACGGCGAGGAGGTCGGTGAGGATGCTCTGTTCCTCCAGCACACCTACCTGGCCATTGTGGTCAAGACCATCGCCAATCGCGTTCTCGATCTTCCGGTGTCGGACCCGGAGCGGCTGCTTTCGGGCCGGGCGCTCGCCGATGAGGGCATCATTGGCGCGGTCGAGGCGGACTTCTTCGATTGGCCCCTGAAACGACCCGCCGGCGCCGATCTGGTGCGCCAGGTCGCCGCCGAAACCGCCCGGTTCAGTCTCACCGACGTCGAAACCGACGTGCTCAAGGTGCTGTACGAGAGCCTGGTCGATCCGGACGAGCGTCACGACCTGGGCGAATACTACACGCCCGACTGGTTGGCCGGGCGTGTGGTGGCCGCGGCGGTGGACGCGCCGCTGACGCAACGCGTGCTCGACCCGGCCTGCGGCTCCGGTACGTTCCTGTTCCACGCGCTGCGCCGCCTGATCGATGCCGGCCGCGCGGCGGGTTGGACCGAACTTCGGATCGTCGAAGCCTGCGCCAATCAGGTGCGCGGCCTGGACGTTCATCCCGTCAGTCCCTGGTGTTGAGCCGGTTTGACAAAGTAACTGGCCTTTTTCATGATCTTACAGGGAGCCTTGGAAGGATCAGTCAGTGCCGTCGGTCGGACCATTCAACCGCCGGGAGACACGGTGGCAAACGCCGGCAGTTGCTGTAAAGCAGGTCAAGTCGGGGGAAGTGTGGGGGAGGACGCCCAAATTCGGCCTTGAGCCTGCGGTACAGGCGTACACCGGCAAGTTGCCAGGGAGCCGTGGCATTGAGTTTACGACGGAAATCGAGCCTCACCCGAATGGGTCGCCATTCGAAGTGCGATGGTATTTGACGATGACGCCAGGAGTTTTGGAGCGCTGTGAGGGCGGCGAGACGTTCGCGTGCATTACCGCAGACGTCACGAATCTTCAGCCATGACGGATGGCCCGCACATCACTCTTTTGGCCTATGATCCGGAATACGATGCAATTCCGCACGCCATCATTTGGCGTCCTCTGAATTATTTCACGATCACCATCCGAGAGGGTGAGGACGGCCTGGATTTCTACCAAGGTGCGTCGTTTGTGATTGGGAACGAGGTTAGCTTCGCTCTGAGATCTTACCAGGGTCATCCTAATTTCACCGTGACGCTTTACCTGCCGCATACGGTCGATAGCCCAAGGGAGATTTCTGATGCTATAGACCTTGTGATTGAGGTGATGATCATTCCGCCTACAGCGATTGCATGGAGGCGAGAGCAGCCCTTCAAATATGGTGACCTAGAGAAGCCGCGCGAAGATCGATTTCGGGAGTATGAGGCTCGAAGGTTAGCGCTCAAAATTGCGGCGCAATGTCCTAACTATCGAGCGTCAACCAAGTATCTCAAAGCTGAGGTCCCGAAATATATCGATCTGTCGCACGAGGACCTGGAAAGATCGAAGAGTCGCCCTAACGAACGGGTATGGCAGCAGGTGATGGGAAATGTTGTGTCCCACCAGAAGACCAGTGGCGGCCCGTTCGTGCAGGGCTATGCGGTTCGGACCGATGACGGTTTGCAGCTTACAAAAAAGGGCGTCGATTATTTGAAGAGCATGGGATATTTCGTGCCAGCCTGAGGCGTTTCAGGATGGCGATTTTTGTAGATCGGATCAAACCATTTGAGTTCAGTGGTTTTCGGGGCATCTTTGTCCCATACAAACCATGCGTAAGCGGTTGTCCCGCTGCCCTGTCTAACTGCGCCCGCCGGGTAGAACGTAATTCGCTCACTGAATACCCACACCCTGGCCGGCGGTATGCTGGCAAAAATTGTGCGCTGACGGTTTGCCCCTTCCAAGAAAGCGAGTCGCAAAAGCAACGCGAGTTTACGCCGCGACTGCGCAAGGCCAGCCCTTACAAACCCTTCGGCTGCGTTATATGGCGGGTTGGTCACAATGTTATCGACGTCACGGGAGGTTTCCAGGAAATCAACTCCCGCCTCGCCGTAGCCGCGGTCGAAGAGGTCGGATGAGATTACCGAACATCCAGTGGTTTCGAGAACCCGGGCCATCGAACCATCGCCGCAGGCTGGCTCCCAGATCGAACCTTCGAACGCCTCGTTGTCGATTAGCGCATACGTTGCCCACTCTGGAGTCGGGAAGAAATCCGGCCCCTCCAGATCGGCGAAACGCTTCGAAGTTGGCTTAAAGCCGCCATTCAGGTTGTATGTCGAATCCATAGGTCCGACTCTAGCTGAGGGAGAACAAAACGGAAAGCGCTACCATATGTTGGGGTATAGACTTGGTCGAACTCACCCGCAGGCTTGCCGACGGGGCGACGCCGGAGGCCGTGGGCCAGGCGCTCCGCCGTATCGAGGGCGCCAGCGCCGAGGACGCCGACGCGCTGGCGCAGACCTTCGCCCATCTTCAAACGCTGTATCGCGCCGGACGCAACGGCATCTGGACCTTCGTTTTCCGGAACCTCGCCCGTCCTGTCTGGCTCTCCCGCGCGGAACAGCGCGCCGATGTGGTGGTCGGCAACCCACCCTGGATCGTCTATCGCCACCTCAGCGCCGCCATGAAGGACCGGCTGCGCGAAGCCCTGCGCGGCTACGAGCTTTGGGTCGGCGGCAGCCTCGCGACGCAGCAGGACATGTGGGCGCTGTTCTGGGCGCGCGCCGCGGAGCGCTACTTGCGCCTTCACGGCACGATCGCCTTCGTGCTGCCCTACGCGGCGCTGAATGCGCCGGTATTCGCCGGCCTGCGCACCGGCCGCATGGGCGAGGCCCGCGTCCGCCTGACCGGCGCCTGGGCGCTGGAACGCGTCTGGCCGATCTTCGGCGCGCAATCGGGCAGCAGCACGACCAGCACCTGCGTGCTGTTCGGCCGCCGCGAGTTCGCTGGTCTGCACCCGGATGGGATCGACCGCTGGGAGGGCCGACTCACCCACCGCGACGCCCACGAAGCCGAAGCGGCCCGCGCCCTGACACACAGCCGCGTCCCCTGGCCGCGACCGCGCACGCTGATCGGCGTCTCGCCATATCGGTCCCGTTTTCACCAAGGGGCCACGATTGCGCCGCGCCGCTTCTTTATCGTCGATCCCGCACCGGCCAGCAGGCTCGGGCGATCAGCGCATGCGCCGATCATGCAGGGTCGTGCCGGCCAACTCGACAAGTATCCCTGGACCACGGTCGAGCCACCGCGCGGCCCGGTCGAAGCAGAGTTCCTGCGCTCACTCGCCCGAGGGGAAAGTGTCGCGCCGTTTCGGATGCTTGATAATGTCACCGCGGTGATTCCGCTTAGCGGCGGCAAAGTGCTGGACGCGGTCGCCGCTCGCGTCGAAGGTCACCGACATCTATCTGCCTGGCTGGCTAACGCCGAGGCAAAGTGGATAGCGCACGCAAACAAGGCCACAGACGGACAGCCGCGCATGACCTTGTCGGCGCAGATTGATCACATGCGGAAACTTTCAAGCCAGGCGCACACCGCCGCGGTAGAGCGAGTTCTCTACAACAAGGCTGGAACACGGTTGAGCGCTGCCAGGCTACTCGCCACAGATGCAATCGTTGATACTAAGGCGTATTGGTCAACCGTTCGCTCATCAGCCGAAGCCGGATATCTGATCGCGATTATCAACAGCGCCGCCGTACTCGCCAAGATTACGGATCTGCAGCCGCATGGACAGCGCGATAAACGCGACTTTGACAACCTGGTCTGGACTCTGCCCATCCCCGAATACGACGAGCGCGAGGTCCTGCACCGCGACCTGGCTGCCGCGGCCAGCCGCGCCGAAGCCGTGGCCGCCCTTGTTCCCCTGACGGATGCCCAGCACTTCACCGCCAAACGTCGTGCCATCCGCGCCGCCCTCGCCGAAGACGGCATCGCGGCCGAGATCGAGGCCTTGGTCGACGCGCTACTGCCTCCGTGAAACAGTCGAGAGGCCGCCCGCGCTGGGCATCGACTTCCGGCCGCGCCGCGGCAGCGACACCGGGCCGCGATCGTGTTAAGCCGCGCTCATGGAACACATCGATTGGACCGAATGCGCCCTGATCGAAACCGTGCCCGGAAAGCGGCGCGGCAAGCCCGTCATCAAGGGGTCGCGGCTCCGCCCGGAGGATCTTCTCACGAACCGGGAGCAGGGAATCAAATGGCTGATTGAGAACCACGGCGGGATCACGCCGGACACGGTTCGGGTCATACCGCCGCCAGCGGCGGCCGGGTCGCGGTCACAGGCGGCGGGGGATGTTCGCGGTTTCGTAGAACACGCCGACAATCACCTGGGGTGATGTGGTGGTGTAGGACACCCAGTATCGCCCCGCTTTGATCCACGCGACGCCGGGCCGGGCAAGCCGCGGATACGGACGCGGTGCGGCCAACCCGGCGGACGGGTTGCCTTCAATCCGCCGCTCGGCCTCGTCCAGCGCGGCCACCAAGGCGCGAGCCGCCGCCGGGCGGTCAAGGGTCTCATAATGATGGCGGAGCGCGACAACCTGACGTGTGGCCTTCGGCGCGTATTCGATCAACGGCGCGAGGTCGCCTTGCGCCCAGAAGCGTCAGCCTGCTTCGCTTCCATGCGGGCAATGCTGTCAAGCAACTCGCGCCGGACCACCTCGCCCGGCACGGTCGGAACCCCGGCGGCAAGCTCCGCCAGGCTCTCGTCAAGGGCCTCGGCCCAACCTGGCGGCGCGTTCAATGGGTGCGGTGTGTCGTCCATGAGGGGATAATAGGCTTCCTCGGCCGGGCTTTCCAGCCCGATGAGATGACCGGGACAGGCAGCGCGGAAACGAACGCGGTCAGTCCCCGCGGGCGAATGGGCCTTCCTTGCATTCTGGCACAGGAGTATTCCGATAGACGGCTTCGTCCGCTACACTGGCGGAGGTGGGTGTTCTGAGCGGGAACGCGCGAAAGCGCCAGTACTAAGGGCCTACAAATGGGACTTTGGCCGGGTGTCCACAGCCCCAACCCCGGCACCACCACGCCGGCGATCAATCTCAGTCGCATGCGGTGCTATGCGCCCCGCACCACCACGAGCGCGTCCACCGCCGTCCTCTGACCCGCCGGCACGCCGATGTGACATCGGAACGGACTACGGCCCAGGGGGGAAGACGCGGTGATGCCGGCGCACGGACGGTGGACATTCTGGTCAACAATGCCGGTGTCTCCTTTCCGCCAACGTCGAAAACACGACGGTCTCGCTTCCGGCATGACCGGATATTTGGTCCCGCGCATGAACCGGGTTTACACTTCGAACCTCGAAATACGCCGGCCGAAATCCGCGCATCCACGGGACATCACACCGGGTTAGGGAGAGACACAGCCATGCCGTTCTACGAAAAAGGCGACGTCCGCATTCATTACGAGGAAGCCGGCTCCGGCTTCCCGCTGCTGGTCATTCCCGGTGGCGGACTGAACTCGACGATCGCGGGACTGGCGACCTCCAGCCACCCGTTCAATCCGTTCGACGAATTCAAGGACGAGTTCCGCGTGATCGCGGCCGATCTGCGCAACGCCAAGGGCGGCCAGTCGACAGGTCCGCTCGAGACCGGCCGGCCGTGGGACGCCTATACCGACGATCATATCAGCCTGATGGATCACCTCGGCATCCAGAAATTCCTGGTGCTCGGGTTCTGCATCGGCGGTCCTTTCATCTGGAACCTGTTGCAGCGAGTCGGCGACCGCGTCATCGCGGCGGTGCCGGCACAGCCCAGTGGCTGGCGACCGGAGATGCCCACTCTGTCGTACGACAACAATATGAAGAACTGGGGACCGGAGTTGTGCGCGCGGCGGCCCGACATCACGATGGATCAGGTCGATACGTTCCTGACCAACATGTACCGCGCCCACGCCGACTTCGTTTACACCGCGACACGCGATTTCGTGCGCGGCTGCCAGACGCCGATCCTGGTGTTGCCGGACGACGTGCCGGCGCACCCGTACGCCGTCGCCATGGAGACAGTGCGTCTCGCGCCGAACGCGCAGGTAAGCCTTTACCCGTGGAAGGACACCCCGGACAAAATCCCGCTGGCGGTGCGCCATGTTCGCACATTCCTGCGGGCCTATCGTCCCGCGGCGGGCGCGCGCACCATGGCGGCGGCGGCTCAATAGCGGCGGATCCGTTCAGGCTGATCGCGATGCGCGATCTCCAGGCCTGACGTTCCCTTCGCGCCAAACGGAAACGGCCGGGACCTTCGCCCCGGCCGTGTCGTTTCGGGCTATCCGAGCGTGACCTCGGCCTCGATCACGTCCAGTTCGGCGGTCATCACCATCCCCTTGGTTTCCGGCCCCAGATAGACCGCGATGATGTACACGACCAATGAGCCGATCGCGGCGACCATCATCGGTTTGGCGAAACCCATGCCCTGGTTCACCGCGAAATAAGTCAGGATCGGCGCGACGGCCGCGCCCCAAACCGCGCCCTGGTGATAGACGAAACCGGCCGCGGTGGCGCGTACCTCGGTCGGGTAGCGTTCCGACAGCCAGCCGGGGTTCAGGGCGTCCTTGCCGCTGAAGAAACAGATGAACAGCAAGAAGAACCCGAGGAACAAGGTTCGATCGGTCTGTAGGATATACAGCGGAAGCAGGAACAAGGCGATGAACGTGGGGATCATCAAAGCCCAACGCCGGCCGACCCTTTCCGACACCGCGCCCCAGAAGCTACAGGCGAGGAACGTGAGGATGTTGCCCCAGAACACCGGGACCGCCACCTCGGCCGGCGTCCAGCCCAGCTCTTTTGTCAGATAGGTGCCGAGCATGGCCCACACCGCGTAATAAACGCAGAAGTTCGCGGCCATCCACAGGCAACCCGTGAACGTGTTCCACAGATATTTGCGCTTGAAGATGGCGAACAATGGCAGGGTGACCTGCTGTTGCGTCGCGTTCTGGATCTTCTTGTTTTCCGCCCAGACCTCGGGCTCTTTCACGTACATGCGGATCCAGACGCAGGCCAGGGCCGGCAGCACGCCCAGGATCAGCATCCCTCGCCAGCCATAGCCCTTATGCCAGGCTTCCAACGGTGCATACAGAAAGCCGTAGGCCAGGCCGGACAGCGCGAAGCCCAACCCCCAGGACCCTTGCAAAACCCCGGACATCAGCCCCCTGGACCGTGACGGCCAGGATTCCATCGCCAGCGCCGCGCCGGCCGGCCATTCCGCTCCCATCCCGATCCCCAACAGCGCCCGGATCACGAACAGGAACGTAAAACTGGGCGAGAAGCCCGCGAGGAAATTGCAGACGGAATACCAAAGAATGGAGATCATCAGAGGCGCCCGGCGCCCCAGCCGATCGGCCAGCCAGCCGGACGCCGTCGCTCCACCCAGGCGCATCACCAGCGTGACCGAGAAGATCGCGGTCACGTCGATCAGTGGAACTTTGAACTCTTGCGCGATCGGCGCCATGATCAGAAGGAAGACGGTGAAGTCGAATGCGTCGAGCGTCCAGCCCATCCAGGCGGCGCAATAGGCGTACCATTGGTCCTTGGTGGGTTCTTTCCACCACGGAACGTTTGCCGCGTATCCAGACATTGATTTGAACTCCCTGTTTGTGAAGCCAGCCTGTATTGGGTGGGCTTATATTTGCCTACTCCAAGGTCAGCGTATCAGTGAGTTCAGGCCTGATGCAACAGTTCCCAGTGTGGCAACGATCCGGGCCTTAACGTTGCCCGATGGCCCAGGGGCGATGCCGTTCGAGCGTTGCCGCGGCCGCGGCAGGTAAAGATGGCCGGAGCGCGGATCGGCCCGGCCTTATGTGGCAATCCCGGTAATCCTTCCAATCACCGGCCAACGCATGATCGCGGAAACGTGGTTGGAGCGGCGCGTCGATCGCCAGTTCATTGACGACCGGGAACAATGCCGCGTCGGGAATGGTCCGGTGGCGGCCCCTGGCCTCACGCCTGTAATCCCGTTTGAATTGCCCCGTCCATTCAATCGTCCGCACCGAGCGCGGTCTTCAGTTCCTCAACGTTTTTCGCCTGAGGCAAATTGCCCGCCCGCGCTTCCATCATGGCCGCGACCGTGGCCGGGTTTGGAATCAGGGGGTCGAAGGGCAAGGCATGCTCCCGCGCCACCCGCGTCAGCATGAGCCGCACGGCATCGGAAACGGTTAGCCCCATCGCGGCCAGCACGGCCGCGGCCTCCGCCTTGATGGTGGCATCGATACGGGTCTGCACGAGTTGATTGGCCGCCATTCGTTTTGCTCCTTGGTGTCTGCATTACAATGTAATGCACATGAGCCACGACAGAAGGGGTCTTGTTCAGAAGAATAAGGCCGACTTCGGTGAGGCCGCTTCTGGATAGTTGACGCTGGCTACCCGCACCGTCGGCGGCTGGTTTGCTCCAACTCCGGACTTTGGGTCCCCAACCCCCCCTACACCATCCCCCGGATCCTCCCCCCATCAACACGGATCAGGCTGCCGGTGATGTATCCGGCCTTATCGCTGGCCAGGAACGCGCCCATCGGTCCGTATTCGTCAGGCATTCCCACGCGTCCCGCCGGGATCTGCGCCGCCGACTCGGCCAGCCGCTCGGCCAGAGCTTCCTCGAAACTGATGTTCCTTCGCCGAGCCGACGCCGCCGCCGTTTCATTGGTCCGGTCGGTGTGGATCGTCCCCGGCGCCAGCACGTTCATCGTGACGCCGTCCTTCGCCACCTCNNTGCCAGGTTCGGGATCGGCTGTTGCATGCCGGTGCTGCCGACCACGATGATTCGGCCCCAGCCACGCGTGCGCATCGTCGGCAGCAACGTATTGGCGATCCGGATCGGCGAAACCACGATGTGCTGAAACCACTCCACCAACTGGGCTTCCGTCATCTCCGAGGCGGTGCATTGCGGCGGCCCGCCATGGTTCAGCACCAGGATGTCCACGCCACCCATCGCCGCGACCGCTGCCTCGGCCAACCGGTCCATGGCCTCGCCGGACGCGACATCCGCGACCACGCCGACCGCGCTCGTGGCGCCTTTGGCCCGCAGCGCCGCCGCCGTTTCATCCAGCCGTCCCTGGTCGCGCCCGCTGATCGTGACGGCGGCGCCTTCCTCCGCCAGGGCGTCCGCGATCGAGCGGCCCAGTCCTTTGGTGCCGCCCATCACGAGTGCCCGGCGATTCTTCAGTCCGAGATCCATGGTCCGCTCCCGCAATCGTTGCCTGGCACCACCATAGGTGGGACCCGCGAGGCGGGAAATGACCTGGGCTACGCTCGTCTCACCGCCGTTCCGCGCGGATTGGAGCGCGTGGAAACGCCGCGGGGCAGGCCGAGCAACGCGCGGCGAGCATCGACGTTCGGCCGTTCCCGGTTCCCGAGCCGGTCTGACCCTCAGCCCGTGGCGCCCTCCGGTGGCAATGCGAACCACGAATCCACCGCCCGGGTCATGGCGCGGGCGATCACCTGGCGATGGGCGGGATCGTTCAGCGCCGCCTCGTCCGCCGGGTTGGACAGGAACCCCATCTCGATCAGCACGCTGGGGATCCCGGCCGCGTGCAGCACGGTGAAATTCGCGTGCCGCTCCGGCGTGGGCAGCACCGGCAGCCGCCGCTCCAGGTCGAGCACGAGTTGGTGCGCCATGCGGGTCGAGGCGGCACGGTTCCGCCGGGCCGCGAGACTGGCAAGGATGCCGGACACCTCGGGCGGCATCGCGCGCATGCGGCCATCGGGGCCCGGAGCCAGCCCGTTCTCCCGCTCCGCCAGCGCCTCGGTCTCCGCGTCCGACGCCTGCCGAGCCAAGGTGTAGACCGAGGCGCCGCGCACCGCCGGATCCGCCAGCCGGTCGGCGTGCATCGACAGGAACAGGTCGGCGCCCAGGTCGCGGGCGATCTCGACGCGTTTCTCGCGGGCGACGTATTGGTCCCGGGCGCGGGTCAGTTCGACGCGATAGCGGCCGTGCGCTTCCAGCGCGCCCTTCAGGACCAGCGCGCTGGCCAGGGTAATGTGCTTCTCCAGCGTGCCCGCGACCCCGGTGGCGCCTGGATCGGCGCCGCCATGGCCGGGATCGAGGATAATCAGCGGCGGCCGTCTCTGGGCATCATCGCTCTGCCGGGCTCGGGCGAGGCGAGGGTACAAATTCGCGAGGACCGTACAGAAAACAGCGCCCGCACCGGCGAACCGGCGCAAAATAAGACGGCGACGGATTCGCATCCCGGTGCTCATATCCCGAACTTATCACCTTGACGCGATGGAGACTATTGCGGCACCCGCGGAATTGCTTCATTCTGGCCCAGCCCCGTTGATGTGTACGGGCGTGCCGGTCGCCGGCGCGCCATGGCCTGAACCGGTGGATGCGTGATCCCGAGGTTCGTCCGCCCCGCATGGCAAATGCGCCTGGCGGCTGACTTGTTGGGGGAGGATCCGCGCCGCCTCGGCCGCTCGTCCGTCCATGGCAAGCCCTCGCTCTGTCTGAACCCTTGGTTCGGATCATGGGGACTGCCGGGACGGTCCGCCTCGAACGGGGGCACGATGACTTTCACCGGGCCGCGCCCCTTTCCGGAGCGCGCCGTCCGCGCACCAGGACCTGATGACCAACAGCACGCTGTCACCCAGACCGATGTCGGCAACCATCCTTTCAGGTGGGAACCAGCCACGGCGGGCGACGGGCGCGTTTTGTCCTGGCCGCGCGGACCACGCCTTTTCCGCAAGCCTCGCCAGTCAAATTTCGCACCACGGCCCTCCGCGGGGCAACCCGCCGCCAATGGACCCACCGTTCGGTCCTGGTGAGTTCGGGCCGCGACGGCTGGCGCATTGGAGTTCAGTTCCTGATGCCCAAGCGTATGTTGATCGATGCCACGCACGCGGAAGAAACCCGCGTCGTGGTGCTGGACGGGAATCGCCTCGAAGATTTTGACATTGAGACATCGGCGAAGCACCAACTTAAAGGAAACATCTATCTCGCCAAGGTCGTGCGGGTCGAACCCAGCCTGCAGGCCGCGTTCGTCGAGTATGGCGGCAACCGGCACGGGTTTCTCGCGTTCAGTGAAATCCATCCCGACTACTACCAAATTCCGGTCGCCGACCGTCAGCGGCTGCTGGACCTCCAGGCCGAGCAGGCCCGCCTCGAAGAAGAGGAAGACGATCTCGAACTCGCGCTGAGCCAGACCGAAGCGGCCGATCCGCCGGCGCCCTCGCCTCCGGATGACGGCGCCGACGACCCGTCCGCCCCCGCGATGAACGGCGAAGCATGGGCGCAACCCGAACAGCCGAGGTTGTTCACGGCCGAGGAAACTCAGGCGCCGCACGCGACGGGATCCGCACACGCCATGGCAACTGTTGGCGAGGAACCCTCCGACGGCGAATCCGGCGAATCGTCCGCCGAATCCTGGGCCATCGCCGCGCGACCCGCGCTGGTCGCCGTCGAAGCCGTGGTCGAAACGGCCGAGAGCGACGACGAACAACCCGACAACGGCGATGAACTCGACATGTTCGGCGCCATCCCCGAGGAAGCGCCGCCCGAAACGATCGGCGGCGAATCAGACGCCGATAACGACAACGAGAACGGCGACGAGCGGCCGGAACGCCGCATTCCGCCGCGCTTCCTGCGCAACTACCAAATCCAGGAAGTCATCCACCGCCGCCAGATATTGCTGGTTCAGGTCGTCAAGGAAGAGCGCGGCACCAAGGGCGCGGCGCTGACGACTTATCTGTCGCTCGCCGGCCGGTTCTCCGTGCTGATGCCGAACTCGCCCCGAGGCGGCGGGATCTCCCGGAAAATCACCTCGGCCGCCGATCGCCGCCGGTTGAAGGAGATCATGATCGAACTGGACATCCCCAAGGGGATGGGCCTGATCGTCCGCACCGCCGGCGCGCAACGCCCGAAGCCGGAGATCAAGCGCGACTGCGAGTATCTGTTGCGGCTGTGGGACGACATCCGCGAGCACACGATGAAGTCGATCGCTCCGGCGCTGATCTATGAAGAAGCCAGCCTGATCAAGCGCGCCATCCGCGACGTCTATTCCCGCGACATCGACGACATCACGGTGGATGGCGAGGACGCCTGGAAAGCGGCGCACGAGTTCATGCGCATGCTGATGCCCTCGCACGCCCGCAAGGTGCATCTGTGGCCGGATCAGGGCCAGTCGCTGTTCGCTCGGTTCCAGGTGGAAGCGCAACTCGACGCGATGATGCTGCCGACGGTGCAGTTGCGCTCCGGCGGCTACCTGGTGATCAACCAGGCCGAGGCGCTGGTCGCCATCGACGTCAACTCCGGCCGTTCGACGCGGGAGCGTAACGTCGAGGAAACCGCGCTGCGCACCAACCTGGAAGCGGCGGACGAGGTGGCGCGGCAGTTGCGGCTGCGCGATCTGGCCGGGCTGATCGTCATCGACTTCATCGACATGGAGTCGAAACGGCACAACGCGATGGTCGAACGCCGGATGAAGGACGCGCTGAAGGACGATCGCGCCCGCATCCAGCTTGGCCACATCAGCCATTTCGGCCTGATGGAAATGAGCCGTCAAAGGCTGCGGCCGTCGCTGGAAGAAACCACGCTCATCGTCTGCCCGCATTGCAACGGCACGGGCCATGTGCGCGGCACCGAAAGCGCCGCGCTGCACGTGTTGCGCGGGGTCGAGGAGGAGGCGGGTAAGCGCCGCTCGGCCGAGATCGTCGTGCACGTGGCGATGGCGATCGCGCTGTATATCCTGAACCACAAGCGGGAGCGGCTGAACGAGATCGAGCGGCGGTACGGCATGCGGGTGATCATCGCCGCCGACGACTCGTTGATCGCGCCGCGTTTCCGCATTGAACGGTTGCGTACGCTGGCGCCGGGCGAGGAGCCGCGGTTCGTGACCCCCGACGCGCCGCGCACCGCGCTGGTGGGTGCGCCGATTTCCGTGCCGTCGTTGCCCGAAACGGCCGAAGCGGATGACGAAGACGACGACACCGACTCTGAAGGTGACGACAACGAGGACGGGGTCGCCGCCGGGGTCGAGGATACCGAGGAAAACCGCGAAGCCGAAAGCCGCCGCCGCCGTCGCCGCCGTCGCAGGCGGGGTGGCCGCGACGATGACGCGCGGCCTCCGGTCGCGTCGCAGCCCGTCGCCGCCGAGCCGCCGGAAGCGGTCGCGGCCGCCGAACCCGGTGAATCCGAACCGGCCGCCGAAACGGAAACGCGGGATGACGACGCCGCGCGCCGCCGCTCTCGCCGGGGCCGCCGCCGCGGGCGAAGCGATGGCGATCTGTCGCCGTTGGGCGTGCCGGGCGCCGAGCAACCGGATCTGATGCCCGCTTACGCCGGTCCGACGCCCGCCGATCCGTTCGGCAGCGGCCATGTCTTCGACATCCTCGACGTCATGGAGCAGGCCGAACTGAATGCCGCCCCCGTGCGCGCGCCACAAGTCCGTCGCGGCCAGGGCAACCGGCCACGCTGGCAGCCGCCGCATTGGGCGGTCGCCTCGTACCCGCCGATGCTGGCCGGCGAACCCGCCGCCGATCGCCCCGAACGCCCTCCCGCCCCGGAATCCTGGGCTTTGCCATCGCGGCCGTTCATGCTGCGGCGGGATCGTCACGCGCCGCGCTGGGGTCAGCGTCGCGGTGGCCAGGAGCGGGAGCCCAGGGTTCTCGATGTGGCGCCGCTGACCGATGGGGCCGCGGCGCCGCACGCCCGCCCCGTGCCGATCGAGGCAGGACCGCCGCCGGGTATCGAACCCTCCACGCCGGACGCCGCCGCCGAGACCGTCACCGCCGCGCGGCCACGGGAGACCGTGATGGCTGAGAGCCCGGCGGTGGCGGACGCGACGGTCGCGGAGGCGCCAGCCCAAACGGATGCCGTTGAGACGGAATCAGTCCAGGCGGAACCGACGCAGACGGAACTGGCGCTGTCGGCCGAGGCGCCCGCCGCGCCGGAGCCGGAACCCGCGCCCGTC
>PLSZ01000544.1 GCA_003164305.1 Acetobacteraceae bacterium
TACATCAGCGCGTTCATGAAACGGCTGAGCACGACGTCGCCAAACTTGGCGTCCGGGAGAATTTCACGCTTCTCAGCGCGGTGACGGCGAGACATCCTGGTCCTCCCTTATTTCGGCCGCTTCGCGCCATACAGCGAACGGCGCTGCCGGCGCTTGGCGATGCCCTGGGTGTCCAGAACGCCACGCAGAATATGATAGCGCACGCCGGGCAGATCCTTCACGCGCCCGCCGCGGATCAGCACGACCGAGTGCTCCTGCAGGTTGTGACCCTCACCCGGAATATAGCTCACGACCTCGAACCCATTGGTCAGCCGCACCTTGGCCACCTTGCGCATGGCCGAGTTNNCCGCGCTTCTGCGGGCAACCCTGCAACGCCGGAACCTTGTTCCGGGTCTTCTGCGGCGTCCGCCCCTGGGCGATCAACTGGTTGATGGTCGGCATCTGGCTTGCGTCACCCTTAACTGTCTCTGTCCCGGCCAGCCCCGGCGGGCTGACCTTCGCAACGATTTTCGTCCTCGCCCAACGTGAGTAAGCCGCCGTCTAACACGCGACGACCCGTCCGGGTGGCGCGTGCCACCCACGGGTTGAATGAAGACATACGGCCTTGGCCTGCCCGAAACCGGGAAGCGGCACCGCGTGCATCCGTTGCCTGCGAACGACGACTGGCCCAAAACACCATGGGACCGGCCGAGGGCGCCTTACCTAGTCGCCGGACCCGCGGGTGTCAAGCGCGTCGCGAGGCTGTTTGTCCCGCCGTGGCGGCAAGATACCAGGAAGGCCGGTCAGGCCCGGCGGATGCGCGTGCTTTCGCGTTTCCATCGCACGGTTTCCCGCACGGTTTCCCATTGAAAATGGGTCGGCGGCGGCCTTCGCGAACCACCACCGGTCCGCCGCATGGCGCCGCCCGGGAGACTTTCCGGCCACCGTGAGGGGGACTATCAGGCACCGCCGAAAGGAGTTCTGGCGCGTGGTGCTCTACGAAATCGTCGAGGCGATCGCTCACCCGGATCATACCGTCACCATCAGATGGTCGGACGGCGCGCGCGGCGTGGTCGATTTCCTGCCCATCATCGATCGGGGCGGCTGGTTTACGCCGTTACGCGACCCCGACTGTTTCGTGGCGACCATGATCCTGCTGCCGGGCGGCCGCGGCCTCACCTGGCCCGAGGAAATCGACTATTCGGCCGACGGCCTGCGCCGGGAGGCGTTTCCGAACGGGATTCCCTGAGCCGGGCATTCGTCCCGCCGGTGTCCGTCGCGGGGGTGTCCGTCGCGGCGCGATATCCAGACCATCCGGCCGGACGCGAAGGAGCCCCGGAAACCTCAGGGAAGCCCGTCGCGATGCCGCTGGTCGTAAATGTGGACGCTGTTGCGATCCAGTTCGCCGTTCAACCGGCGCCGCTCGAAAAACGTGGCGCGCCCGCCATGCATCGCCTCATCGAGGCTGAGTCGCCGTTCGATCCGCTCCTCGCGGCGGATGTCGCGCATCGCCTCTCCGGGCCGGATCGTCCCCCGCGCCACGCCCTCGTCGATGCGATGCTGTTGGATCGCCAGCCGCTGGTTGACCTCATTGACACGGGGGTGGCCCATGGCGGTGGCCATGGGGGTACCATGAATTCGTTCCGCCCGCGCGCCGACAGTCATGGAAAGACCTAGCAGCGCCCCCAGGGCGGTTATCGCGACACGGCGGATCATGACCGGCTCCTGATTGTTGCCCGGTGGCTCTTCGGTCTGGGTTGCCCGTCTCGCGCGCATGCACATCCCAGGCGCGTCCGGGCAGGCGGCAAACTCCTCGCTTCCGAAGGCCAGACCATGGCGAGAAAGCCGCTGAACCAAGGAAATCGATAACCGACTGTAACAGCGAACTGGTAACGTCCGGCTTACGGTTCGCGGGGTCAGGCCGCCAGCAGCCCGATCAGATCCTCCTCGAGCACCGCGCAGGTCAGTTTGCCGCCCATGCCGGCGCCGGTATCCAGCCCGATCCGGTTGTCCGCCCGCACCACCGACGGATTGGAGGAATGGCCGTGCACGACGATCACGCCCAAAGGCTGCTCGGTCCACAGGAACGGTTGGCGGATGCCGACCAGGTCGTCCAGCGTCTGCTCCGCCAACGCCACGCCGGGCCGAATGCCGGCGTGCACGAACAGATAATCGCCCACGCGGTGCGTGCGTTTCAGGCCGCGCAGAAACGCGACATGCGACGCCGGCAACGCTGCTTCCCATTGCTCGCGCGGCAGATCGGCGTCGAGCGACCAACTCTCCAGCGCCGCGCGGCCGCCCGCCCAGAGCCAGTCGGTCGCCGCCGCCCGATCGCCGTCCAGCGCGTCGAGCAGCATCCGTTCATGATCGCCGAGCAGATTGATTGTCGGGACTTTTGGCGCATGGGACACCAGCAGTTCGATCACCCCGGCGCTGTCCGGACCGTTGTCGATATAATCGCCCAGATTAACCAGCAACGGTGACGCGATGGGCCGCGCCGCCAGATCGCGAACGATCTCCGCGTGTAACTGTTCCAATTGCGCCCTACAGCCGTGAATGTCGCCGATCGCGTAAACCCGGCGCCCGCGTGGCAGCCAGCCGGGCGCGCGAACGAAATGAATCGCCTCGGCCGAAGCCGCCGCGCCACGCGGTCCGCTGAACGTCGGAATCGCCGCGGCGTCCAATGCCGCGCGCACGCCCCGGCGGGTGGGACGCCTCACGGGCGGCCTCGGGGGCGGAGGCGCCGGGGCTTCGCCCCCAGGTCGAGCCCGGGGCAGGCTCCGGACCCCAACCAGGGGCGTTGCCCCTGGAGCCCACCAAGGGCAGTGGCCCTTGGAACCATTGATTTAGTGGGTTGGAGGAGAGGGGCCGACCGTGGTGTTGCAAGGTCCGTGTCGGCCCCTCTCCTCCAACCCACCAATGGATAGAGTCCAAAGGGCCTCGCCCTTTGGTGGGGCTTGGGCCGCGAAGCGGACCAAGGGGGGCAAAGCCCCTCGCGGGTTCGAAGGGCGGAGCCCTCGCGCCTCCACCCGCGAACCCCGCCCCTGTTGCGCTTTCCGCTCAGCGTGGCAGTTTGCGGGAGCCATAGATATCGGAGGAAACCCTTGGCCAAAATCACATTCCCCATCGAAGCGAGCCACATCATGATGTTCGCGCGCGCCATCGGCGACACCAACCCGGTGTATCACGATGCCGCGGCGGCGAAGCAATCCGAGGTCGGCGGCATCATTCCGCCCCCCACCTTCGCGCAGGCCGTGGCGCAGTTCGATCCCGAGTATCACCTGCGCCCGAAGCCCGGCGAGAAATGGTTCGGGTCCGGCAAGGGACCGACGGGCCTCGACGAGAAGCCCAAATCGTCCGGCGGGCTGCACGCCGAGCAGCACTACGAATATCACGCCCCGGTGCATCCCGGCGACGTGCTCACCGCCGAAACGATGCCCGGCAAGACCTGGGAGCGCGAGAGCAAGCGCGCCGGCAAGCTGACGTTCCGCGAGCGCGTCACCGAATACCGCAATCAAAACGGCGAACTCGTGATCACCGCCCGCGGCGTCGGTGTGACCACGGAAC
>PLSZ01000408.1 GCA_003164305.1 Acetobacteraceae bacterium
GATTTTATCGACGGCAAAGTGCCGGCGCTGGCGGGGATGACGGCGACCGTCGGCGATTTCGCCGATCATATGACCACGGCGTTCACCGATGTCCGGGTCAAACGCTTCCTGGAGATGCGCGGCGCCGACGCCGGGCGGGCCGACATGATGGTGGCGCAATCGGCGCTTTGGGTCGGGCTGCTGTACGATGAGGCGGCGCTGTCGGCGGCTGAGGCTTTGGTGCGGGACATGACCTGGGACGATGCGATCGCGTTGCGCGCCGCGGTGCCGCGGCATGGCCTCGCTGTTCCNNAGCGCTGCGCGCCGCGGTGCCGCGGCACGGTCTCGCGAATCCATTCCAAAGCGGAACGTTACGCGATCTGGCGCGCGACGTCGTTGACATCGCACGCGATGGTCTGAACGCGCGAAATCGGCGTGACAAAGACGGTAATAATGAGACAATTCATCTGACGCCGTTGTTTGAAATCGCCGCCGGCGGACCCGTGCAGGCCGAGTACTGGCTGGAACGGAACCGCTCGGTGTGGCATGGCGACGTCCGCCGCATCTTCGCCGAGGCCGCGATTTAACATCCCGCCGCTGTCCGGAGCGCGCGCCTCCCGGGTCGTTGCCGGGGAAACTTATTTCGTTCGGGCGGGTAATGACCGGCGCGCGCCTGTTGTGTCCGGGGCGGCGCGCGGCGCGCCGAGTACTGGTTTTTTTCAGTAAAATAAGTTGAATTTCAACGATCCGCGTGGTTTTCCGATGGTTCGGCGGCGAACAAAATTGGGCGGCCAGCACTCCGTCGGGCGCGATCCTGAATTTGAGCGGCGGCGCGTCCGAGACGCCATCGCCAAACATGTCGCGGGCAAAAATCCCGCGCGCGATTGATCCAGGACAATCGAGGGCCGCCACGGAAGTGTAAGGACGCCCTCGAACCTTGTTACGCTGGCAAGCCGGTTCGATTGGTTCGTCGCGCCGTTCGGGCCCGTGGCGTTAAGACCGGCGACGTGTATGTAGTCCATCTCAGAGTATGTTGGAGTTGGCGGGAGTATCCCAAATGTTGGCACGATCCGACACGCGAATGGAAGCTGTCACGCCGGCGGGCCAGATTGTCGTTCGTTTGCGGCTGATCGGCCAAATGGAAGCGTGGACCGTCACCAGCGAAAATGTCCTGCCGGCGGGCCGCAAAACGCGCGCTCTGCTGGCGGCGATCGCCCTGGCGTCGCCGCGTCCCGCCTTGCGCGGCCGCCTCGCGGAACTGTTATGGAGCCGCCGGCCGGAGGAGCAGGCCCGCGCCTCGTTACGGCAGGAGATCCATCGGCTGCTGGAAGTGCTGGCGCCCGCCAACACGGAAATCCTCCAGGTCACGCGGGATCATTTGTCGCTGCGGCCCGGCGCGGTGTGGGTCGATGTCGAGGAAGTGATGCGCGCGACCACCGTTCAGCCGGCGTCGTTATCGCTGCTGGATGGCGAGTTGCTGGAAGACCTGACCGGCATCGATCCCACCTTCGACATGTGGCTGACAGGGGAGCGGGAGCGGCTGCGTGACCGTGCCCGCGGCGTGGCCGAGTCCCTGTTGCGCGAACAAAGCGAACCGGACGGGACCATTCCGGCGGCGCAGCGGTTGCTGCAGATCGACCGCGCGCATGAAGGTGCCTGGCGGGCTTTGATGCGCGCCCACGCCGACCAGGGCGAGCGCGGCATGGCCATCCAGGCCTACGACCGGTGCCGCGCGGTGCTGGCCGATCTGCTCGACGCCGCGCCGTCGGCCGAAACGCAGCAACTGCTGTCGGAAATCCGTGGCCCGACGAACCTTCGCCCGTCCTCCAACCCGCGCGCGGCGCCGGCCGCTCCGGCGGTCGCGCGGCCGTCCAACGTGATCGATTTCAAGAACGACGCGGCTGACGACGCACCGCCTCCCAAAGCTCAGGAGTTGCCGCGTGGAGGGGTGCACGTGGGCGTGCTGCCGATGCAGTGCGTCGGGTTGTCCGAGGAAGACTCCTATCTCGGGCCGGGCCTCGCCGATGAAATCACCACGGCGTTGTCGCGGTTCCGCTGGCTGTTCGTGGTCTCGGCCAGTTCGCTGACGCGATTCGCGCGGGACAACCGGGACGAGGTGGCGATCAGGAAGGCGTTCGGCATCGATTTTCTGCTGGACGGGACGATCCAACGCAGCCGCAACCGGCTGCGCATCACCATGCGCCTGCTCGATCTGCGGGCCGGCAATCAGGTGGTCTGGGCGCGGCGCTTCGATCGCCAGGCCAACGATCTGCTGTCGGTGCAGGATGAGATCGCCGCCGAAGTGGTGGCGCAGATCGATCCCGAAATCCTGCAAATCGAGGCGCGGCGCAGCTCCGCCCGTCCCAGGGTGGATGCGACGGCGTACGATCTGGTGCTGCGGTCGATCCCGCTGATGACGCGCCTGGATCGCGACAGTTTTCTGCGGGCCGGCGAGTATCTGGCGCAGGCTTTGACCCTGGAGCCCGACTATGGCGCCGCTCACGCCTGGTACGCCTACTGGCACACCTTTCTGGTCGGCCAGGATTGGGCCGACGATCCCGCGGCCATCCTGGCCCGCGGCGGAGAGCTCGCGGAACGCGCCATCGTGCTCGATCCGTTCGACGCGCGCGCGNNCGTTGCACGATCGCGCCCTGGAACTGAACCCGAATCTCGCGATGGCATGGGCGTTGTCGGCGCTCACCTGCGCGTATCAAGGTGACACCGCGGAAGCGGAGCGGCGCAGTGCCCGGTATAAATTGCTGTCGCCGCTCGATCCGCTGGCGTTCTTTTTCGACGCGATCTTCGGCATGATCGCTTTCCTCAAGCACGATTACGAAGGGGCGGCGCGGGCCGGACGGTCCGCGACGCAGATCGGACCGGCGTTCTCGGGCGGCTACAAGCCCTATCTCGCCGCCCTCGGTTTCCTGGGCCGCGCCGAAGAAGCCGCCACCGTACTGCAGCGCCTGCTGGCGATCGAGCCCGACTTCACCATCGAGCGGTTTCTGGCCAAGACGCCTTTGGAGGGCATCGCCGCGCGCGGTCATTACGCGGAAGGCCTGCGGCGCGCCGGCGCGTCCTGAGGTGGCCTGGCATGATTCGGGTCGTATGATCCGGGTCACCTGGCGCGGCATGGTTCAGCTGTTGTCTTTCGCGCCGGGGTCTTTCGCGCCAGGGTCTTTCGAGGCGTGCGTCGGGCCGGTTGATCCGGCCTCGGCGGCGCGCCGCTTGCGGGCGGCTGAGGCGTAGAGACCTCGGGGCCGCTCGACCATGGCGTTGGGGCGGACCACGGTATCATAAAACCCGTCCCAGTCGTCCGGGCTGAATTGTTTCAGATCAGGTACGAGCTCATAGTTGTTCAGGGTCGCTTCCTGATACGCGACCCGCGGCACCGGCTGCACCTGCAGCATCGGAAACTCCTGCTTGAACTCGATCGGCGTGTCGGTTTTCAGCAGGCGGATATTGGTGATCAGCGGGCCGAACCAGCGATCGGTTTCGATGATCCCCTCGAAGGGCTCATAGCCGCCGGGCCGCGGCACATTCACCGGCGGCCGGATCATTAGGCTCCAGCCCGGCGCAGTGCGGGCGATGATGCCGGTCCACATCTGGAACAAGCCAGGCTCCTGGAAAGCGACCAGGAACGGCGGTGCGTATTCCTGGATTTCTTGCGGCGCGATCGTGTCGAACAGGTCACGAAATCCGGGATACTGCACTGACTTCAGCGGCATCCAGTCGGACGCGCCGTCGAACGTCCATCTGATGTCCTGGCCATCCCACAGTAGGCTGAAGCTGATGGGGGGGAAAATGTAGTAGCCGAAGCCGGAGGCGCTGCTCGACGGCTCGCAATACCGGAAGGCCCGGGTTGGCATCGAGCCGGCGCCCGAACGGTCGGCCCGTTGCGGCAACCGGCCGAATGGCAGCACGCGATGGAACACGACAAGTGGCGATTTCCGTGGCGTTGCTTGCGCGGCGTCCGGAGCGGAGGAGACGGTGGTCGACACGGGCACCTATCCTGATGCAGGGAAACAAATAGTGACGGCCGGGCAGTGATCTGCCCGGCGCGCCTAGCCTAACAATGTTTGAGGTGCGTCGTCTTCAGTGAGCGCGGCGGACCTTGCCGGCATCGGCGGTGGCGAGTGATGGGGCGCAGCCACCGAG
>PLSZ01000164.1 GCA_003164305.1 Acetobacteraceae bacterium
CAACACAATCGTCAATGGCGAGTATCGCCACCTGTCCGTCGCGACCACGCCGCTCGCCGCCGCCGCCGCCCCCGGCCAGTTCTACCAGCTGCTGTGCCCGCAACCGCCTGGCGAAACCCCGTTCCTCCGCCGCCCCATGAGCGTCTACGCCGCCGACCCAATCACCCAACGTGTCGAATTCCTCTACAAAATCACCGGCGCCGGCACCCGAGGCCTCGCCACACTCGCCCCCGGCGACCGCATGCATATTCTGGGTCCGCTCGGCCGCGGCTACACCCTCGACCCGGCCTGGAAGCATATCGTGGCGATCGGCCGCGGCGCCGGCCTGGCCACCCTCGGGCCGCTCGCCCAGGCAGCCCAAAAAGCCGGGATCGGCGTCACCGCGATCCTCTCCGCCCGTCGACCCGACCTGGTGGTCTCCGACGCGCTGTTCCGCTCCCACGGCGCCTCCGTCGTCACCGTCACCGACTCGCAGGGCAACAGCGGCCCGGCGCATGTCGAACGCCTGTTGCGAGGCCTCATCGCCGACCGCCGTTGCGACGCGTTCTTCACCTGCGGCTCCGCCCGCCTGCTGCGCGTCCAGCAACGCCTGGCCCGCGAATTTTCCCTCCCTGGCCAGGTCGCCATGGAGCAACAAATGGCCTGCGGACTGGGCATGTGCTTCTGCTGCGTCCGCGACTTCAATGTCGGCGGCGAAATCGTTCATAAGCGCGTCTGCTGGGACGGCCCCGTCTTCGATATCATGGAGGCCCTGCCATGACCGACCCATGGCGAACTGAGTCGTCACGACCCGCCAACGTCATGGCTCGGCTCGACCGAGCCATCGGTCCCACCTTGGTGTTGATGCCGATGACCCGGCCAGGTCGGAGCACAATGAAGTCATTTGTCGCGATCCAACGATTTCGGGCACCAGGGGCTTCGCCATGACCGACATGTCCGTCACCATCGGCCGCCTGACTCTGGCCAATCCGGTGATGCCCGCCTCCGGCACCTTCGCCGAGGGCCTGGGCGAGGCCATGGACCTGAACCGCCTCGGCGCCCTGGTCACCAAGACGATCACCCGCGAACTGCGCACCGGCAACCCGCTGCCCCGCGTGGCCGAGGTCGCCGGCGGCATGCTCAACGCCATCGGCATCCCGTCGAAAGGCGTGCCGTATCTGCTGCAGCACACGATCCCGCTGTATCGCACCTGGACCCCGCCGCTGGTCGTCTCGATTTCCGCCCCCACCGCCGAGGGCTTCGCCAGCCTGGCCGCCGAGATCTCCGTCCCCGGCGTAGCGGCCATCGAAGCCAACATCTCCTGCCCGAACATTGAGGAAGACGGCAAAGCCTTCGCCATGCGCGCCGGCTCCACGGAAACGGTGGTCCGCCTGATGCGCGCCGCCACGTCGTTGCCGCTCTGGGTCAAACTGACCCCCAACACCGGGGAGATCGCCGACGTCGCCCGCGCCGCCGAGGCCGCCGGCGCGGACGCTCTGGTGGTCGCCAACACCATCCTGGCGATGTCGATCGATCTGCAAACCTTCAAGCCCCGCCTCGGAAACGTGATGGGCGGCCTGAGTGGGCCAGCGGTGAAGCCGATCGTCTTGCGGCAGGTGTTCCAGTGCGCCAGAGCGGTGCGTGTTCCGGTCATCGGCTGCGGCGGCATCTCGACCGCCGCCGACGCCGCGGAATACATGCTGGCCGGCGCCGCCGCCGTGCAGGTCGGCACCGCCACCTTCGTCAACGCGCGCGCGATGCTGGACGTGATCGACGGCCTGGACCGCTTCTGCGAAGCCCGCGGCCTGCATCGCGTTTCCGACCTGACCGGCGCCCTGAAACACGAGGAAGCCGACGAAGAAGACCTCTCCTGGGTCGCGACGCCAGCATGACCCACCCCGGCCGCGCCCTCGCCGAACATCTCTTCGCCGCCCTCCGCGAGGCCACCTCCGACGGCGTCGGCATCACCCGCGACAGCTACGGCACTGGCGAGAGCACCGCCCTCGACATCGTCGAAACCGCCGCCCAAGCCCACCAACTGCCGACCACCCGCGACGACGCCGCCAACCTCGTCGTCACCCTCCCCGGCACCGACCCGTCGCTGCCGTTCCTCGCCTGCGGTTCCCACCTCGATTCGGTCCCGCGCGGCGGCAACTACGACGGCGCCGCCGGAGTGATCGCCGGCCTCATGGCCCTGGTCCGCCTGCGCCAGGACGGCATCGTCCCGCGCCGGACCATCCGCCTCTACGCTCTCCGAGGCGAGGAAAGCGCCGCTTTTGGACGCGCCTACATCGGCTCCTCCGCTTTATTCGGCCAACTCACCGAAGACGATCTCGCGCTGCCGCACGCTGTTACCGGCCGCCCACTGCGCGAGTGTATCGCGTCCACCGGCGCCGCGATCGATCGCATCGCCGCGGGCGAATGCCTGCTCGACCCCGCCGCCGTCCACGCCTGGCTGGAACTACACATCGAGCAAGGCCCCGTCCTCATCGCCCGCAAACTGCCGGTCGCCGCCGTCACCGGCATCCGCGGCAATGTGCGGCACCGCAGCGTGACCTGCCTCGGCGAGGCCGGCCATTCCGGCACCGTTCCCCGTTGGCTGCGCCACGACGCCGTCTTCGCCACCGCGGAATTGCTCACGCACCTCGACAGCCACTGGCAATCGCTGCTCGGCCAGGGCCAGGACCTTGTGGTGACGGCCGGCGTGCTCGGCACCGACCCGGCCGAGCACGCGATCGCCCGCATCCCCGGTACCGTACGCTTCTCGTTCGAGGCCCGGAGCCAATCAAGCGCCACGCTCGACGACTTCCACGCGCTGTTCCTGGAAGAATGTCACCGCATCGAGGAATCCCGCGGCGTCCGCTTCGAAATCGACCGCCGCCTGGACACCGCGCCCGCCACGATGGACCCCATCTGGGTCGAGCGAATCCGAGCCGCCATTCGCCGCCTCGGACTGGATGATGAGCCGATGGCCAGCGGCGCCGGCCACGATGCCGCCGTGTTCGCCAACGCCGGCGTTCCGAGCGCGATGGTCTTCGTGCGCAACCAGAACGGCTCCCACAACCCGCATGAGGACATGGCGATGGACGACTTCCTGGCTGGCGCCGACGTCCTCCGGCTCGCCTTGCTGGAAGGAGCCGTCTGATGCCTGACCCGGATTCCGATAACACCCAACCTTCCGGCCTCGGCCAGACTTCTGGCATCGTCCAAACACCCGATATCGCCCGGATTTCCGGCCCTGGCGCCGTCGCTGGGGCTGCCCCCGCGGATGCCCCGGGGGCAGCCTCTGGCACAGCCATGGCGCGCCTGTTGCTCGAGGCCGGTGCCATTCAGTTCAGCCGCGGCCGGCCGTTCATGCTCGCCGCCGGTTGGGCCAGCCCGGTCTATGTCGATTGCCGCCGCCTGATCGGCGACCCCGCCACAAGCCGGGCCGTGATCGACGCTGCCCTCGCGCGCTTACGTCGGCAGTTCGGCCCTGTCCTCCCCTTCGACGCCATCGCCGGAGGCGAGACCGCCGGCATTCCCTGGGCTGCCTGGCTGGCCGACCGCCTTGACCTGCCGTTGCGCTACGTCCGGAAGCGCCCTTTGGGGATCGGCCGCAATGCCCAGGTCGAGGGCGGGCCGGTGGAGGGGATGCGCGTGCTGCTGGTGGACGATCTGGCGACCGACGCCGGCAGCAAGACAGCGTTCGTCCGCGGCCTGCGAACGGCCGGCGCCACCGTCACCGACGGACTGGTCATCTTCTACCACGGTGTTTTCCCCGGCGCCGCCGAGCGCCTGGCGACTCTCGGCCTGACGCTGCACGCGCTGGCGACGTGGGAGGATATTTTGCGGCCAGACGCTGGCCATCCCGGACTCGACCCCGCCGATCGGCCCGAAATCGAGCGCTTTCTGCCCGATCCCGCCGCATGGTCGGCGTTTCACGGCGGGAGGGGCAATCCGCCGGAGCTCCCGCTGGAGTTGACGAGACCCGCCCGGAATCGGCCGGTTGGATGACACCCAATCATGCTCACCAGGAGTGAAGCACGATGGGCTCCAAGGCCGGTTGACCGACCGAACCACGTGCGTTTGCTCGTCATCACCGGGTACGTTTGTTCGTCATCACCGGGCTTGACCCGGTGATCTGTCGCGGCACGCACATTGCGCGGTGAGATGGTCGGGTCGACCCCGGCCGTGACATTGAGAGACTGGCGGAAAACCGCCCGTCCGCGCGATCAGAAGCCTTCGCGCTCCAGCCGCTTCCGCTCCAGCTTGCGGGCGCGGCGAACGGCTTCGGCGGCCTCACGGGCGCGTCGCTCGGACGGCTTCTCATAGTGCCGCCGGAGCTTCATTTCGCGGAATATCCCCTCGCGCTGCATTTTCTTCTTCAGGGCCTTGAGCGCCTGATCGACATTGTTATCGCGAACGAGGACTTGCACGAAAAGCCGTCTCCTGTCTGTGGCATGAGCGCTCGCCGAATGGGTCGGCGTCAGGGCGCGCACGGATGGGTCTCGCCGGTCACCCGGAGAATGGGGACCAATATCACGGCGGCGGGCCGGCGCAAGCGTTTTTTCGCAGCCGCCGCGCATGACAGTTCAGTTACAGCAGTTGCGCCAGGATCATCACCATGCCTACCACCGACACGATCCACACCGCTGTCCGCACCCATGGGATACCGATCGCGTAAACCGGCACGTAGATCAGCCGCGCCCAGAAAAACACCTCCGCGCCCAGAGCGGTCGTCGCGTTGGCCCGTCCGGCGACCTGGGCAACCAGCACCAGCACCGCGAATACCGGCAAGCTTTCCAGCATGTTGCGATGCGCTTTCGCGGCTCGGTCGGCCCAACCGATGACCGGCGGCAGGTTTTCCCGGTTCCCCGCCAGGGCCGCCAGCCCAACCTGGGACTGCGCGCCCAACGCCGCGATAATGCTTTGCGCGAACGCCAGCACGACCGTCCATACGAGCATCTTCAAATCCGGTGACATCGTCGCTCCCCCTTTTTTGTGATTACTCCGGCATCAGCAATTCGGCCTCGTCCGCCAGGTTCCGGGCAACGTCGGGGGAAATCCGCGTCGCCAACGTGGCGTTCGCGGCGCGCCAGAGCGGCAGAGCGGCCTCAAGCCGCCGCGCGCCCAACTCCGTGAGCCAGACCATCCGCCGTCGCAAATCCGTTTCGACCGTGGCGATTTCCACCAGCCCCTGACCCTCAAGCGTGCGCAGATTACGTGACAATGTCGACTGATCGAGCCCGGTCCGCCGCGCCAGACCGCCGAGCGTGTCGTCCTCCGACGTCGCGATCCGCGCCATCAACCCCAGTTGCGCGACCCCCAGTCCGGTCTCCGCCAACGCGCGATCCAGAAACCGGGTGACGTGGCGGGCGGCCAAACGCAAATTTCCGCCGACACAGGCATCGACCAGAGCGCCAGCGTCGGCACGAAGCGTCTTTCGGCCTTGCCGTGGGGTGATCATAGGTCTATGCATATACATAGTTTGTGCATACATGGAAATATAAAATCATGCGATCCGCGCCTGAATTCTCCTACGGAGTCCCCTCCGCCACCGAATTCGCCGGCAAAACCGGTCTCGAACTCCTGCGCGCGATCATCGACGGCACGCTGCCGCAACCGCCGATTGCCCGCACCATGTCGTTCTGGATCACCGAGGCCACCGAAGGATTCGCCGCGTTCGAGGGCGACCCCGGAGACCACCTTCTGAACCCCATGGGCAGCGTCCATGGCGGCTGGGCCTTGACTCTGATCGACAGCGCCGCCGGTTGCTCCGGGCTGACCCTGCTGCCTGCCGGCACCGGCTTCGCCACCATCGAAACCAAGGCCAACCTGTCGCGCCCGATCACGCGGGACACCGGGCGGGTGCGCGCCGAGGCCAGGGTGGTGGCCCAGGGCAGGCAGATCATTTCGGCGGAGGCGAGGGTGACGAACAAAGAGGGCAAAGTACTGGCGCACGGCACCTCCACCCTCATGATCCTGGCCGGCGCCAAATGAACCCGCCGCGCGTCAAACGCGTCTACGATCCGCCCGCTGGCGGCGACGGCACGCGTATCCTGGTCGATCGGCTGTGGCCGCGCGGCATCGCCAAGGACCGGGCGCGCATCGATCTCTGGCTGAAGGATCTCTCCCCGCGCCACGCGCTGCGCAAGGAATTCCACGGCCACCCCGAACATTGGGACACCTTCCGCGCGGCCTTCGCGACGGAACTCGCCAGCCCCGAAGCCCAGGCCGCGGCGGAAACCGTGTTTGAACGCCGGCGCGCGGGGCCGGTAACGCTACTGTACGCCGCTCGTGACGAAAGCCACAACAACGCCGTCGCGCTGCGACTTTGGCTGGACGAGCAGCCATGATCCCTTATTCCGGCCGCGCGTTCCCCGCCTGAGGCCCGATCTGCGCCCACCACCCCGCCATCAGCTTCCCACCGTCGGTCGGAAACCGCGTCTCAAGCAGCGTCGAGGTCACGATCCGCTCGACCCGGAAATGCCGGTAATCCTCTCGCAGCTCGCACCACGCGCCGAGCACCGTCGCGTCCACGTAATACGCCATCGCGATCGGCCAGATCGTCCGGTTGCTGCGCTGCCTGCCCGCGTCGGCGTAAGTGATTCGCATCTTTCGGGACTCCCGGATCGCGAACCGCACGTCCGACAGATCGATCCCCGAGGGCGTCTCCGCCATCCCATCCGACACATAAAATGGCGCGGACATCACTCCTGGGCGTAACGCGTCGGGCAGCGCCGTCGCGATCTTCGCCAATACACTGGCGGCGGCGTCCTGCAAGCCCGGATCGCGCAACCGCCGCACCAGCCGTGCCCCCACCGCGATCGCGTCGATCTCATCCGCCGTGAACATCAGCGGCGGCAGATCGAAGCCCCGCCGCAGCACATACCCTATGCCGGCCGCGCCCTCGATCGGCACCCGGCTTGCCTGCAACGCGGCGATGTCGCGATAGACGGTGCGAACCGTGACCTCCAACTGCTCGGCGAGCGTCGCCGCGGTCATCGGCTTCGAGGCGACCCGCAAGGTCTGAATGATGTCGAATAACCGATCGGCGCGTCGCACATCCCGCTCCTTCGTCCGGCGAATCCCTCCTGACATAACGCTGTCAGGAGGCCCCCGCCAGTATGCCCCGCTCACCCAATCACCCACCGAGTGCGGCCCATGTCGATCACCCACCCGCGCACCCTCACCGCCCCCATGATCCACGCACCCGCCGAGACCGAGTTCCGCCGCGGCTGGCCCGCCGTGCTGACCTGTTTCTGCGTGGCGATATTCGCCTGGGGTTTCGGCTTCTACGGCCAGGCGGTCTTCGTCGGCGAATTGCACGCCATGCACGGCTGGCCGGTCTCCACCATCGCCGCCGCGACCACTCTCTGTTACTTCAGCGGCGCCTGCCTGATCCCGTTCGTGCACGCCGCCGTCGAGCGCGCCGGGCCGCGCCTCCTGATGATCGGCGGCGCCTTGCTGTTGGGAGTCGGCGCGACCGGCTTCAGCAACGCCGCGCATCCCTGGCAGTTATTCATCGCCGGTCTGGTCATGGCCGCCGGCTGGGCTGCGACGTCAGGCCCGGCGATCGCGATCGTACTGGCGAGGTGGTTCGACCGGAGGCGCGGTTTCGCCATCAGCCTGGCGTTGAACGGCGCCAGCGCCAGCGGCTTCACCGTCGCCCCTCTGCTGGTCCGGTTGAGCCACTCCATCGGCCTGCCGCACGCCGTCCTGAGCTCCGTCCTCGCCGGTTGGGCCATCCTGGTTCCGGTCATCCTGTGGGGCATGCGCTCCCCCGGGCAGGTGGCCGCCCAGGTGGCCGCGGCCCCGCCGGAATCCCGCCGTGACGCCACAAGGCGGACGTTACGCACATGGCAATTCTGGTCGGTGGCCCTGCCGTTCGCTCTGGCCATCGCCGCGCAGGTCGGCTTCATCGTGCACATGGTGGCGTTCCTGTTGCCACTGCTCGGCGCCGCCGGCACCAGCCTCGCGGTGACCTGTTCCAGCCTGGCCGCGATGTTCGGCCGGCTCGCACTGGGCACCGTGATCGACCGTTTGCCGCGCCGAGGCACGACCGCCGTGTGCCTGCTCAGCCAGGCCTGCGGGCTGGGGTTGTTGCTGGCGATGCCAGGCTCAACCAAGGCGGTCTATCTGGGGATCGTCCTGTTCGGCCTGTCGGTCGGCAATTTGATCACCTTGCCGGCGGTCATCGTGCACGCGGAATTCTCCCCTGCGTCATTCGGTGTGGTCATCGGCCTGAGCGGCGCGATCATGCAGTTCGCGCTGGCGTTCGGACCGGGCGTGTTCGGCGTGCTGCACGACGCGACGGGCGATTACGACGTGGTGCTGAGGCTCTGCATGGCGCTACAGGTCACCGCGGCCGGCCTGGTGCTGTGCCGGCGATCGGTTCGCTACGCGGCGGGTCACGGTGCGTGAAGGGGAACTCGCGGCGCCCGTGTCAGTGCGACACCAGCGCGCATTTCCCCGCCCGCAACAGCAGATCCCGCGTCACGCCGCCGAGCACCCATTCCCGCACCCGGCTGTGCCCATACGCGCCCGCGACGATCAGATCGGCCTCGTATTCCTCCGCCAAATGACGCAGCCGATGCGTGTCGTCGCGGCCCGAGGCCACCGCGGCCGGCTCCGCCGCGATCCCGTGGCGACCCAGCCACAGCACGACATCGTCCAGCCGCCCCCGCGCCGCCGCCAGATCATCCTCGCCGGCGATTTCGACGATCGTTACCTTTTTGGCCTGTTTCAGCAGCGGCAACGCGTCGGCGATCGCTCGCCGGGATTCCCGCGCGTCCTTCCAGCCGACCAGCACGCGGTCGAACGAAACAGCCTCGACCGTCGCCGGAACGATCAGCATCGGCCGCCCGACGTGCATGACGAAATCGCCGATCACCAGGTGGCGCGAGTTGTCGAACAACGACACTGCCCGGTCTACACCAGTAATGATCAGATCCGCGCCGCGCGCCTCCCGCGCCAAATAATCCGCCAGCGGATCCGATGTGATCGCCGACCGCCAGTCCCCGGCGCGCGGACCCAGGGCGGCTCGGAACTCGGCCTCTGCCGTCGCGACCTCCTGATCGCGCAGTTCCCGGTCGCGCGCGATGAACTCCCCGGCGACATAGCCCTCGCTGTAGACCACCTGCATCGGATGACACGTCGCGACGCCGATCGCCTCGGCATCGAACCGCTCGGCCAAATCCGCCACCACGCGCAACAGACCCGCGTTCGGGTGCCCCAGTTCCAGATGCGCCATAAGGGTTTTGTAGGTCATGTTCCGCCTCCCGCTCGCGCGGCGTGGTTTCTGTTCGAATTAGCAACGATAAGGGCTCGTGCCAGCCCCGCCCATCCGCTCGTCTCGGGGAAGATGGCGGGTCTCGCGCGCCGGTGCATTGACCGGGATCAATTCGCCCGCCGGTTGCCGCGGTCAGGGAGGCGGCCGATTGCTCTCCACCGCCCGCGCGTAGGCCGGCCGTGCCGTGATCCCGGCGTTGTAAGCGACAACACGATCCGTCACCGCGACGCCATACCGGACAGCCCAGGTGACGCAGGTCGATAACAAAATGTCGGCGGCGGTGAAGCGGTCGCCGAGGAGATGCGGACGGCCATCGTCCAACGCCCGCTCCACCGACCGCATTTGCTTCTGGAAATACGCCGCCGCCGCTTCGTTCGCGAGCGGTGCTTCCCCATAAATGTGCCGCAAATCGCCATGCCGGCGCATCACATACAGCGAGGTTGCGTCCAACTCGCTGATGACGAAGAAGCACCATTCCAGGCAGCGCGCCCGCTCCCGCGCGTCGTCGGGCACCAGCCGGTCGTGAGGTTGCCCGTAAGCATCCGACAGATACGTCACGATCGCGGCGCTTTCAGTGATCGTGAAGCCGTTATCCTGCAGCAACGGGATCTTTTGCCGCGCGCTGAGGGCGGTGAATTCTTCAGTCAGGGTCTCCCCGGTTCGCGCCTGGATCGGCCGGCGTTGATAGGGCAGATCGAGTTCGTGCAAAGCCCAGTGAGCGCGGATGGTACGACTGGTGCCGGCGCCCCAGAGAACGCGACCGCCGCCTGGTTCGGACATTCGCGCAGCCTCAGGTCGCGTAATCCGGCTCCTCGCGATCGAGGATCCGCCGCCACGCGTCCAGATGCAGCCGCGCGTCCATCTTCTCCCCCCACGGCCCATGCCAATGCCGCCGTTCCGCGTCCGGCAGCACCCGCAACGGCAGGCCCGTCGACATGGCGGTGAGTTGATACATCGCGGTGCGCTCGGCCGCGTGACATTCATCGAACGCGTCGTGGACGGTGGGACCGACGACGGTCACGCCATGGCCGCCCATCAGCAGGATGGATTTGTCACCGAGCGCTTTGGCCAGCCGGTCGCCCTCGGCGTGGCTGTCGGCGGGGGCGACGCCTTCGTGATCGATCGCGATGCGATCGTTGAGGATCAGATTGTTATGATGCGACAACGTGACCTCCGGCTCCGCCAGCATCGACAGCGCGGTCAGCCAGCGCGGATGCACGTGGACGATGCAGGTCGCGGCGGGGTTCTGAAGATGGATGCGGGCATGGATATGGAACGCGACTTTTCGCAGTTCGCCGGTGCCGCGCAGCACCTTGCCGTCCAGGTCGCAAACGATCAGCGAACTCGCGGTCAGTTCCTGAAACAAGTAGCCGCGCGGGTTGATCAGGAAGGTTGGGCTTTCGCCTGACAGCATCAGGGAGTTGTGGTTACCGATCTGCTCGTTCCAGCCCATCCGCGCGGCGACGCGAAACACGGCGGCCATATCGCGACGCAGCCGCCATTCGGCCTGCTCGGCGTCGGTGGAAGAGAGTTGTTTCAGGACGGCGGACATACGATACTCCCTCGCGGCAATTTACCTTGCAGCGTGATCAGGCCAGCCTCCCGGCAGGCGCGGACGGGATCATACCACCGCCCTGAAACGTTGGCGATGCATCTTCGCGCATCGGCCGGCCAGCAGCCGTGCGATCGACGCCGCCAGGTAATGCCCGACCGTCGCTGGCCGGTTGCCACCTGACCGCTCGGGCTGGTATTCCCGGTCGAGCGGTGTTAAGATCGGCACAATAACAAATTCTCACAGGGCGACACATTCTCCGGCTCGAAATTCTGGACGGCGCGGCACAGCGCCCAACGCCCGAAAATTTCGTCTGGATATTCGTTACGAGGGGAACAAACGATGGCGACGACATACACGTGGATTGGACAACCAGGCACGGCGGCAAGCGCGAGTGTAACGACGGACTGGTCGCCGACAGGATCGCCACAGGCCGGCGACACCGGGATCATCACCGATAACGGAACGATCCTCCTGGGCGACGGCATCCTCCAGGCCAATACGATATTCGAGGGCAACGGACTGCTGGTCTTCACCGGCGACAGCCTGGTGAACCACGGCACCCCGTCGCTCGATTCGGCGACCTTGATCACCACGGCGGCCGGCCTGGTGGTCGCCCAGTCCTCGACGATCGACGCGAACGGCAATTTCGTGAACGAGGGGAGTATCCTCGCGGACGGAGCGGCGGGCAGTTCGCTCACGATCAATATCGGCGCCACCGTGCTCAACGGCACCACGCTGCCGGGGTATTTCTACAATCCGAGCGTCATCCAGGCCGACGCCGGCAACACGCTGACGATCGCCATCGGCACGACGTCGGAACTGTTCAACACCGGTTCGATCGTCGCCGACGGCGGCACGGTGAAGATCACCGTCAACCCCTCCGCCATCGCGGGCGGCGACGGGCCGGTGCGCGGCTTCGAGGACATTGAAGGCGGCGGCACGCTGGAAACGGCGGCGTATTATCCGGCGAGCGACGGCAACAACGGGACGCACTCCGAAATCGATTTCGTCGATTCCGCGGCGGGCAATACGCTGAAGATCGACAATGTGGGCAGTTTCGGCGGGGTGATCCTCGGGTTCGCCGCCGGGGACACGA
>PLSZ01000596.1 GCA_003164305.1 Acetobacteraceae bacterium
GCGTGCCAGAGCGTCCTCGGGACTGAGTTCCACCCGCTCCCCGGTCGCGCGGCGTTTCAGTTCGACCTTACCCGCGGCGGCGCCTCGCGGCCCGACGATCAGTTGCCACGGATGCCCCATCAGGTCCGCGTCGTTAAACTTGACTCCCGCGCGGTCTTCGCGATCGTCGTATAAAACGTTGCCACCCAACGCGCCGTAAAGCCGCTCGCACAGCCCGTCGCACGCCGCGTCACCCACTTTCAGATTGAGGATCGCGGCGGGGAACGGCGCGATGGAGTCCGGCCAGATGATGCCGGCATCGTCGTGGCTGGCCTCGATCACCGCGCCGACCAACCGGGACACGCCGATGCCGTAGCTGCCCATTTCGGGAAACACCTGCTTGCCATCTGGACCCGTCACGGTGGCGTTCATCGACTTCGTATACCTGGTGCCGAAGTAAAAGATGTGGCCGACCTCGATCCCCCTGCCCTCGCGCCGCCGGTCAGGCGCCACGGCATCCCATTTCACCGTATCGTGCTTTTCGTCCGTCGCGGCGTAATGCGAGGTCATCTGGCCAAAAAACTGCTCCAGATCGGCCGCGCTGTCGTGACTGAACCCGCCGGCGCCTTGCGACAGGTAATCGATTTCCTCGAACGCGGCGTCAAAGAACACCTGGCTCTCGCCGGTCGGCGCCAGGATGATGAACTCGTGGCTGAGGTCGCCACCGATCGGGCCCGTGTCAGCCTCCATCGGAATCGCCTTCAGACCCATGCGCTGAAATGTCCGCATGTAAGCCAGCATCATCTTGCGGTAGCTGACCACCGCGCCAGCCTGATCGAGGTCGAACGAATACGCGTCCTTCATCAGGAATTCGCGCCCGCGCATGACGCCAAACCGAGGCCGCGTCTCATCGCGGAATTTCCATTGGATATGGTAAAGGATTTTCGGCAGTTCGCGATAACTGCGCACCGACTGGCGGAACAGGTCGGTGATCATTTCTTCATTAGTGGGTCCGTACAGCATGTCGCGCTCATGCCGGTCGCGAACCCGCAACATTTCGTCGCCATAATCGTCATACCGCCCGCTTTCGCGCCACAGATCAGCCGACTGGATGGTGGGCATCAGCAGTTCCTGCGCGCCCGAGGCATCCTGTTCCTCGCGCACGATCCGCTCGATATTGCGCAGCACCCGCAAGCCCAACGGCAGCCAGGCGTAAATGCCGGCGGAGGTCTGCCGCACGAGGCCCGCGCGCAGCATCAGCCGGTGGGAGGCGATCTGCGCCTCGGACGGCGTTTCCTTGATGGTCGGTATAAAGCCCTGAGTCAGGCGCATCGTTGATCAGATCCCGTGGTTCGCGGTGCGGCCGGACCCTAGGCGGAATCGTCCGCGATGTCACATGGCCTGAGCCACGGTTCGCGACGCGCGCGCCAATCGTCAGGCGGCCGTGTGCTTTTCGTCATATCGCGCGGCGCGGTCGGCTCAGCGCGCGGACGAATGATCCCGGGACGGGACCGGGCGCTCGTTTAAAGACGCGGGAAGCCATGATCTGAAACGGATAGACGAAATTATTGTGCACCGCACAAGGCAATCGCGAAACAAACGGGCAGATTTTGGCGAAAATTCGGACAAAACATAGTGACAAACGGATGGCTTTTGGTTAACAAGCTTCAGGCCCGGGCTTGGCGCTTTCGAGGGGCCAGGTTTGGGGAGGAAACGGCAACCGCCCGCCAGGCTGAGGATGATCTTTCCCTCGCCTGGTAGAGGCGGTTGTAGCATTTAAGGGCATCAGTCATCTTTGGGCGCCGCGAACATGCCTTCGCGAAAGTTGATCCAACCGCTCTCGATCAGACCGAACGCCGCCAGCCAGACCACGCAGGCCACCAGCGTTGTGATCCCGACCTTGCGCCACATCCGAGGCGCCGAGGGCGCGCCGCGCCAGCCGGAGGTCTCGTCCGGATTGTCCACGGCGTGCGTCCCGATGGGCAGGATGGCGAACAACACCACCCACCAGATCAGGATATAGAGCACGATGCCGGTGAACCAGTTCATCGCGATGTGTCCCGGGGATGAGGAAGGGCGGGGCTTTGCCCCCGGAGCCCTGACCCCTCCCCAACCTCAGACACGCAGCAGATGCACATCGACCTGAGGACGTTTCTTCAACCGTTTCCCCACCGCCCGCCGCAACGCGGTCCGCGCCGCCTCGGTCAGCGCTTCATCGTCCCGTCGCGTCGCCACCGGCAAATCGGCGATCCCATCGCTGAACTCCTGGATCATCCGCCCCGCCTCCGGATCGTCCGCGTCCAAAAGCCCAGGAGCGGAGAGCTTCGGCTGACCGAGGATGTTGCCGGCGCGATCGATCGCCAGACTGGCCACGATCACTCCATTGTACAGCAGCTTCCGCCGGGCGTTCATCACCTCCCCGCTCATCGGGATCAGCCGGTTTTCATCCAGCACCAGCCGCCCGACCGGCGCGCTGTCGACGATCTCCACCGTTCCCGGCGCCAGGTTCAGGATGTCGCCATCCTCCAGCAGGATCGGCCGCGCGCCCTCCTCCTCCGCCAGTTCGGCGTGCGCCGTCAGATGCCGCCACTCCCCGTGCACCGGCACCGCGTAGCGAGGCTTCACCAGCCGGTACAGCCGCCGCAACTCGTCCCGCGCCGGATGCCCCGACACGTGCACCGCGTGATCCGCGTCGGTCATCACGTTCACGCCCCGGCGAACCAGGTTGTCCTGCACCAGCCCGATCGCCCGCTCATTCCCCGGGATCACCCGCGACGAGAAGATGACGGTATCGCCTTCCCCCAGCGCCACCCGAGGATGCGTGTCCAGCGCCACCCGGGACAGCGCGCTGCGCGCCTCCCCCTGGCTGCCGGTGATCATGATCAGGAC
>PLSZ01000478.1 GCA_003164305.1 Acetobacteraceae bacterium
CTACCGCCTCCACACAAGTCCGGAATGATTTTTCCCTTGCGTCCCCCTGTGATATTTGACTCGCTGTCACCGCTCAACAGAGGGTGATTCGCGATGATGACAGGTCTCGGACGGTTCGGTGACGGCCGGCTGGAAAAAGGGGGGTCTTTCTTCTGGAAAGGCTGCTGTGTGCCGGCCCGCGCGGGATCAGTCTGCGCGCTCTGGGCGGCGACCGGGCGGGCGAGGTTCGGCTCGATCGGTTCCTGAACAACCCGCGCGTAACCGCGTCGGAGATGGTGGCCTCCGCCCGGTCGGCTCTGCTGGAGCGGGTGCGGGGGCGGGAGCTTCTGGTCGCTCAGGACACCACCAGCCTGCGCGATGATGGGGGGAAGCGCGGCCTTTAGGCTATCTGCATCCGGCGATCGTCTTCGACGCGGCGGATGGCGCGCTTCTGGGCCTGCTGACCGCTGCATTCCTGGTGCATGACGAGCCCCCCGAAATTCATCGCCACCAGCGCGGGTTGCACGAGAAGGAAAGCCGCCGCTGGGTGGAAGCCGCCGCGCAGGCGGCGGATCTGCTGGCCGCCGGTGCCAGCCGCGTGACCATGGTCGCCGACCGCGAGGCGGACCTGTATGAGATGTTCGCCTGCCTGCCGGAGGGCGTCGAGGTTTTGATCCGGGCGCGCCATGACCGATGCCTGACGGACGGCGGCAGGCTTTACGAAGCTTGCGAAGGACAGCCCGAACCCGGCCGCGAAACCATCGAATTGCCATCCATTCCCGGCCGCCCGGCGCGTCGCGCGACATTCGCGTTGCACGCACGCCGCGTCTGCATCGAACGTCCGAAGCGCAGTCGCGCGGACCGGGCGGCGGAACTGTCGGCAAGCGTCAGCCTGGCACTGGTCGAGGCGCGTGAGATCGACCCGCCTCCGGGCGAAACACCGGCGCACTGGCGGTTGTTGACAACCCGAACGGTCGAAAGCCTGGACGACGCGCGCCTGATCGTCTCGTACTACCGCCGCCGCTGGGCGATCGAGCAGGTGTTCCGGCTGATGAAAACCCGAGGTTTCGATATCGAGGCGGTGCCGATCCGGGAAAACGAGCCACTGAAAAACCTGGGCTGCGCGACACGGATCGCCGCGATCCAGATCCAACAGATGTTGCATGATCGCGACGGCCGGGCGGAACGGCCCATGACGGATGTCTTCGAACCAGCCGACCAGCCCATCATCGAGACGATCGGGCGAAGCCTCGAAGGACGCACCGAGCGCCAACGCAACCCTCACCCGCCTGCCTCGCTGGCCCATGCGACATGGATCTGCGCCCGTCTTGGCGGATGGACAGGTTACCACGGCAAACCCGGGCCCATCGTCCTGGCGAGGGGGCATCAACGATTGCTCACCATGATCGAAGGCATAAAACGTTCCGGACTTGTGCGAATCTTGTAGGGCTTGGACCCTGTCACAGTTTCTGTAACAGACTTTGTGACGTGGTCTGCGACAGAACCTGTCACAGAATTGGAAAATTTCTGCGACAGGTTGCGTGCGTAATCGCCCGCTCGATCCTGCTGTGTCCCCGACGGTGACTCTTCGGCGTTTATCCCGCGTTGCTTTGCCAACTTAGCGAGACGCGCCGCTTCAGTTCTGTCACGTTGGGCTTTCTTATTGCTCCAAGCCTCCCGGGTCTTCTCCGCAACAACTCTGTGATAAAGTCTGCCATCGGTGCATTTCACGTAGCCACGGAGAGCGCCGGCCGCTCTGATTTCCAGCCACGTCGTTATATCGCGGCCATACCCGAGCAGCCGGCACAGCACTGCGTCATCGTCTGGCAGACTAGCCGCCGGAACCTGGTGCCATGCAACACACCACGATATCACGGCCGCACGGAACGCTTCAGGATCGATTGAAGCAATCTCGCTGTCCCGGACGCGCACAACGTCGAGCGGCATGCACGGGAAGTCACGGAGGTCGCACTCCAGAGGGGTGAGCAGGAGTGGATCCTCAACCATTGGACGGTTCCCTGAATGTCGTGGTCGGCCCATCAAACAGAAGCGGATCGGTGCCGGTCTCGCCGTTCCGGATCTTGGCCCAAATCAGTTCCGCTTTCCCCGCGGCGTCGGCCTTGCGGTCGCGCCACGCGTTCCGCCGTTCATCGAGCTTGGACCGGGCCTCACCCTCCCTCGCCTCGGGCTCGCGCCCAGGTAATATTCCGGTCTGTAAACAAAGCCGACCGCGTCCGCGTCCTGCTCAATGTCGCCTGCCTGCCTCAGATCGCCGAGGCCGGGGCGCTTGTCATCACGGCCTTCGACCCCGCGGTTCAATTGTGCCGACAACAACACTGGCATCTCGCAGTCTTTGGCAAGGCGCTTCATGGCGCCGGAGATTCGTCCAACGGCCCAGGTTGGGCCCTGACGGATATCGGCATCCTCGGCCCGAATTATGATTCCGGTGTTCTAAATGTAACAGGGGCAAAACCGTGGGCACTCCCCCATTTTTTCCTTGCGCCGATTCGGCGCCGTGGATTCTTTGCGTCATGTGCCGCCGCCAGCCGTACTTTCCGCACTGAGCCGTCCAGAGCTTGAAGCTCTGTTGATTGAGTTGTTTGGCGAGGTCGCGGCCCTGAAGCAGACGATCATTGATCTACGAGAAGAGATCGCCCGCCTGAAAGGTCTGAAGGGGCGCCCAACGATCAAACCGAGCGGCATGGACCAAGGTACCGAGCCGCCGAAGCCCGGCAAGCGGGAGAAGCGGCCCGGCCGCGGCAAGGTGACGCCTCGGGTCAGCATCGATGAGAAGGTGATCGAAGCCAAGGTGCCGCCCGGCTCACGCTTCAAGGGGTATGAATCGTTCCTGGTTCAGGACCTCGTGATCTCGGTTCGGGCGACGTGTTACCGGCGTGAACGCTGGATCACCCCCGATGGCCGGACGGTCCTGGCCCCGTTGCCCGAGGGGACCGCGGGACATTTCGGTCCCGAACTCCGCCGCTTCGTGCTGATGCAATATCACCAGGGGCAATCGACCCTGCCCCGGCTGCTGGCGTTTTTACGATCGGTGGGGGTGTCGATCTCAAAGCGCCAGTTGCAACGCCTGCTGACGGACAAACAGGATGATTTCGTCACCGAAGCCCAGGCTGTTCCGCGTGCCGGGTTGGAGACATCGCCGTTCGTGTCTGTGGACGACACCGGAGCGCGGCATGCGGGGAAGAACGGGTTTTGCACGCAGATCGGCAATGACTGGTTCACCTGGTTCGGCACCCGGTCATCGAAGAGCCGATTGAACTTTCTGGATTTACTCCGCGCCGGTCATACCGATT
>PLSZ01000008.1 GCA_003164305.1 Acetobacteraceae bacterium
CGCGCGTGGTTCAGGTGAAACGCGACCGGGTGCGGTATTTCCACGTGGAACTGCCGCGTCACGCGATCATCCTGGCGGAAGGGTTGACGGTGGAAAGCTACCTCGACCTGGGCGATCGGGCGAACTTTCACCACGACATCGAAACGATCCGGCTGTTTCCCGATTTCGCCGCGCGGCTCACCCCGGAAACGGCTCGGGTGTGGGAGACCAGAGGCGCGGCACCGTTGGTCATGACGGGCGACGCGCTTGATGCCGCCCGACGAGCGGTGACGGGACACGCACTGGGGCGCCATTCCCGTCCCGCGCCACGGTCCTCGTTGATTGAGCGCCGCGTTGAAGCCCACCGAGTTCCGCCGATCTCGGCGTAACGCCGGTGGCCGCCGGAGGAGGCGAATGTTTATGTCCGCTTTCGAGAAATGAAGCACTTTGCTGTGCTCCGTGCGCCCCACGACCAACCGACGGGGCGGACCGGCGCGAAGGGTCCGGGCGTTCGGGCCGCATCCGGCCTCAGGCCGCCCCGCCGCTTCACAGATCGCCTCGGCGGCGTCGCGGACATGCTTGCCGCGTTAAGCCCATGGCGAGCCCCCTCATGGCGCGACTTGATTGGATGACGGCCCGACATAAGTAAAAAGTAATTCGAAAGACGCCTTGCACAGCCCCCTGGCATTCGCCAGCGCCACGACGAACACCGGCGTCAGGTCCGAGGCATTGATAACGGCGCAGCGTCGTTGCCGTCGCGCGGTTCGCTGTTCCAGCGCGTTTCCTCGCCCGGCGAGAAGCCATGCGCTTTAGATGACGTTGAAGGAGACCCATCGCGCCCCGTTGTTGTTTCGCCTCAATAATTGGAATTATCGCCCTATTGGCCCAATCCGTGAAACTGTCCACGAACTTTGTATTTGAGCCCCGGTAGCAAACTCTCCGAGTTCTTGGGCCGAAAACCTTGCGGCTCTCTCACTTTGCTGTCGGGCCGGCCTTTGCCAGAAGTGTCAGAATTCTTTACGAACCTCCCGTATATCAAATTTGTGACAAACTACGTTATTGATGTTAAGGGATTTTTCAAGTTGGCACGCTGCTTGCACTTTCCTTTGGGCATCGATTCAAAATAAGGCGTTCGGCCGTGAAAAACACATATTCGATTGCAGCCGTTATCGCAGTCGCCACCAGCCTCTTCGCGTCAGTTCCGGCGTCGGCGTTCATTATCACCAGTGTTACGGTCAACAAAGGTGAGGACGTCACACTTGAGACGCCGATCTCATATACATATGCATTAGGCCAGATCGTTCTGGAAACCAGCATTGGCGAGATCGATGCCTGGTGTATCGACCTTTATCACGACATCAACGTTGGCAGTGTAAACTATACCTATGCCTTCGATCCGTTCAGTAACCCAATCTCGAATGGGAATGGCGGCACCCTGACAAATCAGCAGCTGTTCGAGATTGCTGGTCTGATCACGAACGGCAATTCCTTGCTGGCCAACGGCGGCGGCACGCCAGACGACTCTTTGTCCACGCAGCTGGCGATCTGGTCGATCGAATACGGCGGCGCCTTCACATATACCGGGACCAGCCAGAATGTCGTCGATGAGACGAACCATCTGATCGGCCTGGCCCCGAATCTTATCGGCAACGGATACGCGCTCATCAACAGCGACAACCTCCAGGGGCTCGCCACGGCCGACGGCGGCTTTATCATCGGCAACATTCCGGTCAACGCGCCCGAACCGGCGTCCCTCACCGTGTTGGGGATCGGACTCGCCGGCCTTCGCCTAGTTCGGCGCAAGCGTTCCTGAGCCGACCGTCAGGATACTTTACACTTCGCGCCGAACGCCGGTTCCAGCTCCTGATGGAGCGGACCGTTCGTGCGAGGTGCTCGGTGGACGACGAACCAACAGGCGCCGCGCCGCCTGCTTCAGGTCCCAACACGCTTGTGCCGGATGACCTTGGGTGATTGATTCACGTCAGCGTCCCTGGCATGCGTTATCGCGCCGTTCAGCTCCACCTCAAGCAATCCCACCCCCAACGCGGGCAACCGCGCCTCGCCGGTGGTCCACCGTCCGGGCCGGCCCCCGTGCCATTCGACCTCCCACCATCCACGTTCGAAGCACGGGTCATCCAACGCCAGATCACGACGCCCTGAGCCGCCTTGGACCGTCAGCCGTTTGATCATCACACCAAGCTGGCGGCGATCATCGATCCATGGCCAGAGGTCGCACGGTCGCGCCGCATGAGACACGAGAAACAACGGCTCGTGGTGCATCGGCATGGCGAAGAAACAATGACGGCCGCCGGCGAACACCGGCGCGAGATGCCGGTCGCCGATGCTCAGGCGAAGCTTCGGGCCATCGACCAAAATCGGGGAGGGCACGCGCCAACCCTGTGCCGCCGCTCGATGAGCGAGAGCGCGCCACACCGTCTCCACCGCGCCCACTTCCATCTGCAACGGAACCCGGGAAAACTTCTCCCTGGCGGCCTGGGCGCTACTAAAATCGGGGTAGAGCGCCACGGCGCCGCGGCCATTATCGAACGCTGAGCGATTGCCCGTGTCGAGATACGTTTCCGCAGGCAGACCTTCGGCCAGCAAAACATCGTGGCACTCCGCTTCCACATGGTAGTACGTCACCGAGGGAACCTCGATTTGACAGATCGTGGCGCGATTAATGAGCAATTTGATAGGGATCAGCGCGCCTCGCACATAAACAGCGTGATCAGGCGAGAGGTAAAGGTGGCGAGCGGGCCGACCCGTCTCGAAGGCGCCGGCGGCGATGCGCACNNGACCGGCACGTCCCCGTCCAATGTGGCAATCCGCGTGCCGGCGGCGAAACAGGCCGCGGCGAGATCATACCCCAGGACGTTCATCACGCTGAGATCGGTTGCCGTTACCGGAAGTGAGGCTCCGGTGGAAGCGTAACCAAACGAATCGTTGGCAACGGTAGGAGACCAATCGCCGGGATCCGCGCCGGCGGCGACATCGGCGGGCGTATCGAACGCATTGGTAACCGTCGTGCCGTTGTATGAAAAATACGCTTGCGTACTCGAATTGTACCCCGACACGAAAGGTTCATCGCGGACGCCCGCGGCGGATCCCGGCGCATCGTTCGCCCTTCCATCGGCGGCGGTGTAACGGAAAAAGTCCAGTGGGAGATATGTGTTCCCCGCGCCGACGGTGGAGATGCGGCCTAGAACTTCGGATATTTCATGCTCGAGGGCACCAACCGCGTCGTAGGTGCCGGCGGCGATGGTCCCTCCGGTCCAGGTGTAGGAGTCGGAACTGTTCAGCCCGATCGACCCATCGGTCCCGGTAAAAAACAGATTAAGGCCAAGCGCTTTTCCATCCGCCGTCGATACCGCGACTGTCGCCCCACCGGTGGGATCAGTGGCCGGAAGCGTGGCAAACGCCGTTTGCTGCACGGCCGACGTCGTGTCGGTATTCTCTAATGCCGTGTAAATCGTGTTGTAGTTGTAATGAAATATGGTCGTCTTGTTCGTGCTGAGGCCGGTGACGGTTGTCCCGGCGTACTCACCCCAGCCGAAATTGATATTGACGGTGATGGAGTTGGTGATCTCTCCCTCGTAGTATTGTATCGCGGTTTGCACGGCGCCTTCGATATCGGCCTCGAGCGTTGGGTCGGTCGCCGCCAGATTGGTCACGCTCGTGTCGTAACTCGCGTTGATCACGAGGCCGGACGTCGTGATCGAGGAGGCCGTGAAGATCGGGATCGATGGCGACTGAGCCGCATCGATCGAACTCGTCATGGTAGCGACTGGTGATTGGCTGGACGAGATTGTCCCATCGCCGATGGAGCTCACCAGAAATGTATTTGGCGCCGGCGCTTCAAATGGAACGCCAAACGGTGAGTACACTGGTATGTCAATTTGAATTCCAGCGGGCCAGTCGGCACTAGGATCAGTTCCATTGCCATCGCCGTCGGCAACATTGTTCGTGTCGCGGAGGTGGACATTCATAGTCATGCCTATCGCACCTTTCCGAGGTCGTCCGTGATGCTTTCCATGCGGTTTTCTAACCGTCTCGCGATTCCATAACAACCGATCTCTTTCGAGCCAATTGCGATCAGCATCTCGTTGGATAGTGGGATATCAGGTGGCATGCGAAGCGAAATGCGGGTCCTCGCGGACCCGTTCGGTTTAACCCGAAGTTGATGGCCAGGAGATCCCGCGTCCGTGAGTTGAAGGCGTCTCTCATTCCGGTGGCCGCGTCAAGAATATCCACGCCCCCACGAAGTCTCCGATCGTTCGCCGCCGCGCGTTATCCCGTATTGACGCGCCGACGATGAAGCCCCGTTGAAGCCCCGAGCCGGAGTCTCGGTCGATAAATGACCAATATAATGTATTATATCAATAATTTACTCCATTTAGGAGTAACAGGGGCAAAAGTGTGGGCGG
>PLSZ01000271.1 GCA_003164305.1 Acetobacteraceae bacterium
CGGCGGTGGCATCGATGCCGGGCGTAGCGGCGGTGATGACCGCGGCGGATATTCCGGGTGTCAACGACGTCGGGCCGGCGTTCATGGGCGATCCGATTTTCGCCGACGGACTGGTGGAATATCACGGTCAGTCGATTTTCGCGGTCGCCGCCGGCAGCATCGCCCGGGCGCGCGAGGCCGCGGCGAAGGCGGTGATCGAATACGAGCCGCTGCCGCCGATCATGACCATCGATGAGGCGCTTGCGGCGAAGACCACGGTTTTGCCGACCCAGGTCATGGCGCGCGGCGACGCCGAAGCCGCGCTGGCTTGCTCACCGTTGCGATTGCAAGGCCGAATCGATGTCGGCGGGCAAGAGCATTTTTATCTCGAGGGCCAGGTCGCCATGGCCGTTCCCGGCGAAGACGGTGACATGCATGTACATAGTTCGACGCAGCATCCGACCGAGGTTCAGCATCTCGTTTCCCGCGCGCTGAAGCTGTCCGATCACGCGGTGATTTGTGAAACGCGGCGCATGGGTGGCGCGTTCGGAGGCAAGGAGTCGCAGGCGTCGTTGATCGCCTGCGTCGCGGCGTTGCTGGCCCAACGGACGAAGCGGCCGGTGAAGCTGCGGCTGGATCGCGACGACGACATGATCCTGACCGGCAAAAGGCACGAGTTTCGCATCGACTACGATGTTGGGTTCGACGCCGAGGGGCGTATTCTGGGGATCAGTTTCATGCAGGCGGGCCGTTGCGGCTACTCGCCCGATCTGTCCGGCGCGATCTGCGACCGCGCGATGTTCCACGCCGATAACTGCTATTATCTCGATCACGCGCACATCGTTTCGTACCGCTGCAAGACGAACAGCGTATCCAACACGGCGTTCCGCGGTTTTGGCGGACCGCAGGGCATGATGGGCATCGAATGCGTCGTCGATGACATCGCCCGGCATCTTGGCATCGACCCGTTGCTGGTGCGGCAACGCAATTTTTACGGCACGGCTGACCGTAACGTGACGCCGTACCACATGACCGTGGAGGATAACATCATCCCCGAGTTGGTCAGCGAGCTCGCGGAATCCTCCGGATACATGAAGCGGCGGGCGGAAATCGCCGCGTTCAACGCGGAAAATGCCTGGATCAAACGCGGCCTGGCACTGGTGCCGATTAAATTCGGCATTTCGTTTACGTTGACGCACATGAATCAGGCCGGTGCCCTGGTCCATGTCTATACCGACGGCAGCGTGATGCTGAACCATGGCGGCACCGAAATGGGCCAGGGGCTGTACATGAAAGTGGCGCAGGTCGTCGCCACCGAGTTCGGCCTGGGCGTGGATCGCGTGAAAATCACGGCGACCACGACAGCGAAAGTCCCGAACAGTTCGCCGACCGCCGCGTCATCCGGCAGCGATCTGAATGGCAAGGCCGCGCAGGCGGCGGCCATCACGATCCGCGAACGGATGGCCGGCGTCGCGGCCAAAGAACTGGGTGTGACGCCGGCGGAAATCGTCTTCTCGGGCGGCATGGCGCATGGCGGCGCGAGGTCGCTGACGTTCGCGGAGGTCGCGAAACTCACGCATCGCGCGCGGGTGCAACTTTCGGCCGCGGGTTATTACGCGACGCCGAAGCTGCACTACGACACCGCGACGCATCGCGGCCGCCCGTTCTTTTATTTCGCCTATGGCGCGGCGGTGACTGAGGTCGAGATCGATACGCTGACCGGCGAATACAGGCTGCGCCGGGCGGACATCCTGCACGATTGCGGGCAATCGCTGAATCCGGCGCTCGACATTGGCCAGATTGAAGGCGGTTTCGTTCAGGGCATGGGTTGGCTCACAACGGAAGAGTTATGGTGGGACAGTGAGGGGCATCTCCGCACGCATGCTCCCTCGACCTACAAAATCCCGGCTTGCGGCGACATGCCGGCGGACTTCAATGTTTCCATCTACAGTTCCGGCCGCAATGTGGAGGATGTCATCTACCGCTCCAAGGCCGTGGGCGAGCCGCCGCTCATGTTGGGGATTTCCGTGTTCCACGCCTTGAAAGACGCGGTCGCGTCGGTCAGCGCGGACGGCATCTTGCCCCGGTTCGACGCACCCGCGACTCCGGAACGGATTCTGATGGCGGTGACCGCGGCGCGGGCGCGGACCGCGCGCACCACCGCGAAGGCGGCCGAATAATGAACGCATGGCTGCACGCGCTGGCCGAACTGGAGCGTGAGGGGGAACCCGCCGTGCTGATCACGGTCGTTTCCGCGCGAGGCTCCACGCCGCGGGAGGCCGGCTGCAAGATGGTCGTCACGCGCGCCAGGCAGTTCGATACGATCGGCGGCGGCAATCTGGAATTCACCTGCGTCGAGACGGCGAGAAAATTGCTCGATGGTGCCGAAAGCCCGGTGTTGCGCGACTTTCCTTTGGGGCCGGAACTGGGTCAGTGCTGCGGTGGCCATGTCTCGGTGATGTTCGAGCCGTTGCCACCCGCGATGCTGCACGTCGCGGTGTTTGGCGCGGGTCATGTGGGACGGGCGCTGGTCTCGCTGCTTAGCGGGTTGCGGTTACGAGTCAGTTGGATCGATACGCGATTGGACGCTTTGGCCGAAGCGCCGGCGACCGTGCGGGTGCGGCACACGGCCGATCCGGTGCGCGAAGTGAGATCGTTGCCGTCTGGAACGCTTGCGCTTGTGATGACTCACGATCATCAGATCGATTTCGACATCGTCGCGGCGGCGTTACCACGAGCCGAGTGCATTTCCGTTGGGCTGATTGGTTCAGACACCAAGCGCGTCCGTTTTGTGCGCCGTTTGGCCCGGACTGGCGTATCCGCCGCGGCCATCGAGAAGTTGATTTGCCCAATTGGCGTTCCTGGCGTGGGCGGCAAGTTGCCCGCCGAGATCGCCATTTCGGTCGCGGCGCAGATCTTGCAAATTCAGCAACGAATGATCGAGAAGGACCTCAGGACGATGCCAGCGAGACCGCCGCGACTCGTGCATCCGGCGACACCCGATTGCGGCGATTGTGGCGCCGAGTGTGCTCGCATGGCGGCGAACGCATGAGCGCCGAAGATCACATGCGGCGCGCCATCGCGCTTTCGTTGGAAATGATGCGTTCCGGCAAGGGCGGACCGTTTGGCGCCGTGGTCGCGCGCGATGGAAAGATCGTCGCCGAGGGCTTCAATCAGGTCACCACCACCAACGATCCGACAGCCCACGCGGAAGTGGTGGCGATCCGCCTCGCCTGCCAGGCCCTGGGAACGTTCGATCTGACCGGATGCGAAATCTACACCAGTTGCGAACCCTGCCCGATGTGTCTCAGCGCCATCTACTGGGCTCGGCTGGATAAGATCTATTTCGCCAACGACCGTCACGACGCGGCGAAGATCGGCTTTCGTGACGATTTCCTGTACCATGAAATTCCTCTGCCGCTGGACCAGCGAGCCATTCCGACCACGCCGCTGTTACGCGCCGAAGGATGGGCCGCCTTTGAGGAATGGGACCTTAAACCCGACAAGGTGCGGTATTGACGGACGAGGATTATGTCCGCCTGACTCTGGACATCGCGCGTCAGGCCCGTGCCGCCGGAAATCATCCATTTGGTGCGATTTTGGTTGGGCCCGATGGCGCGGTGCTGATGCAAGCCGGTAACGCGCACGGTGCCGCCGGCGACCGCACGGGGCACGCGGAGCGCGTGTTGATGACCCGGGCCAGCCTTGCCTATCCGGCGGAGTTTCTTGCTGGCTGCACGATGGTCACGAGTGCCGAACCCTGCGCGATGTGTGCTGGCTCCGCGTATTGGGCTGGCGTTGGCCGAGTGGTGTACGGGTTGTCCGAACGCGACCTCGGCGCGTTGATCGGGCCGCATCCGGAAAACCTCACCATGGATTTGCCGTGCCGCGTGGTGCTCGGCGCGGGTCAGCGGCCGATCGAGGTTGTGGGTCCGTTGCTGGAAGCGGAGTCGCGTGTGGTGCATGAGGGTTTCTGGACCTGATCGTCCGTTTTTGGCGCGGGAATTGCATAGGTTCCGTTCGGGAAACAGAGGAGAATACCACCGGGGGTTTAATCCGGGCGTGCCTCGCGCGCGGCTATTCGGGGAGCAACCGAAAGATTCGTCACAGACAGATATCAGGACCACGGAGTACACCATGCTAAGACGTCAGTTTACCCGGCTCGCCAGTACCGGCGCGGTTTTGTCCACGCTGCCGTCCCTGATCAGGCCCGCGCAGGCGGCGGATCCGTTGAAGATTGGGTTCATTTATCTGGGTCCGGTCGGCGATTTTGGCTGGACCTATCAGCATGATATCGCGCGCAAGTCGGCGGTCGAAAAATTCGGCGACAAGATCAAGACCACCTTCGTGGAGAACGTGGCCGAAGGGCCGGATTCGGAAAAGGTGCTGAACGACCTGGCGAATTCCGGGCACAAGCTGATCTTCGCCACGTCGTTCGGCTACATGAATTATGTGCTGAATTCAGCGAAGAAGCATCCGGCGGTGTTTTATGAGCACGCCACCGGATATAAGCGTGCCGCGAACGTTTCGACTTACAACATCCGGTTCTATCAGGCGCGCTACGTGCAAGGCGTCATCGCCGGTAAGCTGAGCAAGGCCGGTCTCGCGGGTTACGTGGGGTCCGTCCCGGTTCCCGAGGTCGTGCAGGGCATCAACGCGTTCATGCTGGGCATGCAATCGGTCAATCCCAAGGCGCGGCTGAAGTTCGTGCTGATCAACTCCTGGTACGACCCACCGAAGGAAGGCGATGCCGCCAAAGCGCTGATCGATCAAGGGTGCGACATCATCACGCAGCACACTGACTCGCCGGCGCCGCTGCAGGCCGCGGCCAGCCGAGGCATCAAGGCATTCGGTCAGTCCACGGATATGTCGAAGTTCGCCGAAGGAACTCAGTTGAGTGCCAGCACCGACGTTTGGGGCCCATATTACATCAAACGGATCGGCGATGTGATGGCCGGCACATGGAAGAGCACCGACACCTGGGGTGGTTTCGATAGCGGTATGCTGGCGATGTCGCCGTTCACCAACATGCCGGCGGACGTCTCCGCGCTGGCGACGCAGACGGTGGCGGACATCACCTCCGGCAAGAACAAGGTGTTCGTCGGGCCGATCATGGATCAATCCGGCGCGGTGAAGGTCGCGGCCGGCACGGCGATGGACGATGGCGCGTTGAGCGGCATGCAGTGGCTGGTGCAGGGCGTTGACGGAAAATTGAGCTGACCGCGCGTCGATCACCGAAGACGAGGCAATCCCCAGGCCCGGGGATTGCTTCCTCAGGCCGCCTGTCGCAATGATATCGAAGGTCGGCCCCGTGACCCATGACGATAGGGGACCGTAATGAGTAACGCGCCGCCGCCGGGACCATTGCTGACGATGACCGGCATGACCAAGCTGTATCCAGGCTGCCTGGCCAACGACCATGTCTCCCTGACCGTGGAACACAATCAGATCCATGCGCTGCTGGGTGAAAATGGCGCCGGCAAAAGCACGCTGGTAAAGATCATTTATGGCGTGGTGAAGCCGGATGAAGGCGAGATCGTCTGGGAAGGCCAACCCGTCACCATCCAAAATCCCGGCCACGCCCAACGACTGGGCATTGGCATGGTGTTCCAGCATTTTTCTCTGTTTGAAGCTTTGAATGTTACCGAGAACATCGCGCTCGGCCTTGGTTCCAAGGAGGAGCGGATCGGCCTGCGCGAACGGATCATTAAAATATCCACCGAATATGGGTTGCCCCTCGATCCGGATCGCGTTGTGCACGATCTGTCGGTCGGCGAACGTCAGAGGATTGAGATCGTTCGCTGTTTGTTACAGAATCCCAAACTGCTGATCATGGACGAGCCGACCTCGGTGCTGACGCCGAGCGAGGTTCAGAAACTGTTCGTGACGCTGCGCCGGTTGGCGGCCGAGGGCTGCTCCATTCTGTACATCAGCCATAAGCTGGAGGAAGTGCGGGCGTTGTGTTCCGCGGCAACAATCATGCGATTGGGGCGCAATGTGGCTCGCGTGATCCCGGCCGAAAAGACCGTGAAGGAACTGGCGGAGATCATGATCAACATGGATTTGCACGCGCCGACTCCCCGGCCGCATCTCGAAGCCACGTCCAAGCCCAGATTGGCGCTGGATCATCTGACGATCCGCTCCCCGAACCATTTTGGCACCGACCTTAAGGATATCTCGCTGACGATCGCGGGCGGCGAAATTCTCGGGATCGCGGGGATCGCCGGGAATGGCCAAAGTGAACTGATGGACGCGCTGTCGGGGGAGATCCTCGCCGGCAAACCCGAGAGCATCATGATCGACGGTCATGCCGCTGGTCACATGGGTCCGCATGAGCGACGCCGGGTGCGCGGATGTTTCGTGCCGGAAGAACGCAACGGGCACGGCGCCGTCACCACCATGTCGCTGGCTGAAAACGCGTTCTTGTCCGGCTTCCTGCGCCACGCGTTGGTCCGCTTCGGTGTGATCGACAACAAGCGCACGCACGCCTTCGCGGACGATATCATCAAACGTTTCGATGTGCGTACCACTGGCTCGAAGGCCGAGGCACGTTCGCTGTCCGGTGGCAATTTACAAAAATTCCTCGTCGGGAGGGAGGTTTTGCAGGATCCCAGCGTGCTGATCATCAACCAGCCGACCTGGGGTGTCGATGCCGGCGCCGCGCTGGCGATTCATGAGGCGATCATGGCTCTCGCCCAGTCGGGGGCGGCGGTCATGATTATTTCGCAGGACCTGGACGAGATTTTTGTTCTGGCCGATCGCATCGCGGTGATCGCCGGCGGCCGTATTTCGGAACCGGTGTTGACCCGCGACGCGACCATCGAATCGATCGGTCGCCTGATGGGTGGCACGGCCTCCTCCGCGCCGGCGGACGTTCGGGAGCAGCTCGTTCATGCTTAAGGTCGAACCGCGCGGCTACGAGTCGAAGTTCTGGCGCTATGCCTCACCCATTCTGGCGTTGCTGCTGACGGGCGTGACGTCGGGGTTAATCTTCGCCGGTATGGGACGACCCCCTGGACTGACGGTTTACACGTTCCTGATCGCGCCGTTGTTGCAACAGGATGGATTGCAGGCGCTGGTGGTAAAAGCGGCGCCGCTGATTATGATGGGAGTCGGCCTGTCGCTCGCCTATCGTGCGAATGTCTGGAATATCGGTACGGACGGTCAGTTCACGCTCGGAGCGATTTGCGGTGGCGGCCTGGCGTTGGCGTTTCCGGACGCGCCATCCTGGGCGATCTTTCCGGCGATGATGGTGTTTGGCACGCTCGGCGGGATGGCCAGCGGCGGCCTCGTGGCCTGGTTGCGGATCCGGTTCAATGCCAATGAGATTCTGACCAGCCTGATGCTGGCCTACATCACGCAGTATCTACTGGTGTATCTGGTGGTCGGACCCTGGCGTGACCCGCAGGGCTTCGGCTTCCCGCAGACGGCGCTGTTCTCCGACGCCGCCGCGGGACCGCGGTTGATCGAGGACACCAACGTCCACATCGGCATCGTGCTCGCACCACTGATCGCCGTCGGCATGTGGTTCATGCTGGAGAAATCGTTGCTCGGGTTTCAATTCCGGGTACTCGGCCAGGCGACGCGTGCCGCGAAGTTCGCGGGATTTAGCGAGAACCGGCTGGTCTGGGTGGCGATGCTGATCAGCGGCGGTCTGGCGGGTCTCGCGGGCTTGTTGGAGGCGACCGGCACACTGGGGCAACTGACGACGACGCTGTCGCCGGGCTACGGTTTCACCGCGATCATCGTGGCGTTTCTTGGCCGTTTAAATCCCCTGGGCTCCATTCCCGCGGGCCTGTTGCTCGCGCTGACTTATCTCGGTGGCGACGCGGCTCAGATCAATCTCGGGTTGCCGAACGCGGTCACCGGAATCTTCCAGGGCATTTTATTGTTCTATCTTCTGGGGTGCGATTTCTTGTTGCTGCATCGGTTTAAATGGGTTTCGCGGGTGCGTCCCACCACACGCCCAGTACCGGCGAGGGTCGCATCATGACAGCGTTGTTGGTTGCTTTCCTCGTCAGCATGATCGCCGCCGCCACGCCGTTGTTGCTGGCCGCGACCGGCGAACTGATCGTGGAAAAGGTTGGCGTGCTGAACCTCGGCGTCGAGGGGATGATGCTGGCGGGCGCCATCGCCGCGTTCGCCACCGCGAATGAAACCGGGGTCACGTCTCTGGGGGTGCTCGCGGCGCTTGTGGCCGGCATCGCGCTGGCGTTGTTGTTCGCCGTCATTTCACTCACGTTACAGGCGAATCAGACCGCGACCGGCCTGGCGCTGACGATTTTTGGTCGCGGCTTCAGCGCGTTGGTCGGCGCGGGTTTTGTCGGAATTCCCGCGCCCACACTGCCGAAGCTGCATATTCCGCTGCTGTCGGACATTCCGGTGCTGGGTCCCGTCGTCTTTTCGCACGACATCCTGGTCTACGCGTCTCTCGCAATTCTGGCTGTCGTTGCCTGGGCGATCCGTTCCACGCATCTCGGCCTGATCATCAGGGCGGTCGGTGACTCGCACGATGCGGCGCACGCTCTTGGTTACGCGGTCGTGCCGATCCGTTACGCGGCGGTGGCGTTTGGCGGGGCGCTGGCTGGGTTGGCGGGCGCTTATATGTCGCTCGCGTATACGCCGTTGTGGGCGCAGGACATGACTGCCGGACGCGGTTGGGTCGCGGTGGCGTTGGTCACGTTCTCTGCCTGGCGGCCATTTTGGTTGCTGATTGGCGCGTGGTTTTTTGGCGCGCTCATGTATATGTCGCTTTACGTGCAGGCACTCGGCGTGCCGATCCCTTCGGCGTTGCTGTCGGCGTTGCCGTATATCGGTACGGTGGTCGTGCTGGTGCTGATCTCCCGCGACGCGCGGCGCATCCGATTGCATCGTCCGGCGATGTTGGGGCGCCCGTTCCAGGCGCGCGCGTAGCCCCGCCGATGAGCCACAGGCTGCTTTGGATCCGCGATCCTCTGGGCATTCTCGCGGACGACGCCGGCGGCGGGATCGTGGTGCGCGGCGGACGGATCGAGGAACTGATCCCAGCCGGCGGCAAGCCATCCGCGCCTGACGCAGTGGCGTTCGATGCCGGTGAACATGTCGTGCTGCCGGGCCTGATCAACACGCATCATCATTTCTATCAGACATTGACCCGTGCCACGGAAGCCGCGCTCGACCGGCCGCTGTTTGGCTGGCTGACAGCGCTGTACCCGGTGTGGGCTCGGTTGACGCCGGAAGCGCTCGACGTCGCGGCGACGGTCGCGCTTGCGGAACTGATGCTTTCCGGTTGCACGACGACGACCGATCATCATTACGTGTTTCCCCCCGGCCTTGACGATGCCATCGACATCGAAATCGCCGCCGCTCAGCGTCTGGGCATGCGTGTCACGGTAACCCGCGGTTCGATGAACCGATCGCAGCGCGATGGCGGGTTGCCGCCTGACTCAGTTGTCCAGGATGAGGACACGATCCTCGCCGACAGCGAGCGATTGATCGCGCGATATCATCAGACTGGCCCTGACGCTTTGGTTCAGGTCGCGTTGGCGCCGTGCTCGCCATTTAGCGTTACGACGTCGCTGATGCGGGCCAGCGCGGAACTCGCGGCACGGCATGGCGTTCGGCTGCACACGCATTTGGCCGAAACCGCCGATGAAGACCGGTTCTGCCAGGAGATGCATGGCTGCCGGCCGTTGGATTACCTGGAGCAATGCGGCTGGCTGCACGACAAAGTCTGGCTCGCGCATGGCGTTCATTTCGATTCCGGCGAGATGGCGCGTTTGGCGAACGCCGGTGTCTCGGTCACGCATTGCCCATGCAGCAATCAGATCCTCGCCTCTGGCCACTGCCCGGTTTGCGATCTTGAACAAGCCGGGGTGCGCGTGGGCCTGGGCGTCGATGGCTCGGCCTCCAACAACGCATCCAATCTGATGCAGGAAGTGCGCGCGGCGTTCCTGTTGCAACGAGGCCGTTACGGTGTCGAACGGGTCAGCCATCGCGACGCGCTGCGCTGGGCGACCACTGGTTCCGCGGCCTGTATCGGCCGTCCGGAGCTCGGCGTCATCGCACCCGGCGCGCAAGCCGATCTGGCGCTGTTCCGGCTGGATGAATTGCGATTTTCCGGCGCTCTCGATCCGCTGGCCGCGCTGGTCCTATGCGGCGCGCATCGCGCCGACCGCGTCATGGTCGGTGGGAGATGGGTCGTTGAAGACGCAACGATCCCAAACCTCGATCTATCCGCGTTAATGCGCAGGCACCGCGTTGCCGCGCGGTCGCTGACGGCATAGCGCGTCACGGATCAGGAACGAACGCGGACTTCCCGCGCTTCAGGAACGATCCAGTCCCTTTCTCGGCTTTCAGAACGCCGTCTTGCACGACCACCCGCCCGCGGACAATCGTTGTGACCGGCCAACCGGTGACCTCGAGACCTTCATAGGGCGTGTAATCGGTACCGTCGTGCAAATCGGCGTGGTGGATGGTGCGCGTGATCGTCGGATCCCAAATGGCGATGTCCGCGTCGGCGCCGATCGCGATGCTGCCCTTGCGCGGATACAGCCCATACGCCTTCGCGTGATTGGTCGCGGTGATGCGCACGAAATGCGACAGATCGATCCGCTTCTTCATCACGCCTTCGGAAAACAGGATCGGCAACCGGGTCTCCACGCCCGGAATCCCATTTGGGACCCAGCGGAAACTGGTGCGGCCTTTCGGCACCAATTTGCCCTTTTCACCATTGTAGCGAAACGGGCAGTGATCCGACGAATAAAAGTCAAACACCCCCTGCTCGATCCCAGCCCAGCATGCGTCCTGACTGGGTTTGTCGCGGGGTGGTGGGGAACAGACGTATTTGGCTCCCTCCATGTTCAACCCATCCAGATCCTTTGCTGTCAGCATCAGGTATTGCGGGCAGGTCTCCGACAGAACTTTAACGCCACGCGCGCGGGCACGCTGGATTTCCTCAATCGCCTCCCCGTTGGAAACATGCACGATCACGACCGGCACGTCGGCGACTTCCGCCAGGGTGCAGGCACGATGCGTGGCCTCGCGCTCAGCGGGAATCGGCCGGGAGGTGGCGTGGAAGCGCGGCGCGATGTGGCCCTCGGATTCCAGCTTCGCGGTTAAATGGCGGATGATGTCGTAGTTCTCCGCGTGCACCATGACCAGCGCGCCGGTGCCGCGTGCGACAGTCATGACTTTCAGGATTTCCTCGTCGGTCAGCGCGAGGCCCTCGTACGTCATGAACACTTTGAAAGATGAATAGCCGTCGCCGATCGCCGCCGGCAGTTCCTGACCCAACACGTTGGGTGTGGGATCGGAAATGATCAGATGAAATCCATAATCCGTGTAGCACTGGCCCTCGGCTTTGGCGTGGTAGTCCTTGATCGCCTGACGCAACCCCTGGCCGCGTTCCTGCAAACAAAACGGAATGACGGTGGTGTTGCCGCCGAACACCGCTGAACGTGTGCCGCTCTCGAAATCGTCCGCCTGGACGATGTCAGGCCCGCTGGGTTGGGCGATATGGACGTGGCTGTCGATGCCTCCGGGCAGCACCAGTTTGCCTCCGGCGTCGATCACCGTTTCGGCCGATCCCAGATCGAGCCCAAGCGCGGCGATGCGGCCGGCGATGACGCCCACGTCGCTGGTCATGACGTCGGAGCCGGTGGCGACGGTGCCCCCTTTAATGATCAGATCGAAGGCAGCCATTGTCATTGCTCCCTTTGTCCCGCCGCGGACGGTACGAGCGGCAGGCGCTGAATGTCCTCGGGCGGACTATAGCGCAACGGATGGCTGTGGCACGCGCCTTGTACGGCGCTCAGGCCGATGGCGCGGAGTGGATGACCTTCGCGGGATCCTCGCCGTATGGCGGCGAGTAAATCACCAATAGTTTGATGCGTTCGGTCAGCACCTTGATCGAGTGAAACACCTTGGCCGGAAAGAACATCATGTCGCCGGCCTTAACGTGATGATCGACACCGTCGATGCCCGCGATCGCCTCACCTTCCAGAATGTAAACCGCCTGTTCAAGGTCCGGATGCGCGTGCGCGGGAGAGCCTTCGTTGCGCTCGATATCGCCAAGCGCGATCTCCATGTATTTCGCGCTATTCACCTTCGGGCCGATCAGACGGTAGTTCTTTGTGCCGGTGTGGTTCGCCGGACTATACGCCTCTTGTTCTGAGGCGCGAATGATATAGGGAGATTTCTCGGTCATTGGGCCGCTCCTTAACCGATTGCAAAACAGAAACAGGTATCAGCGTTTTGACCGGATCTGTTCGAATTCTGGGATATTCGCATGGCTCTCGCCGGCGAGGCGACGGCCGGCGACATAGAAGACCGCCGACATCACCATCGCCAGGATCGCGATACCACCCAGACCGCCGCGGAAATCGCCGGTCACGCCGGACAGGTAGCCGATGATCGTTGGCGCGACGAAACCACCGATCACGCCGAGGGAGGAGATCGCGCCATAGCCGCCGGCGGACGCGACGCCGGACAGGAAGGTAGGCGGAATAGTCCAGAATGGCGCCGTGAACGACAAAGTCGCCGCCATGGCGATGGTGATCGCCGCGATGCGGGACGTTGGATCGGTCAACAGGACGGACGCGAGCAGCGCCGCCCCGGCCAGGAAATTCGCGAACGCGGTGTGTCCGTAACGTTCCTTTCTGGCATCGGAATGGCGGCCCCACCAGACCACCGCCACCAGGGCCGCGGCGCTGGGGATCGCCGCGACAAAGCCGGTCTGCGTGTTGCTCAGGCCGAAGCCTTTCAGGATCATCGGCAGGAAGAACAGAATGCCGTTGACCATGGCGACGTTGGTGAAATATGTCGCCGCCAGCAGCAAGACCCGCGGATTGAGCAGCGCCGCCACGCTGGAGCCTTTCGCCGCTCCGTTCTCCGCGCGATGCTCGGCGTCCAGCGTTTCCGCGAGCCACGCTTTTTCTATCGGTGGCAGCCAGGCGGCGTGAAGCGGTCCGTCTCGCAGGTAAACCAGACAGAACGGCGCGAGGATCATCGCCGGAGCGCCTTCCAGAATGAACAGCCACTGCCATCCGCGCAGCCCGAGCATGCCATCGAGCGACAGAAGCCAGCCGGACAGCGGTGATCCGATCAGGCCACTGAACGCGACGCCGGTCATGAACAGTCCGATGACGCGGCCTCGCCACGCGGCGGGGAACCACAAGGTCAGAAAGAACAGCACGCCCGGAAAGAACCCGGCCTCCGCGGCGCCCAGAAGCAGGCGCATCGCATAGAAGCTGTTGGGACCGGCGACGAACGCCATGCAGGCGGCGCACAGGCCCCAGGTGAACATGATGCGCGCGATCCAGCGTCTCGCTCCGGCGCGGTACAACATCAGGTTCGACGGAAGTTCGAATGCGCAATACGTCAGGAAGAACAGGCCGGCACCGAAGCCGTAGACCGCGGGGGTCAGGCCCAGATCGCGGTTCATCTGCAAGGCGGCGAAGCTGACGTTGACGCGGTCGAGGAACGCGACGAAGTAGCACAATAACAGGAACGGAATGATCCGGCGGCTGACCCGGCGCATGGTGGATTGAGCGAGCGGCGCGCTGTGATCCGGTCCCGTTGCGTCGAATGGGTGCGTTGCCTGAGTTGGATTCGCCACCGTATCCTCCTGTCTGTAACCGGTGGGTTGACCCGCCGCTGGTGTTTCGACGCTGCGTTCGCCGCACGCCAAATCTGCTGTAGCGAAATGATATGCGACCACCCGGATGGCACTATGGATCAGAGATTTCGTCAAGAGGCAGTCGCCGACGTGTCACCCAAGGCCGTTCCGCGTTGGCACGTCCGGGCAGTGCGGTTGACAAACGGGCTCACCAGGATTTTTATACGAATTGGCGTATTATAATTCGTGGTACCGTAGCAATGTCCGCGCGGGCGCCATGCGGGCCAGTCTGGGGAGCGCCTATGTCAGACCTGACAGCCAACGTTTGGCCGAACGATCCGATCCCCGCGACGGGCCCGTTGCGCGGCATCCGGATCCTGGATCTGACCACCGTTGTCATGGGCCCCTCCGCCACACAGCTTTTGGGTGATCTTGGAGCCGACGTTGTAAAAATCGAATCTCCGGCGGGGGACTCGATGCGATGGATCGGTCCGTGGCGGCATGCCGGCATGGGGCCGTTGTTTTTAAACGCCAATCGTAACAAACGCGGCATCGTGCTGGACCTGAAAACGCCGGAAGGACGGACGTCGGTGCTGGCGCTCGCGCATCGGGCGGACGTTTTGGTGTCCAATGTTCGTCCTGACGGACTTCGCCGACTGGGTCTGGATTACGCTTCTGTCCGCGCCATCAATCCGAGGATCGTTTATTGCTCCGCGGTCGGTTATGGCGCCGGCGGTCCGGATGCGGGGAAAGGGGTCTACGACGACCTGATGCAGGCCGCGTCAGGCATCGCGGGGTTGTTTGGCGCGGTGGATGGCGCGCCGCGATACGCGCCAATCAATGTCTGCGATCGCGTGGTGGGACTTTATGTGGCCAACGCCATCACCGCGGCATTGCTATATCGCGCCACCTCGGGCGAAGGGCAGTCGATCGAAGTACCGATGTTCGAAACGATGGCGCAGTTCGTCCTGGCCGATCATATCGGAGGCAGCGCGTTTGTTCCGCCGGAGGGTGAGATGGGCTACCGGCGATTGCTTTCCGGCACCCGCGGGCCGTATCGGACGAAGGACGGGTATCTCGCCATTGTCGTTTATACGGATCGGCACTGGCGGGCTTTCTCCGACCTCCTTGGCCAGCCCGGTCTGATGGAAACCGACGGCCGCTTTCGCTCACAGGAAACCCGCACGCGCCACGCGGCGGAGGTTGGCGCCTTCCTGGCCGGGCAACTGCCGGATCGCACCAACGCGGAATGGCTGGACGTGCTGCACGGCATCGACATCCCGGCCTGTCCGGTCAACACGATCGAAGCTTTGTTCGACGACCCGCATCTGACAGCCGTCGGTTTCTTCCAGGAGATGGAGCATCCAACGGAAGGCCGTCTCACGGTCAGCCGTTTTCCGATCGGCTTCAGCGCCTCGCCCGCGTCCGTTCGCCGGTTGGCTCCCAACCTCGGAGAGCATAACGACGAAGTATTGGGGTTGGCGAATCGTAACGACTAAGCGCCGGTTTCGCTGTCACGCTTGCGACCGGCCTGGGCAGCGAGTTCGTCGCGGGTTGCCAGCATCAGGCAAACGTTGGTGACCAGGCCGACAGCTTGTTCCAATTTAGGGTCCAGGCGAGAGGCAGGCCCAGCGATGGTGACGATGTAAGTGGCGGTGTTCCAGCGGAAGGGGGCAGAGAGAGTTGTCACGCCTTCGAGACTTTCGCCCTGGTTGAGATACCAGCCGCGTTCGCGGCCGAGCAGGACGCTTTCCCGCAACGCGGCTTTCGCGGTGATGGTTCGATCGGTTAACGGCTTCAACGTGACGTTTCTGAGCGCGGCATCCAGCGCGGTGTCGTCCAACGAACCCAGAATCGCCTTGCCGCCGGAGGTCGCGTAGAGGCTTCTCACCTGCTCCCCCACCTTGATCAGAAAACGCAATGGATGCGTAGGCTCGAACGCCAGCAGATAGGTGGCCTGAAGTCCGGAGACTTTCGCCAGCAGAACCGACTCCTCAAGGGTATCCCGCAGCGATCGCAACAACAGTTCGGCGCGCAGGACGACGGGATCGTTGTCGCCGATTTCCCGCCCCAGTTGCTGCAGCCGCAGCGTCGGATAAAACCCCGCCCTGGGCGCGAGTTCGTAGATGTAGCCTCGCGCTTGCATGGCGCGAAGGACGTCATGGCAACTCGACACCGGAATTTTCATCAGGCGAGCGACGT
>PLSZ01000679.1:0-17324 GCA_003164305.1 Acetobacteraceae bacterium
TCAGCGCGTGATAGCGGCCGAAATGACCCGCGCCGGCGACGCCGACACGTAGAGGGAGGGTGACCATGCCGCGATCATATCCTGAACGGAGGGAGTCGGGGAGACGGCCCCGAAAATCGCGATAGGGAACGGCGGCAATTCGTGTCATAATGTAACTCGCGCGCCGTTCGCAGGCGAAAGGCCCCCTCCGGCGCTTCGCCCGACGGCNNACCGAACAGGGAGACTTGAATGGACGACATCATCGAAAAATCGGCCATGCGGAAGATTTACATCCGCCTGCTGCCGTTCGCGATCCTCAGTTACTTTCTCGCCTACATCGACCGCATCAACGGCAGTTTCGCCGCCCTGACCATGCGCGGCGACCTGGACCTGTCGGCGACCGTCTATGGTTTCGCGGTCGGGACGTTCTACTGGGGTTACTTCATTTTCGAAGTCCCCAGCAACATCGTCATGGAGAAAGTCGGAGCCCGCGTCTGGATCGCGCGGATCATGATCACCTGGGGACTGCTCGCCGGCGCCACCGCCGCCGTGGTCGGCCCGACCAGTTTCAGCATCGTCCGCTTTCTTCTGGGCTCGGCCGAGGCTGGGTTCTTTCCCGGCATCGTGCTGTACTTCACTTATTGGTTCCCGACCTACCACCATGGGCGGATCGTGTCCGGCTTCCTGATGGGATTGCCAATCGCGGTCGCCGCGGGCGCGCCTGTTTCGACCGCGCTGCTGAGCCTGGATGGCTTATGGGGCCTTAAAGGTTGGCAGATCATGTATATTGCCGAAGGCGTGCCGACCGTGTTGATCGGTGTCGTCACTTTGTTCGTGCTCACCGATCAGCCGGGCCAGGCGAAATTTCTGACGACGGAGGAAAAGGCGTGGCTGAGCGCGAAGCTCGCCGCCGAACGCAAGGCGAAGGAGGCGGTGCGAAAGTTCAGCATGCTGCAAAGCATGTTCGACCTTAAGGTGCTGCTGCTGGCATTGAATTATTTCGGTATCGTCGTCGCCAGCCTGGGCGTGTTGTTCTTCGTGCCGCAGATCATCAAGTCGATCGGTGTCACCAGCAACATGACAGTCGGCTGGTTGACCATGATCCCATATATTTCCGGCGGGATCGGCCTGGTCGTCATGGGCTACCTATCCGACCGAATGCATGAGCGGCGCTGGAATCTACTGGTGGCCTGTGCGATCTCCACGATCGGACTGATCATCGCGGGCATGACCATGGGCACATGGTGGGCGATGGTTGGATTGTCCGTCGCGACCTTCGGCTTCTATGGCTCGAAGGGTCCGTTCTGGGCCATGCCGCCGATGTTCCTGACCGGCACCGCGGCCGCGGCCTCCATCGCGTGGATCAATTCCATCGGCAATCTGGGAGGGTTCTTCGGTCCCTGGTATGTCGGCGTGGTCAAGGATATCACCGGTAGTTACGCGGGCGGATTGTACGGGCTCGCGGCACTTTGCGTGATTTCCGCCGTGGTCTGCGCGGTGTTCCTGGACATTCCCAATCCCGCCGCCGCGACCCGCCTCCAGGCGGTGCCGTCCGAGGCCGCCTGATCTCTTCCTCCTGGACGAATGGCCCGCGGCGGCATAATCGTCGCGGGCCAGAGCTCGGGGGATACGTCATGGCGGCCATCACCAAAGTGTCACGCCGCTTCCTGTTCAAGGGCGCCGCCGCCGGAGGCGTCGCGGCCGCCGGCGAGACGCACGCGGGGATCGCGGCACCATCCCAGGAGGCGGACGTCGTCGTGATCGGCGCTGGCGCGATGGGGTTGCCGGCCGCCATCGTCGCGCGCGAGGCCGGCGCGTCGGTAATCGTGGTCGAGGCGCAAAACCACATTGGCGGCCACGCGATCACCAGCGGCGGCAACGTGCCTCTGGGCGGCGGCACCAGCGCGCAGAAGAAGCACGGGATCGAGGACTCGCCGGATTTATTGTTCCGCGACCTGACCGATTGGTCGGTGGTCGAACCGAACGGGTTCCCGGATTACCGTTACAACGATCGCGAAATCATCCGCGCGTTCGCGGACAACAACGTCGCCACCTATGATTTTCTCGTCGCGCATGGCGTCGTTTTCGTCGATAAAGCGCCCGACGGGGCGGGCGGCAACGCGGTTGGCAACTCGGTGCCGCGGGAAAATCATTGCGCGGTCATGGACTGGCCCATGGTGCAGACCGGCAAGCCGGCCGATCCGGCGGTGCGGGCAACGATGTCCTCGGGCAACGGCATGATGTGGCCGTTGCAGGCCGCCGCGGCCAAGGCCGGCGTACGCGTTCTGCTGCGACATCGCATGGTCGCGCTGCACCGGAACAACGGCCGCGTCGATGGCGTCGCGGTGGAGAACGACGGCAAAACGCTGAACATTCGCGCGCGCAAGGCGGTGATCGTCGCCACCGGCGGCTCCAGCGGCAACGTCAATTTTCGCCGCATGTTCGACCCGCGCCTGACCGAGGAATATTGCGGCCTCGCCGGCATGCCGTGGTCCGATCAGGACGCCAGCGGAGAGATCGCCGCGATGGCCATCGGCGCCTCCTTGTGGGGCTTCTACAATCAGACCGGCGAGTTCGGCTACAAAGTCACCAAGCCCGGCTGGATCGGTTGCCAGTACGGCTATCAGAACCTGCGCTGGATGCCCGGCAGCGAAGTGTTCGACCGAGCCCGAGCCACCGGATTGCACATTCGCGACTGGCAAAACGTCATCACGGTGAACATGCTGGGCTCGCGGTTTTATGACGAGACCGGGGCACCGTTCACCACCAACGACTACAACTCGATCAATCCCTATACCCAGGGCAGCTTTCGAAACATCAAAAGCGTGACATTCGATCCGCATAACTGGCTGAACGCGGCGATGGCCGGCATTGGCGACGATCATAATGGCGGCGGTCCGATCTGGGCTGTCTTCGACTCGGACGCGGTGACGCGAGAAAAATGGGATCCCACGCCACCCAACGTGGACACCGGCGCCGGGTTCTTTTTCACCGCCAACAGCGTGGCCGATCTGGCCCAAAAAGTTAAAATGAAATATCAGCGCGTCCCGATGCCGCCAGAAAATCTGGAGCGGGCGGTCGCGCGGTATAATTCATTCGTCGACTCCGGCGTCGATGAGGATTTCGGCAAGCCTCACCCGCGATACAAGATCGCCACGCCGCCGTTTTATGCGGCATGGGCCACGCCGGTGCTGCACGACACGCGTGCCGGCCTGCGCATCAACGCGAACTGCCAGGTGATGGACATGAACGGCCAGGTCATCCCCGGACTTTATTGCGGCGGCGAAGCGGCCGGCGGATTTAGCGAGCACGGCCTGGCGCGCGCCGCCTGCCAGGGGTACATCGCCGGACGTCAAGCGACGCGGGGATAAAACTATCCCTCGATCAGGTGGCCGATGGCGGCCCAGGGCGGGATGCCGTCGCAGATGATTTTGATAATGGCGAGGACAGGGACCGCCAGAATGGCGCCAGGCACGCCCCACATCCAATACCAAAAGATCAACGAGATGATGACCACCACGGGGTTCAGAGTGAACCGTCGCGCCACCAGGATGGGTGTAATGAACTGGCCCTCCATCATATGGATCACGAAAAACCCCGCCGCGGGCATGAACGAAGCCCACAGCGGTTCGATCCGCAACATCCCGGCCAACAGCAACACACCGAGACAAATGATCGGGCCAATGATCGGAATATAATTCAGAAAGAACGCCAGCACGCCCCACAATGTCGGGTTGTCCAGGCCGGTCGCCCATGCCACCAGGCCAGTACCGATGCCAACGAAAGCGTTCATGACGGTGATCGTCTTTAAATAAGCCGCGATGTTGTTTTCAATTTGCTGGGAGATCGTCACGGCGACCCGCTTGTCACGGAATCGAGGCAGTACTTCCACCAGCCGGCGCAGGAACAAATCGCCGGACATCAGCAAGAAGAACAGAATGATGACCGTCATGAACAGCCCACTGGCGAAGCTCGCGGTGCCGGCGAACAGCAGTTCCGACAGGCCGGACGCCATGGAGGTCGGCGGCGCGGACGAGGCTGGCTGCACGGCCTCGGTTGTCGTCAGGTGGATGTAGCTCTCGGCGTTCCGCAGGAAGTGTTGCGCGCTCTCGACAGGTCCGGCGATGACACTCAAACGCTCACGCAGCCGCGGCAGACCCTCGGGCAGTTTGTTGGCCCAATCGTGCGCCGGACCCGACAACGCGGTTCCCATCGAGACCAGCGAAATGAACAGCACGGTGATCATGGCCATGGCGGCGATGACGCGTGGCACATGCATCTTCTCCAGCCGGCGCATCCCGGACTGCAACAGCAACTTCAGCAACACCGCCAACACGATCGGCAGCACGATCGCGCGGGTCAGATACAGCGCCGCTACCAACAGCAAGGTAAACTGAGCCGCCTGCAAAAACACCATCGGATTGGACGGCAGTTGAATGGGCGTCGGGGCCTCCGGGACCATCGAATCCACTTCGATTTCGGCCTCAGCGGAGTCGGCCGCGTCCAGGATCGGTTCGGGAATGGACGAAGAGGACATCGGATCAAACGACACTGGTCACGAATAAGCCCACGGCCGCGAGCGCCATCACGCCGGTCGCGAGCCATCCCATCGATTTCAAAGGCAGGCTCAGGTGGAATTGGCCCATCACCGACCGGCGGCTGGCCAGGACCATCAGCAGAACCATGATGGGAACGGCGACAACGCCATTGATGACCGCGCACCAGAACAACGCCCGCACCGGATCGAGAGCGGAAAAGTTCAGCACGGCGCCGACCGCGGTCGCCACGGCGATGGTGCCATAAAACGCCTTGGCGGCGCGCGCTTCCCGAGCCAGTCCGGTTCGCCAATGAAACGCCTCCCCCAACGCGTATCCGGCGGAGCCCGCCAGTACCGGCAGCGCCAACAGTCCGGTGCCGATAATGCCCAGGGCGAACAGCGTGAAGGTGAAAGGTCCGGCCAATGGACGCAAGACTTCCGCCGCCTGGGATGAGGTTTGAATATCGGTATGACCCGACGCGTGCAATGTGGCGGCCGCGGTAATGATGATGAACAGAGCGACGATATTGGAGAATGCCATGCCGACATAAGTATCGACGCGGATGCGGTCCAGTTCTCCGTTCGCCTGATGCGGCGCGTGCAGCAACGGTTCCGCGCCCGTTTCTTCATCGGTCCGCTCGACTTCCTGGCTTGCCTGCCAAAAGAACAGGTATGGACTGATGGTGGTGCCGAACAGCGCGACGATGGCGGTGATGTGGTCGCTGTCGAACGACATCCGCGGCAGGATCAGTTGAATGCCGACGTCGCGCCAGGGAATGTGGACGGTGAAGGCGGTGGCCACGTAAGCGAACAGCGATAAGGTCAGCCATTTCAGGATCGTCACATATCGGGAATAGTGGACGAATACCTGCAGCGCGACGGAGCCGACGGCGAACAATACCACGTACAATATGGCGGGGCCGTGGATCAGCAGTTTCAGCGCCGCGGCCATGGCGCCCAGATCGGCGCCGATGTTCAGGATGTTCGCGACGACCAGCGAAGCCACCAGCCCGTGCAGCACCCAACCCGGCGTATGCCGACGCAAATTTCCCGCCAGCCCGCGTCCCGTGACCCGGCCAATCTGGGCGCTGATCTGTTGAATCGCGCACATCAGCGGGTAGGTCAGCAGCATCGTCCAACCGAGTTGGTATCCAAATTGCGCACCGACCTGGGAGTAAGTCGCGATGCCGCTGGGATCGTCGTCGGCCGCCCCTGTCGTCAGTCCCGGCCCGAGTGCTTCAAGAAACCGCGATGCCTGCGACGAATTGCCTGGAGTGCCGTTGGGCAGCACCGGCGGGACGGTGGTCGACGTGCTCATCCAGACTAACTCCCCGCGCCTGTCCGTGCCTCGCACTTCCTGGACGCCAGAACAGCAACGCGGGGTGCACGTATATGTTCCATCGTGCGCAGGGGGACGGGAACGGTCGGATCAGCCGCCGAACGACCTCGGATCCGTGATCGCCCGCGTCGTCCGATCGGCATTGCGGACCTGGGCTGGCGGCATCCGCGTTTCGACCTGGCGGCCCCAACCGGGCGACGCGACGATCTCCCCCTCCCGCATCACCACCTTGCCGCGCACCAGGGTCATCACCGGCAGCCCCTGAATCGCGCGATCGGCGAACGGCGTGATTTTAGAACGGGAGTGCAACCGTTCCGCCGCGATCAATCCATGGCGCGTCAGATCGACCACGGCGATGTCGGCGTCCGAGCCAACCTGCAACACGCCCTTGCGCGGATACAGCCCGAAGGCGCGCGCCGGATTGGCCGACGATGCGCGCACGTATTGCCCCAAAGTCATGCGGCCTTCATTGACCGCCGTCAGCATCAGCGGCATCGCGGTCTCCACGCCCGGAAACCCGCAGCCGCAGTCCCAGATGTTGGCGCGGCGCTTTTCCTCCGGCGTGTGCGGCGCGTGGTCGGTCGCCAGCATGTCGATCGTGCCGTCCAGCAACGCGTCGAACAGCGGCGCGCCATGCCCAGGCTCCCGGATCGGCGGATTGACTCGAAGAATGGAGCCGTTCGGCCCGCGCATGTCATCGGTGCTGAGGAACAGATATTGCGGACAGGTCTCCACCGTGATGTCGATGCCGCGGGCCTTCGCGGCGCGGATGTACGGCAGGCTGAGCCGCGTACTTTCATGCGCGATGTGAATGCGCGCACCGGTCCACTCGGCGAATACCGCCATGCGGTTCAACGCCTCCAGCGCGCAGACGTCGGGCCGCGCGGCGAGATGCGCCAGCACGTCGGTGCGGCCGGCCGCCTGCATGGCCCGTTCGCGGCGGAACAGAATGGGAGAGTTCTCGGCGTGCACCGTGACGCGCAGCCCAAGCCGCGCCACGATTTCCAGCCCTTCCAGAATGGCGCCGTCCGAGGGACACGGCAGATTGCCCGTGGTGTTGCCGACGAACAGCTTGAATCCGATGACCCCATCCGCCGCGAGATCTTCCAGGACGTCGAGATTGCCCTCGTCGAGCAAACCGTAAATGCCGTAGTCCACCACGGCCTTTTCCTTGGCGCGGGCCTGCTTCAGGGCCAACGCCCCACGCGTGCCGGTGGGCGGATCGGTGTTCGGCATGTCGAACACGGTGGTCACGCCGCCACAGGCCGCGGCGGCGGTGCCGGTGCCCCAGTCTTCTTTGTACTCAAGGCCAGGCTCACGAAAATGCACGTGCGGGTCGATCACGCCGGGCAACAAGTACAGGCCGGCGGCGTCGATCGTTTCGCGCGCGGGCGGCATCAGGTCCGCGGCCGCGATGGCGGCGATCCGGCCATCGACGATCGCCACGCTGGCCGCGATCTCGGCGTTTTCGTTGACGATGATACCGCCGTGGATGACCAGATCGGCTGACATGAAATAACCTCCGCCGTCATGCTCGGGCTCGACCCGAGCATCTGTGAATACGCCCCGAAGCCGACAATCGGCCATGGTGCGTGATGCGAGCGATCCTCGGCGCAAGGCCGAGGATGACGATAAGGCGAGGCGAGGATGACGATAAGGCGACGCAAGGATGACGATAAGGCGAAGATCGTGCCCTGTCCGACGCCTGTCGTGACGCGCATTGCGCTTCACCCTGCCGCCAGCAAAGGCACGCCCGCGCGATCCGTCAATCGGTGGGGACGCGCCGTGACGTCGAGGATTCCTTGTCTTTCCGCCTCGCGCCAGTTAAGTCTCGGCCGTCAATCCAGGATGATGATGATGCAGGGCCCTGAGCTCCACTGGCTGCGTCGGCAGGCCAGCTGGTCCCAGGCCCTGGCCGCATGCGCGCCCGGTGCCGAGGCCTGGACCAATATGTGCGCGCTCGCCCGCGCCAGGATCGACGCGCTGGAAACCCGCACGCTCGATCGCAAGCAAAGGCGACTGGTGCCGGAGGCCCCCGCGGGTCTGGTCTCGCCGCCGATCCGTCTCGCCGTGCTGGCGTCCTCCACCGTGGACCATCTGCTGCCGGCCATCCGGGTCGGCGGTCTGCGCCGCGATTTGTGGATCGACATCCACACCCCGGATTACGGCCAGTACACCCAGGCGTTGATGGACCCAACGTCGGAGCTGCACGCGTTCCAGCCGACCGCGGTACTGTTCGCGCTCGACGCGCATCATCTGCTGGCCGGCATCGAGCCTGGTGGCGACCCCGCGGCGGTCGAGCAACGCATCGCCCGCATCGGTGAGGACCTCGCGGCGCAATGGGTCCGCGCCCGGCAGGCGTTTCAGTGCCAGGTGTTGCAACAAACCGTGCTACCGCTGTTTCCCCCGCTGTTCGGCGGCAATGAGCATCGCCTCCCCGGCTCCCAGTACTGGGCTGTCCAGCAACTGAACGACACGCTGCGGCAACGGGCGGATGCCGAGGGCGTGGACCTGCTGTCGCTGGACGCCCAGATCGCGGCGGATGGGCTGGGCGGCTGGCACGATCCGGCGCTGTGGCATCGCGCCAAACAGGAAATTCACCCACTGGCGGCGCCGGTGTACGGCGATCTGGTGGCCCGGCTGCTGGCGGCGTCTCTGGGCCGGTCGGCGAAGGCGCTGGTGCTCGACCTCGACAACACGTTGTGGGGCGGCGTGATCGGCGACGACGGCCTGGAAGGCATCAAACTCGGTCAGGGCAGCGCACTGGGCGAGGCGTTCGTCGCCTTCCAACGCTACGCCCGCGACCTGAGCAAACGCGGCGTCATCCTGGCCGTCTGCTCCAAGAACGATGAAGCCAACGCGATCGAACCGTTCGAGAAGCATCCCGATATGGTGCTGAAACGCACTGACATCGCCTGCTTCGTCGCCAACTGGACCGACAAGGCGGAAAACATTCGCCAGATCGCCGCGATGCTGAATATCGGCCTCGACAGCCTGGTGTTCGCCGACGACAACCCGGCCGAGCGCGCCATCGTGCGCCGCGAACTGCCGATGGTCGCCGTGCCGGAATTGCCCGAGGACCCGACGCTGTGGCCGGCCACGCTCGCCGCCGCCGGATATTTCGAATCGTTGCGCCTGACCAGCGAAGACCTGGAACGCACCGGCCAGTATCAGGCCAATTTAAAACGCGGCAGCCTGATGGCCTCGGCCACCGACCTCGATGGCTACCTGCGAAGCCTGGAGATGCGGGCGTCGTGGAATCGTTTCGATCGCGTCGGCCAGGCGCGCGTCGTGCAACTGATCAACAAGACGAACCAGTTCAACCTGACGACGCGCCGCGTGACGGACGAGCAGATCGCCGCGCTGATCGAGGACGACCGCGCGCTCACCTTGCAAATCCGCCTGACCGATACTTTCGGCGACAACGGTATCATCGCCATCGTCATCGGACTGTTCGATCCCGGAACGCGTGACATTCGTATCGATACCTGGCTCATGAGCTGCCGCGTACTGGGCCGGCAAATGGAAGAAGAAACCCTGAACCTGGTCGTCCAACAGGCTCGTGCTCTGGGCGCCACGCGCCTGATCGGCGTTTACCGGCCGACCGCGAAAAACGGCATGGTGCGCGAGCACTATCGAAAACTCGGGTTCGCCGAAGCTGGATCGGAAAACGAAACGACCGAATGGACCCTGGCGCTGGACGGCTGGACGCCGCGGCTGACCGCGATCGTCAGTGAGCCCGTCTGATGCAATTCGACCATGTCGGCGTCACCACCGGCGATCTCGCCTCCGGCCGCGCCTTGCTGGAGGGCTCCATCGGCGTGCGCGCCTGGACCGCGGAATTCCGTGACGAGATCAACGTGGTGTGGGTGCAGTTCGGCCGTTGCGATACCGGCTTGACCGAACTGATCCAGGCGCCGGGCCATCGTCATCGTTACGCCACACTAGCATCCCTGGGGACCCCATGACCGATCCGGAACTGTACTCCGCGCTGAACGAAATCTTCCGTCAGGTGCTGGGGGACGACTCGATCGAGTTGAAACCGTCGATGACCGCCGAGGACGTCGATGGCTGGGACTCGATGAACCACATCTTCATCGTGGTCGAGATCGAGAAGCGCTTCGGCGTGAAGTTCCAGGCCGCCGAAATGGAGGAGCTGAAGAACGTCGGCGACCTTGCGGCGTTGGTGCGGCAAAAGACCGCCGCTCAGGCCTGACGTCCGATTGCCGGGATCGCCAGATAGGCGATCCGCTTCATCTCTTTCCGGCCCCGCGCCACGGAATCCAGAATCAGGCCGCAGAACATCGACAGAAACGACAGCAGCATCAACCCGGTCGCCAGGATCGCCGTGGGAAACCGTGGCACCAGGCCGGTGCTCAGGAACGTGGTGAAGATCGGTACCGACAGCGCAACCGCCAGCACCGCCAGCAGCAACCCGCACAGCGAGAAGAACTGCAACGGCCGCTCCTCCTTCACCAGCAGCACGATCATCCGCAGAATGCGCAGCCCATCGCTCCAGGTGCGCAATTTGGAGACGGAGCCGGCGGGACGCTCCTTATACGGCGTCGGCAGTTCGCCGATCGGCATGCGCAGTGCCAGCGCATGAATCGTCAGTTCCGTTTCCGTTTCGAACCCGGCGGACAAGGCGGGAAACGATTTGACGAAGCGGCGCGAGAACACACGATAGCCGGACAGCATATCACTGACCCGGTTGCCGAAAATCCGTTGCACGATTCCGGACAGCAGACGATTGCCGAACCGGTGGCCCTGCCGGTAAGCGGCGGCGATGTCGGTGACCCGGGCGCCGTTGACCATATCCAGGCAGTGCTCCGTCAGCAGGCGAAGCATCGCGGGTGCCGACCGCGCGTCGTAGGTATCGTCGCCATCCACCAGAATGTATGCATCCGCCTCGACATCGGCGAACATGCGGCGGACGACGTTGCCTTTGCCCTGCAACGGTTCATGCCGCACGATCGCTCCGGCGGTCCGGGCCACGCGCGCGGTATTGTCGCTGGAGTTGTTGTCGTAGACGTGAATCGCCGCCTCGGGCAGCGCGGCGCGAAAATCGGCGATCACTTTCGCGATGGCGACCGCTTCGTTGTGGCAGGGGATCAGCACGGCGATCCGCGGACCAGCCGGAACGATCGCCCCACGCATCGTTTCGGCCGCGGGATCGGGCTCGGGGGTGGTCAACATGGCCAGACCCTTTCCCGCCGCGCGATAAACGTCAAGGCAGGCGCCAGAGCGTCACGTCCGGATGCCCCTGGCTGAGCTTCACGAACTGGCCTGGCGACAGCAGCTTCGCCGGAACCAGATGCGCGACCAGCCACATGCGAAGCGCCGGCCGCGGGCCTTGCCGCTCCACCACCGTCCAGCCGGCGCCCGGCTTCGCGTCGGTGCGCGTGGGGTCGAGGAAAAACAGGTCGCTCGAACCAGCGGGAGAGTCGGTGACCCGTGCGTCGAGGCCTTTCCACTGGAGCAGCAACGCACAGCGCCGCAACGTTTGCGGATCGGTATGAATCGGCACCGGCTCACGTGCCGCGAGATCGAGCAGCACATGTTCGCCATACATGAAATCGCGATTATCCACCGACAAAGCCACCAGATTCGCGCCGACCATCAGGACCCCGAGAATCCCCGCCAGGCGCCGCCGGCCGCGCCGCCACAGGCGTTCCAACGCGATGCCCGAGACCATCGACAGCAACAACGCGGGCAACAGAAAATAGCGAGGATTTAACACCAACATGCTCCACCATGCGGCGGAGATCAAAGTCCAGGTGACCGCGAGCGTGACGGCCAGCACCGCCAGCCGCCTCATCGGCGTTGAAAGTTCGCCGCGCCGCATCAGCCAGACGGCGAGCGGTACGCCGATCCAGCCAAGAAGGCCAAAATTGTGATTGAACAAAATCATCGTCAGGGGATCGATCGCCGGATGCAGGAGCGGAACCCCCGCGCCCTGATCGACCCTTCGATCGATCGTAACGTCATGATGGAGCGAGATCGCGGACCGATAAAACAGATCGCCACTCATCCACCAAAGATAGGCGGCCTCCAGACCGACAACTGCCGCGAACCCGACGCCGATGATGAGATAATTGGCGCGTCGCATGCCGAAACCCGCGAGGAACAGCAGACCGATGGCGACGATCGCGAAGACCGTGGTCTCTCGCGACAGCATGGCGAGGCCCAGGGAAACGCCGGCCGACAGCAGCAGCCCCCAATGGGGCAGCGATGGTACCGCGGCGGTCCGTTCCATCGCGCGGGCGATCAGCGCGAACGCCGTGAGGACGAAGAAAATCTCGGCGACGTCGATATCGGCTATGCTGGAGATCAGAACGAAGCGAGGATTGGTGACGACCAGCGCCATGGCGCTCGCCGCTGCCCGCGTTCCAGCGGCGCGCCGCACCCAGAGCGCGGTGACAGCCACGATGCCAATCGCGTAGAGCAGCGATGGCAGCAGCAAAGCGGGCAGTCCGTCGCCCAGAAGTGCCCGGGCGATCGCGATCGGGATAACCAGCGTGTGCCGCAGCGCCCAGTGATTGGCGCCGAGCCAGGGGAAATGGGTCAGCCACCCTCCCGCCGCTTCCCAGTAAAGGCTGTCGTCGGACCCGAGAAACCCGACCCAAAAGACATCGACGGCGACCAGAAAACAGCAAATGGAGGCGATAACCAGGATCGCGGTACCAATGCGCCCAGAGTGTTGGTTCATGAAATCGCCGGACCGACAGCACGCCAGGACTGTCGTCTCCAGCCGGCATGCCGGCGTCGGCCACAAGGCGCCGGCGATGGCCGCCCACCGCGGCGGCCGGCACTCATCCGCGCCGCGGGCTGCATGGCTCGTACGGTATGACCGTCAGGCATGCATCCCCTGATCAATGAGCGACCACCGGCAGCAGGAGCGCGACTGAATTGAGACGGGCGCGCCACCACCGCTTTGTCTGCTCCACCGGAGGCCCGAGCAACGCGATCACCAGGAGCGTGAGCCCCACGCCAAGCCATCCGCGCGATGGGGGTAGAAACGACGCGGTCAAATGAAGCAGCGGCATATGGAACAGATAAGTCGCGAAACTCACCCCGGCGCACCATCGGATCGCGGGCGCGATGGCCGCCAACGGCAGGTAGCGCGCGAACACACGGGCACTTAACAAAATGGCCGCGACCGCGAGGCCCAGGCACCAGTCGAACCAGAAGACGCGCGCCTGATCGAGTTGATTGAACAGCCAGGGACTGACAACTTTCTGCATGCCGTTAATCGGCCCGTCGTAGCCACGGTCCGCCAGAACCCAGACGACCATCGCCATGCCCGCGGCCCCGAAGAGCAACGTGATCGCCGGCGCGCGTTGTCTCGGCCAGCGCCACCGGTGCAGAGCGACGCCCATCAGCCAGATGGGAAGCAAAAGCATGGCTTTGAAACCGCTCAACAGCGCGAACGCCACCAGGAGCACCATGCGGGTCAAGCCGGGTGGAATGAACAGCCAGGCCGCGAACAGCATATAATACCAGAATTCGGCGCATAGCGACCAAACCACGCCGTTCGACATCGCCTGAACGCTGACCCATGTTTCGGAAAGGAAGACCAGCACCGCGCCAATGCGGATGAAGGGGTAATCGATCGGGGCGGTGGAGAAGCCCCGCGGATCGTCCCCAACGTGCGTCCGATGATCTCGCATGCCACGGTCAACATCATCGCGGGAATTAGCACCGACCAGAGGCGAGCGAGCCGGGCGACCACGAATACGTGGGGCGTTCGCTCTCTCGTCGCGGCCACGTAGCTGATCACGTAGCCAGACAGCACGAAAAACACGATCACCGCTTCATGCCCCCACCTGGGCGCACGCGGCATGTCGAACAGTGTCGGTGCATGGTCAATCACAACGAAAAACGCCGCGAGGGCACGTATCAGGTCGAGGAACAGTGACTCGTTGGTGTCGAGCGCGGCTATCGCGGGAACAATCGCCGGCTGGGCGGGATTTGGTGTGCCCATGTCTTGGAATTCCCTACAATGGTGCCGACCACGCGGCCAGGCTCATACAGGATGCGGCAACGCCACGCCACAACCGTTCGTAGCGGAGCCAATGGTATCAACGCGGTGCCCGATGGTCGCCGGCGGTTCAGAACTTCCAGTACAAAAACTCCGACACCCGATTGACCCCCAGCACGCCCATCGTCATCAGCGCCGCCGTCGCCAGAGCCCATGCCGGAGACAACGACAGGCTCAACCGCGCCGTCACGCCGCGCCACAAATCCAACCGCCCCGTCGTCGAGAGCCCCGGCATGGTGATCGCCGGCCGCCACTCGCGCATGATTTCCAACGTGTTGGGTGGGATCAGCGCAATCCCCAGCAGCAGCCCGATCCACGCGCCAAACACCATCAGCTCGAACACCGCGTCCGGCGAAACCGAGACGCCATGCAGTCCGATCAACCCACCGACGATGTCCCAGCCGGCCCTGACGGACATCGCGTGAAACCAGGTCAGCGCCACCATCACCACCAGGAACGTCAGGCCCCATGCGATCGGCTTGGTGGTGCGTTGATAGAGGTCGGTGTCCGGCCAGAGCCTCGGCCGCACCAGCCGCCAGGCGTGATTGATCACCAGGGCAACGCCATGCAGCACGCCGAACAGCAGGAACTGGTTTCCCGCCCCGTGCCACAACCCGGACAGGAACATCGTCACCAGCGTCGGCATCGCGACGATCCCGGCGAACGCGCGCCACGCCGTGCGAGTCCCCGCCAGTCCCGGCTTGCCTGCCGCCGCCCTCCGCCGCGCCACGCCAATGGCCATCGGACTGTAGACATAGGCGGTCAGGAACCGCGTCAGCGTGATATGCCAGCGCGACCAATACTCCACGATGCTGAGCGCCTTCAGCGGCGAATTGAAATTCATCGGCAGTTTGATGCCGACCATGCGCGCCAGGCCGAGGGCCATCTCGGAATAGCCGCCGAAATCGAAATACATTTGCAAGGTGAATCCGACAGCGGCCTCCCACGCGTAAACCAACGAAATTGGAATCCCCTTGGCGGCGTCGGCGAAGATCGGCGCGGCATGATCGGCGATGCCGTCCGCCAGCACGACCTTCTTGAACAACCCGATCGCCAGCAGCACGAAACCGATCGCCAGGTTCTCCCAGTCCAACCGGTAATCGGCGGCCTCGAATTGCGGCATCATCTCCCGGTGATGCACGATCGGGCCGGCGATCAGATGCGGAAAGAACGTCACGAACAGCACGAAATCGCGGAAGCGGAACTCCTTGATGCGTCCCGCGCTGATATCGGCCAGCAACGTCAGTTGCTGAAACGTATAGAACGAAATGCCCAACGGCAGAATCAGCGACCGCCATTGGTAGTTCGCTCCGGTCGCCGCATCCAGCGTTTCCAGGAAAAACCCGGTGTATTTGTAGTATCCGAGCAATCCCAGATCGACCGCCACCGCCACGCCCAGAAGCCACGACCGCGCGCGAACGTTATCCGTCCGCGCCATGCGCGTGGCGATCACGTAATTGAACACGATCGATCCCAGCAACAACGGCAGATAGGCGACATTCCACGCGGCGTAAAAGAACAGCGACGCGGCGATCAGCCAGCATTGCGCGGCCCCCGCTCCGGCGCGCGCGAGCAAGAATGTGCCGGTCAGCACCACCGGCAGAAAGGCGAACAGGAACGGGAAGGAATTGAAGATCATCGCGGCACCGCGCGGAGCATGCGGTGCGAAACGTGTTGATCCGGTTAACGCCTCACGCCGGCTTGCGTCCCACCACGCGATGCAGCGGATTGGCCATGAACAGCAAACCCGCCGTCCGCGCCTGCCGCGTCGCCGCGCGCCACACCGTCGTCTCCGCCTCGTTCAACTGGGCCAGCACGTGATCCTCGCGATAGCGCCAGATTGGCCCGTCGGGCCGGTCGAAGGTGACCAATGTGGGGAAACACGTCAGCGCCTCGAACCCCGCCGCCGCCATGCGCGGATACAGGCTGGCGTCCGCCACGCCGCGTGGTCCCACCGACTGAGGCGGCACGTTCGCCCTGGCCCGCAATTCCTCCGGCAGATCGAGATGCCACCATTGCGGCATGTCGATCGCCCGCACGATCACGCCCACGCGCCCGCCCGGCCGCACCACCCGGAACAACTCCCGCAGCGCGCGGTCGGCGTCACATTCCTCCAGCACCGTCACGGTGAACGCGTGATCGAAGCTGGCGTCGGGAAACGGCAGCTGCTCGGCGTTGCCTTCCCGGAATGAGATCAGGCCGGCGACGCCGTCTTCCTTGGCCAGAGCCGCCGCCTCCCGCAGCAAAAACGGATTGAGGTCGGTCGCCGTGATCGGATTGGCATCGCCGAACCGCCGCGCCAGCAGCCGGTCCAATGCTCCCGAGCCGCAGCCGACATCCAGGATCGTCTCGCCCCGCGCCGGAGCGATCGCGTCGAACAGGATGTGGATCATCCCGGCGTAACTGGGACCTCGTGCCCGGTCCTCCAGCGCCGCGACACCGCCCAGATGGCGTCCGCTCAATACGATCACCCTGAAGGACCGCGCCAGTTCGGGGATCGCCGGCTCCCACTGCGAGGGCGCCAGGAAGAACGGCAGCAGCACCAACGCCGGGCCCTTGCCGTGCACGTGGTACGCGATACCGGCGTGGTGACCGGCGCCCGCTTTCAGGTTCGGCGTCGAGGCGTCCCCGGTCAGGCCGCGCAACGCGGCGACGATGGCGTCCGTGCGGTTGGTGACGACGTCGGCCCAGCCGGGGGCGTCGTAACCTGACAGCACGACGCGGCGGGAACCGGGCAGCCGAGGTTCAGCGCGCGCGGTCACCTCGGCGGTCATTCCGCTTTCGCCCGCGATCATCACGGTTCGCGCGGCCACGGCGGCGAACGGCGCCGGATCCAGGCGCGACGGCACGCACAGCAGCAACCCGGCGATCCGGTCCGGATGCTGTCGGGCGAAATCCGCGACGTCGCCCGGCATCTGCGTCGCCACATGCGCCGCCGTCAGGCCCAGATGGTCCCACAGCGCGACCAGCCGCTCGGTCAGGCTCGGTTCCTGGCTCATGTTGTCGCTCCCCCGTGTTGGGACCAGGATGCGGGTAATCGGCTTTCAGGAGAAGCACGCATGCCGGACGAGGACGCGTTGCAAGAAGCGCTGGTCGCCCTGATCCCGCGGCTTCTGGGCGCGCTGGACCATCTGGAGGCGATCACTCGCGCCATGCATCCGCCGCTGCTGCCCGAACTCGCCGCGTCCCTTGGCCCGAACGACGACGCCCTGATCGAGGCGTTGGCCCAGGTGCGCGACGCCGTGTGGCCGGAGACGATGATGCCGTTTCGCGATGCGCTCATGCTGGCCGGCGAGAGCATCCTGCGCGCCCATATCGGCCTGCGCGAGGCCGGCGGTTCGCGGGCCGGCGCGATCAACGCCTACCGCGCCGTGCGCCAGCAATACCGGGCGATCGAAGCCTTGTATCCGCTCGCCACCGCGCTGCCT
>PLSZ01000679.1:17333-23396 GCA_003164305.1 Acetobacteraceae bacterium
TTCCGTTTACGTCCCGGAATATCTGGCGCGCGACACCCCGGCCCCGGTCGTGTTCGCGTTGCATGGCGGCTCCGGCCACGGACGGATTTTTCTGTGGAGCTGGCTGCGGGAGGCGCGGTCGCGCGGTGTCATCCTGGTCGCGCCGACCGCCGTCGGCGACACCTGGTCGCTGATGCGGCCGGACATCGACAGCGCGCATTTATCTCGCGTTCTGACCTATGTCCGCGAGCACTGGGCGGTCGATCCGGGGAAACTGCTGCTGAGCGGCATGAGCGATGGTGGTACGTTTACTTTGTTAAGCGGGTTGGACAGCGGCTCACCGTTCACCCATCTGGCGCCGGTGGCGGCGTCGTTCCATCCGATGCTGGTGACGATGACCGAGCCGGCGCGCATCCGCGGCCTGCCCATCTACCTGGTGCATGGCGCGCTGGACTGGATGTTTCCGATCCAGACCGGACGGACCGCGCATCAGGCGCTGGCGATGGCGGGCGCAAACGTAACGTTCCGGGAAATCGCCGATCTCTCGCACACGTACCCGCGGGATGAGAACGGTCCGATCCTGGATTGGTTGATGGCTGACTGACGCAGCGGTCCGTTCTGGCTGGGCTCAAGGCTCGCGGTTACCGTCCGTGCCCGCCGCCTCCGCCATGCCNNCCGCCATGCCCACCACCACCGCCGCCATGCCCACCACCACCGCCGCCGAATCCACCCCCCGGATGCGCCCCCGCGATCGAGGGCACGCCACGCCCCCCCGGCCCGCCGCGGAACCCGGGGCCACCATGAGACCACCCATAACCGCCAACCGGCCCAACGAGATATCCTGGACCCCAGTCGCCGTAAAAACCGCCGTACGGCGCGTAGTACCCCGGCCAACCCGCGCCGGCGTCATACGGATAGCCTGGCGCGGGTCCAACCACGCATCCCGCCAGCGCTATGGCGCCCGCCCCGAGAGCGCACCGAACCGCCCACCGGCGTACGGAGGCCCAATTCCTGGAGAAACAGTGCCTGGAGAATACGATCATCGCGGCACCTCCTTGGTTTCGGTGGACGGCCATTCCAGCACTCCGAACACCGCCCCCTGAGGGTCGGCCAGCACCGCGAGCTTGCCGCCATGGCGATCGACCCGCGGCGCCACCACGACGCGGCCGCCTAACGACATCGCCTTCGAAGCCATCGCGACCGCATCCTCGACCCGGACAAAATCGACCCAGGACGGATGCGCGTTCGGCGCGCTCGCCGGCAGCGGGTTCATGCTTGCCCGCGCGAACCCGTCCGATGCCAGCATCAGATGCTGTACTCCGTTTCGCTCCGGCAACTGAAATACGTCGTAATTGAACAGCGCCTTGTAAAACGCCACGTCGGCGTCCGGGTCGGGGGTAATCAGCGAGCTCCAGATCCAGTCTCCCGGCATGGCGAGCACGTCGGGCGGATCGCCGCTGCTCGACGTCAGCACGGCGAATACCGCGCCACGCGGATCGGCCAAGACCGCTTCGCGGCCTCGGTCCGGGAAATCGCGCGGCTCGAACAACACTTTGCCGCCATTCTGCAACGCGGTGGCTCGCGCGGCATCGACGTTCGGGACCGACAGGAAACTGAGCCAGGCCGGTTGCCGATGCTCGCCCGCCGGGATCGCCCGCTGCACGAGGCCGGCGACCGCACGCTGGCCCAGATACGCCTGGGCATAGACGAACCCATCAGCCTGCAGATCGCGATACGTCCAGCCGAACAACGCGGCGTAGAATTGTTTCGCGGCGGCGATGTCCGGAGTCACCAGTTCCACGAACACGACCTTGCCGGCGTGGCGCTCCGGACTGGCGGGCGTCACCAGCGGAGGCAATTGCAACGGCGCGGCAATGACCGGCGTCGCGCACGCAAGGCCCGCGCCCGCGAGCAGCAAACCTCGACGCGAAAGCCGGACGGTTCGATCGTTGACGAATGCGGAAGAAATGTGTCGCGGATCCATTGGGGGTCCCCACTTGTCAGCCTGCAACGCGCCAGCCTTGGAATGGTTGCATTCCGGCGCGGCCCACGCCGCGGCGGTCAGTGTGGCGGCAATATCAATACGTTGTCGTTCAGCAGGTCCGCCACCGCGATGGGCGTCTTGCTCACCAGCGTCACCGACCCCGTCCCACCTGGACCGTTCAGCCCCAGCGTCGTGTCAAACCCTCCATTGGCGTCGGCCCCCACGGCGGTCACACGCAGGAACGCGCCGAGGTTGGACAGGTCAGCCGTCAAAGCCGCCCCGCCAAGCAGGCTGGTCAGATTCAATTTAACGCCGCCTGTCACCGAGAAATCGCCGATCGTCGCGTTGGCCCCGGCTCCGATCAGGAATGTCTCGTTCGGTTCCGCGTCGAAAGAGGATGAGGATCCGCTGCCGAGCCCGCCGATGAACGTCAGCCCAGGAGCGCTCGCCGCCCATACGCCAACGCCCATCGACGCCTGGACCGCGCTGGTGAGTGGGGGCGCGGCGGTTTGTTTCGAGACGGAGGGGGCCTCGTAAACATAACTGACCGACACCGTGCCGCCGGTGTGCTGGGTGATCTCCGACAGCAGGTTCGCCGGTCCCGTCACGGTCGAGGTGCCCGACGTGCTGACCGGCAGCGCGATCGTGCCGCTGCCGGTGAAGGCCGCGAGGTCGGTGCTGTCGGCCAGCCAGGTCGAGCCTGACGGTTCGCTCGAGGGACCGGTGATGGTGTCCGATTGCCCGGACGATCCGGCGAAATCGGCGGAGCCGTCATAGGCGCCCAGGCTGAAGCCATCGCCGGTCGCGGCGGTCGCGGTCACGCCAGAGGTAAGAGCCGGAGCCGTGACCATCATGCTCGCGGTCTCGTTCATGGTCACCGTGGCCGCCACGTTGTCGAGATTTTCCGCGGAAAACGTGCCGGCGACGCTGTTGCCGACGCTCAGGATGACATCGACCAAAGTGCCAAGGGCGGGGTTGAACTGATTGAGCGACGCCGTGCCGCTCCAGCCGCTGGTCTGCGATGCCAGAGCAACGACCTGAGGCGTGGTGGTGACGAGGTTGACGATGGGGCCATACACGAAGATATCAGCAAGTAGGGCGTACCAGGCGTCCATGGCGAACGTCATTCCATCCGCCGCCGCCGCTCCCGGAGCGGTCGGGGACGCCGCCACGTAATCCAGCGACACCACCGCGCCTTCGCTGGAGTGCATCAGCACCGCGAGATTGCCGTTCCCGGTCACGGTCGAGGTCGCGTAGGCGGACACTGCGACGTCGAACGTCCCCGATCCGACCACCGGCAATCCACCCGACGTTCCCGCCTGGAAGATTTCCGTCTGGGCCGAGGATGCCGAGAGATCCGGCAGCACGGTTCCCGACGGCCCGCCAAAATCCAGACTCCCGTCGAACGGGCCCTGCAAGGCGCCCAGGTTGACCGAAGCACCCGCGGACGGCGACAGCGACGCGAGAATGCCGATATCCGGCGCTGTGGCCCCGATGGTCGCGTTCACGCTGAGGTTGATGGTCGCGGCCACCGGCGCAAGGTTCTCGATCGAGGCGGAGGCATCGATGGTGCCCGTCGTCGTGAAAATGGCACCCAGCAATTCGCCGTTCGAGGGATCGAACTCGTTGAACGGGACCGTCGCCGACCAGTCCCCTGGCGTGCTGGCGATCGTTTGCTGTTGAAGGACAGTGATCGTCATGATCCGCTCAAACGTTTCCATACCCGAATTCGCCGAACATAGCGCGTTCGAAATCGAATCGCAATGTCATCGATGACGCGGCGCGGGTTGGATCTGCCGAGACGCCAATCACGATGACGCTTCAGTGACAAAACGCCCGGTCATCCGCGGATGTTCCGCCGCGCTTTTGGCGCCGACCATGCCGTTCGACGCTCGCCAGGCAAGAATAGGGTTTACCACGGAGAACACTGAGAACCACGGAGGTGCACGGAGAAGCAAATTCAGCGCTTCGCGCGGCGTCCGATCGGCGGCGGCGTGACCTCCTGCTCCGTGGTCCTCCGTGGTTCTCAGTGTTCTCCGTGGTAAGACCTTGCTTTACTAATTCTATCCGACCGCCGGCCTGATCAGGATAATCCGTCAACGAAACCACGCGAACACCCCACTCGCCCGCCGATCGCATAACAGGCCAATTGTCTCCACCGCCGGATCCGGGATTGGCGAATTCGCAAAGGACCGCCCGGACCCGCCTCGCGCCGCGACACGTGGCCCAGACGAATCGCGGTCAGGCCGCGGCGCGCCCACGACGATCGACGCGAGGTCTCACCCCGCCTTCAACTCATCCCCAACCAGTTTCTCCACCCATTTCGCCATCTCGGTATGATCCGCGTTCGCACCGAACATCGCCTGCGCCGAAACGATCATCTCCTGCACCAGCGCGCTGATCGGCGCCGCCGTGCCGGTCTCCCGGCCCACCTGCATCGCGATGGACAGATCCTTCGCCAGCAACCCCATCGTGAACCCGGCGTCGAACTTCCGCGACAGCACGAACTGCCGGAATTTTTTCACCGTCGAGTTGTTCATCCCCGTCGCCGCGTTCAGCACATCCGTCATCACCGCCGGATCGAGCCCGAAACGTTGCCCGATCAGCAACGCCTCGATGCCGATCAGGAACCCTCCGGTGCTGACCATGTTGTTCAGCGCCTTCATCGCCTGGCCCGAGCCGACGCCGCCGGTTCGCAGCACCTTGCCCATCGCCGCCAGCACCGGCATCGCGCGCTCGATGATCGCGGCGTCGCCGCCGACCATGATCGCCAGTTCGCCGGTCTTCGCGCGCGGCACGCCGCCCGACACCGGACCATCGATCATGTGCCCGCCAAGCGCCCCCACCTGTTCCGCCAAACGTTGCGTGACCGAGGGCACGCCGGAACTCATTTCGATAATGATCGTTCCGGGTTTCATTCCGGCATAGACATTGTCGTCGCCGCCGCCCAACACGTTCTCGACGATCACGCTGGTCGGCAGCATGGTGACGATGACGTCAGACGTTTCGGCGAGCTGGCGCAGTTCATCGGGGGCAAAGCCGCCGACCTGCTGGACGAAGTTATTGGCCGTTTCGCGGCGGTAGTCGTTAATGTTGACGGTAAAGCCGGCCTTCACGAGGCAGGCCGCCATCGGCCAGCCCATGTTGCCGACGCCGATGAAGCCGACGGTTGGCCGAGGGGACGTCACATCTGTCATCGGATCAGCCTTTCGCGCCGTCGATTTCCTTGAACACCTCGGTGGCGATCTTGAACGCCTCGAGGCAGGCAGGGATGCCGCAATAGGCACCGATCTGCAGCAGGATTTCCTTGATCTCGTCGCGCGTCACGCCGTTGGTCAGCGCGGCGCGCAGGTGCAGGCGGAACTCCGAGCCGCGATTGAGCGCCGCTAGCATCGTCAGGTTGATCATGCTGCGCGTCTTGCGGTCGATGCCCGGGCGCGTCCAGCACATACCCCACGCGATCTCGGTGGTCATCTGCTGGAACGCCGCGTTGAAATCGTCGGCGCGCGCCAGCGAGGCATCGACGTAATCGGCGCCGAGCACCTCGCGCCGGACCTCCAGGCCTTTCTTGAAAAGTTCGCTTTGATATTCCGGGCGATTGGGTACATCGACCATGGCACGTCTCCTTCGGGACCAATGGGGAAAGCGAAAGCGGCGGGACCGTAGTGATTGCGCGAAGCCGCGACAAGCGGTTCACTCCCGCGCCACGGATCCGGGCCTGGCGACGACGCGGAACGGCGGAGCGTCAGGCAACACCAGGGTCAACGAACCACGACAAACCAAAAGGAAACACGAGATGGCGCTTACCTACGAAATCCTCGCCCTCCGCTACGGCATTCTCGATGGCGGACGGTTGCAGTATCAGAACTATATCATCCCCGACGACCATCTGGCGCCGGACCCGCTCGACTTCCTGGTGTTCGCCATCAAGGGCCCGATCGGCGGCGACAATCCCCGCACGATCGTCATGGACACCGGCTTCAACCCGGTCTCCGCCCTACGCCGCGGCCGCGAACTGCTGCGCACGCCGGCTCAGGCGCTGCTCGACGCCGGGATCGACCCGGCCGAAACCAAGGACGTGATCCTGACCCACATGCACT
>PLSZ01000442.1 GCA_003164305.1 Acetobacteraceae bacterium
TTCAGCATGGCGGCGGCGACGGTGCTGGCGTCGATCTTCGGCGACAACACCTCATTCTCGTTCAGCGTGACGAACCTGCCGGGGGTGACCCGCAGCTTCACCAGCTTCAGTCAGGCCGCGACCGAAGCCGGCATGAGCCGGGTCTATGGCGGCATTCATTTCATGTTCTCGGTCACCGCCGGCTGGCAACTCGGCACGCTGGTCGGTCAGCAGGTGCTGACGCGGTTCGCGCAGACCACGGACACCGAGCCGCCGGTAATAGTGACGATGCCGACACCGGCCGTGTCGGACACGAACATCACGCTGGACGGGCAAATCGTCGACAATTTGTCGGGCGTGGCCGGGGCGACGATCAGCATCGACGGCGGCACGCCCGTCGCGCTGACCTTGGACGCCGCGGGAAATTTCAGCTTCACCACGACGTTCCGCCTGGACGGCAGCGCCGAGGGCACCCACACCATCTCCATCGTCGCGACGGACCGCGCGGGCAACGTGACCAATCCGTTCACGCGGACGTTCGTGCTGGACACGCTGGCGCCGGTGATCTCGCTGACCAGCCTGAACAACGGGGACACGCTCACCGGCACCAGCGCGTTGACCGGATCGGTGTTCGGCAACGGCAGTTCGATCGTCGCTTTGTCCTACGCGATCGACGGTGGCGTCTCCAACCCGATCGCGTTCGACCCGACCACGGGGGATTACAGTCAGGCCCTACCGGTCGCCAATCTGGCGATCGGCACGCACACCATTACAATCAGCACCGAGAACGCGGCCGGTCTTACCTCCACACTGACGCGAACGGCGAGCGTCGCGGCGCTGGCGGCGTTCACGCTGTCGTCGGTCACGCCGACGGCTGGCCAGCTCAATGTCGGCACGACCCAGCGGCCCGAGATCTTTTTCTCGCGCGCGGTCAATCCCGCGACCCTGACGTCGGCCAGCTTCTACGCGACNNGACGGATGCGTCCGGGAATGTCATCCCGGCGGTGATCGCACCATCGCAGGACGGCAGTTACGCCTACCTGTTGTTCCAGAACCCGCTGCCCGGCTCGTCGATGATCACGCTGAACGTCGTGGGATCGTTGATCCGCGCGGCGGCGGATGGCGCGTTCCTGGACGCGGCGGGGACCGGGGTCACCACCGGCTCGACGCTGAGCGAAACGTTCACGACAGTCAGCACGACCGGTGTGACCGGCACGACGATCGAGGGGATTATCGCCGATCCGGGCCCCGACGACGTACCCGGAACGCCCGACGATGAGGGGCGCGGTCCCAGCGGGCTGCTGAACGCCCCAGATTCCATCTACAAACTGCCGATCGCCGGCGTAACGGTCACGATCCTGGGCACCACCCTGAGCGCGGTGACCAACGCGCAAGGCTATTTCCAGATCAACAACGCGCCGGCGGGCGACGTGAAGCTGGTGGTGGACGGCACCACCGCGACCAATCCGCCGGCCGGTTATTACTTCCCAACAATGACGTTGGACCTGACCCTGTCCGCCGGCGCGGTCAACACGCCGATGAGTTCGATGGGCACGACGGCGGAGATGGCGGCGAACGCCGGCGTGCTCGGCACGTATCTGCCCAGGGTACAGTCGTCGGTGCTGGTGAATGTCAGCACGACGGCTCCGACGACGGTGACGACCACCGCGACCGCTTCGCCGAGCCTCAGCCCGTCGCAGGTCAGCGATTTGTCGCTGACGATCGCGCCGGGCAGCGCGCTGGACGCCAACGGCAACCCGGTGACCAATTTCCAGGTTGGCATCGCCGCGGTGCCGCCGCAGATCGTACAGGACATGCTGCCGGTCGGGGTGACACAGCATACCTTCGACATCACCATCCAGGCGCCGGGCGTGGCGGTGTTCACCGCGCCGGCGCAGATCACGTTCCCGAACGTGTTCGGCGCGGCGCCCGGCACACAGTTGCAGGTGCTGTCGTTCGATCACACGACCGGGCGTCTGGTGATTGACGGCTACGCCACCGTGTCCGCCGACGGCAAGACGGTGACCAGCAATCCTGGTCAGGGCGTCACCGCGCCCGGCTGGCATGGCCTGGTACCCCCGGATTCGCCCAACAGTCCGCCCAGTCCGCCGCCCTGCCCGGACGTGCCGGCGGTTCCGAGCCCGCCGGCCAGCCCGCCTCCCGCGCCAATTATCGACATCAATCCATTGCTGGTTGGCGACACGCCGGCGCCGGACGATCTGAACAACTTCACGATCGACGCGCCCGGCGCCGACGAGGAAGAGTTTGTTTCCGTCCAGGTCGACAGCCAACTGCAAACGGTTTTGCAACGAGCGTTGTTTGGCTTCGGCGGCGATATCCCCATCACCGGCGGAAACTGGGAGTTGGTCAGCGGCGATTCGGGCCTGACCTTCGATTGGACCGGCGTCTCCGATTCGACGCTGCAATCCATGGGATTGTTGAACAACTTCTCGGTTTATGGCGGCGCCGTGACGATCACCGAGACGATCGTTCCCATGATGCCGGATATGCCGGACGGGATGTGTCCGACGCCGTCGCCGGCGTCGCCACCGACCGTCACGACGTACGAGTTCGATATCTATCGGTACCTGAATCCGGTTTACGCGTCGCAGGGGTTCTTCACCAACTTGCTTGGGCTCGGCGCGGTGGACCCGGGCGAACTGCCGTTCCCCGATGCCATCGTGGCGAGCGACGCCGGAGCGAGCACCCAGAACCAAACTCTGGTGATGAATATCGCCAGCGATGCCGCGGTGATGCCCAGCGTCGTGGACGGCACGAATTTTTCGTACGCTACCGGAACGGTCAGCTTCACTCCGGTCAACGCGGGCGCTGATTCAGATCAGCTTCAACTGGCGACCGGCGTCGATATCGACCTGTCGGGCACCGGCCTCGACACGCAGAAGATCTACGTGAACGAGCCAGCGCTGGTCTCCATGATCACGGCGCTCGCCAACAACACGCTGCCGGCGGGGACGCCGTCGTATACGTTGACCGCCGACGAGGTGACCGGGTTCGCCAACCCGCAGGCGGTGGCGGACACGATCTTCACGATGGCGGCGGGCTACTACAGCAGCGTTGTCGGCAACGCGGCCGACGTCGAATCCGGTGCCGGGACCGACGGCAGTGAGGTCAACTACGGCACCAACTTCCCGGGAAAGCCGACCGTGGTGGGGACGGTGGGCGCCCCGTACGGCAGCGGCATCGACAACGTCGCGCTTCTGGGCAGCGTCGTCGCCGACGCGGCCTCACTCCCGCCCGTCGTCAATGCCTACAACCTGGCGATGGCGGAAAATCAGAACCGCGCGGGATCGATGACGATCTTCGCGGTCAGCGAGGTCAACACGACCTTGAATCTCGCGGCATTCGAGTCGGATATCGCGGAAACCATAGCGCACGAAATCGGCCATACGCTCAGCCTGGTGCATCTTTCGAGCCCGACGGGACCCAGCCACAATATCGATTCGAACAGTCCCGCCGATGTCATGTCGTATAATTCGTCGGGACCGTACGCGTTCTCCACGTCACTGCCGGCGCTGAAGATCGCACTGGATCAGACGATCACTCCGGCGATCGCCGCGGCGGCCCTGACCTATTACACGAATTCGAAGAACGCGAACGGGTTCGAAGTCGTGGACGACGACGATGCGGTTCCGATCGATGACTCCGGCAACCTGCCGCTGATCACCGGCCCGGCGATCACGGTTCAAAACGCCACGACGGGAGTCGTTTCGAATACCGTGAGCTTCGGCGCCACGACGGTGGTCGGTGGCGGTAGCACGCAAACTTTCACCATCACCGATATCGGCACCGCGCCTGTCACGTTGCAGACGCCCGTCCTGACGGGCAGTTCAGCCTACAGTCTCGTGCTGCCGGGCAATTTCACCACCGCGCTGGCGCCAGGCGCGTCGATCCAGTTTGGCATCACCTACACGGCGACTCTGGGGCCATCGACGGCCGTGCTGACGTTGAACAGCAGCGCGGCGCCGATCACGCTTTCCATCTCCGGCCAGGGTACGGAGACGGGTCCCGCCGCGTCGGTGGACGACACGAACGACAATCTGGGCGGCGCTCAGATTGGCAAGAGCGTGACATCGGCCAACGCCATCGTCGTGCACAATTACGGTTCGGCGCCGCTGACCATTTCCGGCGTTTCGGTGGTGTCCGGCGGAGCCTCGTTCAGCGTCAACGGGATCCCGGCCAATATCGCGACCAATCCGATCACCGTCGCGCCGGGCGGTTCGTATTCGCTGTCGGTCACCTTCAGCCCGGCGGCGACCGGCCTGCAACGCGCCAGCATCCAGTTGCAAACCAACGATCCGAGCCATTCGACTCTCACGGTCGGGGTCGATGGGACCGGAGCGACGCCGACAACGATCGGTCATTTGGCCAACGACTACATCGCGATCGCGTTCCCTCTGCTTGGCGGCCAGGCGACGATCCGCACCGTTGCGGACGACACGGGCAACTTCTCGGTCGAGCTGCCGCCCTCGACCCCGTACACTATTTATGCGTTCGATCCCGCTACCGGCCTGATCGCGACCCAGTCGGGAATCACTTCCGCGCCCGGCAAGGGCACGCAGTTGACCGGAGAACTGGTGTTCAAGGCCAGCACCGCGACTGACACCAACGGCGACGGTCTTCCGGACGACATCAAGTTCGCGATCGGCGCCAGCACGGTCAAGAGCGACACCAACGGCGACGGCATCGACGACTTCACCGCGCTGAAACTTGGGTTGGACCCGATCGCCGGCGTGGGCTTCCCAACCGGCATCGTCTCGGCGGCGAATTTGGCGGGCACGGCCGAGGCGGTCGCGATCATCGGCTCCGCCACCAACGACACGCAACTGACCGCGCTCGTCGCGACCGGAACCGCGGGCCTGGCGACGGTGGATGTGTCCAATCCGAGCAACCCGACGGTGCTGGCGCAGATCGACCTGCCGGGCAACAGCGTCGCCGTCGCCTATGACCCGACGACCGCTCTCGCGGCGGTCGCCAGCAGCGATGCCGGGCTGCAAATCGTCGACGTCTCGACGCCGGCCACACCGGCCCTGGTGGGCTCCGTCCAGTTCCCTGATCCGGTGGTGGCCGTGGCCACGAGCGAAGGTGTCGCCTACGTCGCCGAAGGCACCAGCGTGGCGATGGTCGATCTGGCGACCGAGACGGTGATCGATACTCTGGACCTCAGCACCAGCGGCGGCACGACGCTGACCGGCCTCGTGCTGAGCGGCACCACGCNNACGCTGTTCACGCTCGATGCCAATCACGTGCTGACGGCGGTGTCGATCAATGGCGACCTGCTGACCCAACGCGGTTCGCTGACCTTGGCTTCGAGCAGCGGTAACCTCACGGTTGGAACCAACGTCGTTTATGTACCGGGCGCCAACGGCAACACCTCCGGCGGGTATTCGACGGTGAATGTCAGCAACCTCGACGCGCTGACGCTGATCGCGGCGGACCCGGGCAACTCCAGCATCGCCGACGCCGCGATGGCGCTGAACGGATCCGGACTCGCGGTCGGCATTCAGGCACTGCAACAACCGCCGCCGAATCCAGGGGTCAAAGACGACCTCGATGTGATCGATGTCTCCGACCCGACAAATGTCAGCAAGTTCGTCACGCGGATCGATCTGCCGGACGCCGCGAACGGGCTGGCGATCGCCAACGGGCTCGCCTTCGTGGCCGACGGCTCCGGCGGACTGCAGATCGTCAACTATATCGGTCTCGACACGACGGGCATCCCGCCGACCGTCTCGATCAACACCAACGCGATCGACGCCGATCCGAACACGCCCGGCGTGCAGGTGGTCGAAGGCTCCGTCATCCAGGTGCAGCCGACCGTCGCCAGCAACGTGCAAATCCGCAACGTCGAGCTGCTGGTGAACGGCAACGTCGTGGCCAACGACCCGTCATTCCCGTTCAATTTCTCGGTGCAGGTGCCGACCATCGCCAATGGCGGCACGACCATGGTCATTCAGGCCCTGGCGTTCGATACCGGCGGCGATTCCACGCTGTCCAACATCGTGACCCTGGACGTCGTGAAAGACACGTTCCCGCCCGTGGTCGTGGCCACCAGCATAACCGAGAACGCCAGCCTGTTCTACGTGAAGTCGATCCAGATCACGTTCAACAAGCCGCTCGACATCAGCAAGCTCGCGGCGTCCGGGATCACGCTGGTGAACGCGGGACCCGACGGGATCATCGGCACGGCCGACGACACGACGGTTCCGGTCACCTTCACGACAAGGGCGTTCGGCCAGGTGCTGACGATCCTGCTGTCCAGCCCGTTGCCGGCCGGCACCTTCGAGCTGCAGATCAGCCCGTCCATCATCGTCGATCTGTCCGGCAACGTGCTGACCACGCCGATCAATCTGGACTTCACGATCCGGCCCGCCAGCAACGTGAACGCCGCGACCGGCGTTCCGGCGATCACGCAGGAGCCTTCCGCCAATCCCGGCCAGACGATCGGGATCGTGACGCCGTTCGATCCCGCCACCGCGCACATGATCTTCGACGTGATCAACACCAGCGGTGTCCAATCGACGATCGACGTCGTCGCCTCGCAGGTCTCTGAATCGAGCGACACGGCGTATTTCCAGGTGCCGTACAACGCGGTGACCGGCAACGTCGTGGTCTACGGCCTGGTTGGCACCACGAAGACCAACTTCACCGACGGCACCTTCCCGCTGGAAATCGTTCCGGTGGTGACCGGCATCACGGTGAACTCCGTCTCCTCCGACGGCACGTCGGCCAGCGTGACGCTGCACGGCCTCGGGTTCATTCCGGGCAACGACACCGCGTATGGTTTCGGCACGACAACGGTCACCGCGTCGACCCCGTCGTCCGGCCCCTATGTGTATCAAACCTCGGTCGCGAACGACACCGTCAACCTGACCGTGCCGCTGAGCGCTGCTTCGTTCGGCCCGATCACGGTGACGACGGGCGGCGGTACCAGCACGCCGTTCACCACGACGATTTCCGCGATCACCGATCTGTCGCTGAGCGGCCAGCCGTCGGTGGCGGCGAGCGGCACGCCCACGGTGGCTGGCGAGGCCTCCGCCAATCCGGGCCAGGCGATCGCGCTGACCGGCTCCGGTCTGTCCACGTCCACCGGACTGGTCATGACCTATACCGACAGCAGCGGCAATCTCCATTCGGTGTTGTTGAACCCCGCGGCCGCGGCGGCGAACGGGGAGTCGGCGACGCTGATCGTGCCGACGTATTTCAACGGCGTATCGACTCTGAAGATTCTCGGCTCGTCAACCGTGTTGCTGTTGCAGATCGTTCCGACCCTGGCCAGCTACTCGATCAGTTCGACCGATGCGATGTATCTGTATGGCTCGGGCCTGCAAGAGGGCAGTGCCGCCAATCCGGTCACGTACAATTTCACCGGTGGCTCGGTCACCGATAATTCCCCCGGTAGCGGTCCGGATGTGTCCAATTATGTCTCCGGGTCGGACAACACGCAGGTCTATTTGCCCGCCGAGCCGGTACATGGGTTTGGCACCGTCACGACGACCACGTCGGGGGGCACCTCGGCGCCGCTGACGATGAATGAGCTGCAGGCGGGCGTCGGACTGATCCGGTCGATGGCGTACGACCCGGCCAATCCGGCGCAGATCTGGGTGGCGGACAACAACAGTCCGGCGGCGTTGCATCTGATCAGCACCGCGACCGGCCTGCCCGTGACGGCGACCTCCTCGCAGGTCAATACGATCGCGGCCACGAGCATTTCCGCGGCGACGAACAGCATCGGCAATACGTCGTTCTACGGCGGCATCCAGATCGTGCCCCAGGACATGCAACTTGGTTTCACCGACGTGCCGCCGGGCAGCCTGCTCGCGTTCTATGGCCCGTCTAACCCTGATTACGTGGTGGCGCTGGATCCGACCACGGGAGCGGTCATCGCCTCGCTGCAACTGGCGGGCAATTTCGACACCACGGCAGGTGTTTACGATCCGGTGACCGGCGATCTGTTCGTCCTCAACCGCAACGTCAGCCCGAACCAGATCGTGGCGATCAATCCGGTGGATGGGGCGGTCGATTCCACCTACACCTTCAACGCGCCGTTCAACGCGGGCGACGGCGCGCTGGCGCTGGATCCGTCCGGCAACGGAACGTTATGGTATGGGTCCGATCAGAGCAGCACCATCGTGCAGATGACCAACACCGGCACGATCCTGCGCCAGATCAGCATCGGCCTGCAGGCGCCGGGCACGATCGGCGTGTCCGGGCTGGTGTTCGACGCGGCGGGCGATCTGCTGGTCGCCACCAACCAGGGCAACGTGCTGAAGCTGAACGTCAACTACGATCCGGCGAGCCTGACGCCACAGCCGACGCTGACGGCGATCAATGCCACGGCGACCAACGGCACGCCGAAGACCAGCGCGGCGTCGGCCGACGCCAATCAGGTCATCACGTTGACGGGGTCTGACTTCAACGCCGGCACCGAAGTGCAGTTCCAGACACGGGACGGCTCGGGCAACGTCACCAC
>PLSZ01000263.1 GCA_003164305.1 Acetobacteraceae bacterium
ACTCCGATTGGGCCGTTTGGCCTTGAGGAGGCACGCGATGATGTCTCGGAAGCGCGGCGCCATGGATCCCCGCACATTGCTCACATTGGCGGTTGCGTTTGGCTTCACCTACGCGGCGTGGCTGACATCGATTGTGTTCTGTTCCGCCAACGGAATGCGCCCCTTGCTGGTGGCGTCGGCGTTGTTTTTTCCGGTGGGCGTGGTGCACGGGATCGGCGTGTGGTTCGGCGGCTGGTGAAGCCGGACGTCAGCTGCTGTTCGGGAAGCAGGCTGACGCGGGCACGGTGAAACCGTTGACCAGCGAGGTCAGTAATTCCGGCGCCACCGACGTGAAATCGTAGCTGATGGACACCTGGGAGAATCCGCCGGCGCCGCCGCAGACCGCCGACGGGGTCAACGTGATCATCGCCGAGGTGATCGCGACGCCGCGCGACGTCGCGAGGCTCACGACGTAATTCGTTGTGCTGGCCGAGTTGTAAGCGCCGGACGCCGCGCAGGAGTTGGCGCGCAATCCCATGCAGCGCGCGCCTTCCGACGCCGCTTCCTGCAGCACCTCGAAGGTCCAGACCAGACGGCCGAACTCGGTGAATCCGACCATCATCAACACCATCGCCAGCGCGCAGATGGCGAACTCCACGGCCGTGGTGCCCCGTTGGCGGTCCGAGCATGGTTTCATTGCGCCTGCACGATGGTACTCTGATGCAGCGTGGTGTTGCTGATCAGTCCATAGTCGCCAAAAATGGCACCGAAGGATCGCGTGCCGGCGATGGTGACGAACCTGCCGGCCAATGTACCGCCCGCGCAGGCGGTGCCGCAGGTTGCCGCCGTTCCCCAGGACCATGCGGCGGCGTCTCCGGTTGGGCACCAGCAGCTGTTCGCGTTCGACGCGGTTCCTCCGGGCGTCGTCACGCCGCCGGCAACCACGCTGGTGGGGCCGGCGTTCACCGTCACCGAGGCACTGGCCCATCCTGGGCCGTTGCCGTTCGCGACGATGCCGCTGATGGTGCCGGCCAGGCTCGCCGCGCCGACGGAATTGATGCTCGCGGCATTGAGCAGCGCGTATTGCGCGGCGGCGGCGACCGCTGACGAAAGCTCGATCTCGTCGTGGTAGACACGGCCAAAATCGATCACGCCGGCGAACAGGATCAGCAACATGGGGGAGATCAACGCCAGTTCCACCGCCGAGGTGCCGCGTCGCCCCAGATACGGCCGGCGGAAGCGACCGTTCATCGCGCCAGCCCCCCGTGCCGCCGCTGGACGTTCCGGCCAGACGCTGACCCGTCGAGGCCGGAGCTGAACCGCCAGCCATGTCATTTCCTTGTCGCATCGAGAGCCTCGTATCCCGCCAGCGCCTTCGCGGCGTCGCCGGGCGAGAGATCGGTCAGCAGCAGTTTCTCCGCGTCGCGCGGATTGCCTGACAGCGTCAGCGCCACGGCCAGGTCCTGGCGCAGTTTGGGCGTCGCGTCGGGCCGCGATCCGGCGTCGCGCAGCATCGTCACCGAACGGCCCGCCTGACCGCTGAGCGACAGCGACAACGCCAGATTGATCGACGCCGCCCGGTCGTCCGGCGCGGCGGCGAGAATTTTGCCATAGACGTCCTGCGCCGCCGCGTGACGGCCTTGCAGGTCCAGCGCCACGCCGAGGTTGTTCAGCGCCATCGCGTCGCCCGGCCGCCCGGCCAGCAGCTTCGCGAACCGTCGCTCCGCGTCCACGGCGCTGCCATGGGCCAGTTCCAGCCGGCCGAGCCCCAGAAGCGCAGCGGGTGCGTTTGGGTCCTCCGTCAGAGCGCGCCGATAAGCCTCCATCGCCGCCTCGGGCTGGTTCATCCCGGCCAGAGCCGCGCCCTGTCCGATCAACGCCCCGACATCCCGAGGGTGCTCGCGCAGGATTGATCGTGTGACGTTCAAGGCGGTTTGCGGCATGCCGCCGTCCAGTGCCGCGGTCGCGACATCCACCCCCGGCCCATCGGCCGTGCCGCGCGGCGAGCAACCAGCCAGCGGCAGCGCGCAGCACAAGGCGCGGATCGTCGCATTCAGGCTCGGAAGGGTCATTTTGACATTGTCCGGTAAACATCGACCATCGCCGGGCCGGCGACGATCAGGAACACGCAGGGCAGGATGAAAACGATCATCGGCAGCGTCAGCAGCACCGGCAGCCGCCCGGCTTTGGCCTCGAAATTCGCCAGCATTTCCTGCCGCTGCTCGGCCGACAGCGTCCGCAGCGCCTGGTTCAGGGGCGTGCCGTATTGCATCGACTGGATCAGCACCGCCGCCAGCCGTCGCGCGCTATCGAGCCCCGTTCGCAAGCCGAGATTGATCAGAGCGGTCCGCGTGTCGGCGTTCACCTGCATCTCATGCGCTGTGCGGGTGAATTCGTCCGCCACCGCGACATGCGCGTGGCGGATTTCCTCGCCGACCCGCTCGATGCTCGCTTCCATGCCGAGCCCCGCCTGGCCGCAGATCACCAGCATGTCGAGCGCGTCCGGCATGCCCACCTCCAAGGACCGCAAATACCGCTTGCGCAAATGCCGCACGACCTTGTCCGGCAGCACGAGGCCGACGACGGCGGCGGCGGCCATGATCGCACCCCGATGCGGCATATCGAACCCAAGCAGCCATGGAATCCCCACCGCCGCCAAAGGCAGGCCCGCGATCAGCAGCAGCTTGGCGCCGACGAACAGCCCCAGCCCGTGACCGCCGCGGAACCCCGCGATGTGCAGCGTGTGACGCAACTCTTCGACCGTGCGGGTGGACAAGGCACCGCTGCGGGCGATCAGATCGCCGATCGTGGTGATCACGCGCAGCGGCGCCGGCAGCATGGAGCCGGGCTCCGGCTCGGCCGGGACGATGGCGTGCCGCACCGTCGCCAGCCGTCGCGACAGTCGCTCCGCGCGCCGTAGGTCGCGCCACAGCACGGTCAGCAATCCCAGCACCAGAGCCAGGCCGCCCACCAGCACGGGCGCGAGCCAGGCGGGCATCATGACAGCGCCTTCCGGATCATGCCGCGCATCACCAGCAGCCCCGATCCCAGCAGAGCGACCGCCGCCATCAGGATCTTCTCGCAGCCCGGATCGTCAAACAGCCGGCCGATGTATCGCGGGTTCAGCACCGCCAGCGCCCCGCCGGAGACAAACGGCAGCGACGCCAGGATCGCGATCGAGGTCTTCGCTTCCGCCGCCAGGGCCAGCCCGCGCGCCTTCAGCGCCAAACGCCGGCGCATGACGTCGGCCAATCCCTCCAAAGCCTCCGCCAACCCTCCGCCGGTCCGGCTTTGCAGCGCCAGCGCGGTGGCGAAAAACCGGTATTCCGCCAGTTGGTTGCGCTCGGCCATTTCGCGCAACGCATCTTCCAGCGTCACCCCGATCGCCACCCGATCGTGCAGCAGGCCGAATTCCGGGCCGGTGGGCACGGGCGCCTCGCGGGCGACGGTGCGGATGCCCTCGCTGATTGGAACCCCAACGCGGACGGCGCGCACCACCATGGCCAGCGCGTCGGGAAATTGCTGGTACAGCGCGTCGCGCCGCCGCTGCTCGCTCCATCCGAAGATCAGCCGGCCGCACATGACCCAGGCGAGCGGCATGATCAGCAGCGACCAGTCCCCGGCCATGATGCCCACCAGAGCCGCCGCCGCGCGCGCCGCGATCAGAGCGATGCCAAGCACCAGCCACCAGCGCATCGGATAATGGTCGGCATGCGCCGGGTCGTAGCCGAACACGCGCGCCGCCGCGGTGACCAGCCTGGTCGCCGGCTCGGACCGGGCGGCGGGGCCGCGCCCCATGACGGTCAGCGGATTGACCCGCGTATATGCCCCGGCCACCAGTGCCATCCGGTCGCGGAATTGCCGCCGCCGCCGCTGTTCCTGGAGGATCGCGCTGACCCCGATCGCCGCCGCGCACAACACCAGCGCGGCGCCCACGAGCAGCAGGCTCAACAGCCCTTTCATGGTTCGGCCTCCTCCAGCGCCGCGGTCCAGGTGTGGTCGAGGCCGAAATACGACAATCGCTGATGGAAGCTCGGCCGCGCGCGATTGACGCGGTACTTGCCGACGAGGCCACCGGCGATCGTCTCGCCGTCCACGTGATAGGCGAATATGTCGTTCAGGATGACGGTGTCGCCCTCCAGGCCGCACACGTCGGTCACCTGCGTCACCCGGCGCTTGCCGTCGCGATGGCGTTCGACCTGCACGATCAGGTCCACCGCGCCGACGAACTGCGCCCGGATGGAGCGCGAGGGCAGCCCCATGTTGCCCATCTGCACCATGTTTTCGATGCGGGTCACCGCGTCGCGCGTGGTGTTGGCGTGCACCGTCGACATGCTGCCGTCATGGCCGGTGT
>PLSZ01000146.1 GCA_003164305.1 Acetobacteraceae bacterium
TTAACTTGATGCCTATGGGGTCGAGCTCGGGGATGACGAGAGTCGCCAGCGCGTCAGGCGACTCGTTGATTGTTGGCGGTCGCCTAAAACCCCTGCCGCGCGATATCCATCGCGAAGTAAGTCAGAATCAAATCCGCCCCTGCCCGCTTGATCGAACCCAGCGTTTCCCGCACCACCCGATGCTCGTCGATCGCGCCCGCCGCCGCGGCGAATTTGATCATCGCGTACTCGCCGCTCACCTGATACGCCGCCAGGGGCAACAGGCTGCGCGCGCGCACCTGACTTAAAATATCCAGATATGGCAGAGCTGGTTTCACCATCAGGATATCGGCGCCCTCGGCCTCATCGGCGAGCGACTCGCGGATCGCCTCGCGACCATTCAGCGGGTCCATCTGATACGCCTTGCGGTCGCCTTTCAGGTCGCAACCCGCCGCCGCGCGGAACGGCCCGTAAAACGCCGAGGCGAACTTCGACGAATACGCCATGATCGGCACCCCGGTGAATCCGCCGCCATCCAGCGCGCTTCGGATCGCCGCGACCTGGCCATCCATCATCGCCGACGGCGCGATCATATCCGCCCCCGCGCGCGCCGCGACCACCGATTGCAATCCCAGATTTTCGATCGTGTGATCGTTATGCACGTCCTCGCCATGGATGACGCCGCAATGCCCGTGCGAGGTGTATTCGCAGAAACACGTGTCCGAGATGACCAGCATTTCCGGTACCGCGTCTTTGGCGCGCCGGATCATGCGCGCCAGCAGCCCGTTCTCAGACCAGGAATCGCTGCCGGTATCGTCCTTGTGCCGGCTGACCCCGAAGGTCATCACGGCCTTGATCCCGGCGCGATGGATTTCCTTGATCGCGGCACCGAGCTTTTTCTCCGGGATGCGATGAATGCCCGGCATGCTCTCGACCGGCGCGAAATCGTCGAGTTCCTCCTCGACGAAGATCGGATAGATCAGGTCGTTCAGCGAAACGTTCGTTTCACGGAACATATCGCGCATCGCCGGGTTACCGCGCAGCCTGCGAAGGCGGGAAATCGGAAAGGGCGCCATGGTGAAGGTCTCCTAAGCCAAAGGCGATGGGCGGGAGCGTGGGCGTTCGGTAAACCGGCTGTAGCGGAAAGGCGCCGGGTCCACCACCGGGGTCTTTCCCGTCACCAGTTGCGCCATCAACCTCCCCGCTCCTGGGCCGATCCCGAAGCCGTGCCCGGTGAAGCCGGTGGCGATGTAAAATCCTGGGATCGAGTCGACCGCGGAAATCACCGGAACTCCGTCCGGCGTGACATCGATCGCGCCGCCCCAGGTGTGCGTCACGTGCATTCCGTGCATCACCGGGAACGCCTCCACCAGCCGCAGCTTCGCCTGCTCCAGGATACGCTTCGACGGCGCGGGATCCAGGATGCGCGTTTTCTCGAATGGGGTTTCCTGATCCGGTCGCCAACGCCGCTGCGTGGCGCTTTCGCGCAACCAGGCGCGGCCGAGGCGCGGTTTCGCCTCCTTGCGATGCAGCCACAACATCGGCAGGAAGTCGCGCATGAAACGAACTGAATCGGGAACGATGTCGGCGGTGTTACGGCTCCAGTTGCCAACCGTGTAGCCGCCGTCGAGCCTTTTGCGCAGCCCGAAGCCCGGCCCGCTGGTGGACACCTCCGGCCCGCCGAGCACCGGATCGATCCGCATCACCGCCGACGTGACCTTCAGTTGCGGCAGCCGCAGCCCGAGATTGCCGCAGAACAGCCGCGACCAGACGCCGCCCGCGAGCACGACCTGCTGGCAGGCGATCGGCCCCTTTTCCGTGATGACGCCGGATACGCGGCCGCCCTCGGTTTCGATCGAGCGCACCGCGCAACGTGTCAGCAGGATCGCGCCATGCCGCCGCGCCGCCGTCGCGATCGCCGGAGCCGCGTGCGCCGGTTCCGCGCGTCCATCGCTCGGTGTCGACAGCGCGCCCGCCCAATCGCCCGCGAGGCCGGGAGTGACGAGGGCCATCTGGTCGCGGGTGAGCAAGCGGCTGTCGATCTGATGCGGCCGGCCGACCTGTTCCAGCCAGGCCGTGCGTTTCGCGAGTTCCTTTTCGGTGCGGCACAACCAGACGATGCCGGCGCGGCGAAACCCGCTCTCGGCCTCGGTCAGCCGGGTCATGTCGTTCCATAGCCGCAACGCCTCGATCGCCAGCGGCATTTCCCTGGGATCGCGGCCCATCTTGCGGCACCAGCCCCAGTTGCGACTGGATTGTTCCGCCGCGATCTCCCCCTTTTCGCACAACACGACCGGGATGCCGTCACGCGCGAGGAACAGCGCGGTGCAGACGCCGATGATCCCGCCGCCGATGATCACGACGGTGGTGCGCCCGGGCAGCGTGGGATCGGAGGCGACGGGGTCGACCGGCGGCGACATCAGGCGGGCCGCCGTGCCGTGGTCATGGCGCGGCGGGTCATGACCCGCTTCAACGCCGGGCGGTGCCGGTCAGCCCGGTCCGTCGCGTGTAGTAAGCCTGTCGCGTTCGTGGCGATCGTGTGAACCATCCTGCCTCGTAGCACGAACAGCCCGATTTATCCCAGCAATTCCATGACCTTCTCGGCCGGGCGGCAGACCGCCGTGCCCTTCCCCGTCACCACCACCGGGCGCTCCATCAGGATCGGATGCGCCAGGATGGCATCGATCAACCGCTCATCGGACTTCGCCGGGTCGTCCAGCTTCAGTTCGTCAAAAGGCGTGCCTTTCCGGCGCAGCAACTGACGTGGCGTCATGCCCATTTTCGCGAGCAAATTCTTGAGCTCGGCGCGGGTGGGCGGGGTCTTCAGATACTCTATGACGCGCGGCTCGGTGCCGCTTTCCCGCAACATCCCGAGTACTTTGCGCGATGTGCCGCAGTTTGGGTTGTGGTAAATGGTGGGTTGAGTGGCCATGTCCGTGCCTCCTGTCGGGTCAACGGGAATGCCTGCCATTCTGCGCGAGTCGACGAGAAGAACAAGAGGAGGTTTCCCATGGATCGACGCCTGTTTCTGGCCACGCTGATGCTGGCCGGCTCGACCGCCGTACCCGCGATCGCGCAAACGCCGCCCGCCGCGCCGCCGACGCGGGTGCGCGGCACCATCGCCTCGCTGAACGGCAACGTGATGACCGTCACCAGCCGGACCGGCGACAAGCTGGAGATCACGTTGAAAGACCCGGTGGCGGTCGCTTCGGTGAAGAAAATCGACCTCGACGCGATCACGCCAAACAGCTTCATCGGCACGGCGACGCGCACCGGCGCCGATGGCAAACTGACGGCGCTGGAGGTCCTGGTGTTCCCGGAATCCATGCGCGGCACCGGCGAGGGCTTCTACCCCTGGGACCTCGAGCCCGGCAGCATGATGACCAACGGCACGGTGAAAGGCGCGGTTACCGCGTCGTCCGGACGAGAACTGACCATTGGCTTTAAGGACAGCAGCAACACAGTGTTTGTCCCACCCAACGCCCCCATCGTGACCTTCGCTCCCGCCACGCGTGAGGACCTGAAACCCGGCGCACCGGTGTTCCTTGGCGCGACCAAGGACGCCGACGGCAAGCTGTCGGCCGCTCGCGTCACCGTCGGCAAAGACGGCGTCGCTCCGCCGATGTGACCGAAACGAGGCTGGTCTCCGCCAGCCGCGCTGTCGGACATCTTTACGTCCACGGGCAAGCGGTGCGTGCCGGCCTGTCTCCTCGGCTGTTTGCGCAGCTTCCCCCTGCTTCGTTCTCCCTCTCACCGTTGGCGCGAAAGGGGCACGGGAGCCGCACGCTGCTCCGATCGTGGAGGCCTGGTGTCGAAATAAAAATAAATTAGCATATGATAAGACAATATTCAGACGATCCGTCAGGTTTTTTTACATATTCTTGACCCAACGTTTTCACCCTCCAGCTAGTGATTTGAATATCAACGATATTTACGATTGGTACATATGTTGCAAAATGCTTTCAGCATATCCCGCGCTCGCGGATGAGTGCATGAGGAAATTTACTTATGTTAAAATTATCCATCGCGACATTTGCCGCGCTTGGGCTGATCGCGGTCGCTTCACAAGCCCGCGCCGGATTTGACACCAGTCTGGCCTCGCCGAACTCGACCGCCGCATCCGCGACCGAAACGCCAAACGGCAGTTACTATAATGGCACCGGCAACGCGCAAGGCGGTTTCGCCGTCACGTTCGACAGCACCAACAATATCGAACTGGGCCTCAGCGCCATTCTGGCGTACACCGGGCCAGTGACGCCTGTTGGCAACACCTACACGGTTCCGACCGGTGTCGGGGCGAACGGGCGGGCGACCTGGGATTATGAGTTTTCGATCGATCTCACCCCGAATGGCATCGGCGGGCTGACGTTCGCCAATCTCACCGCGGCCCAGTTGACGGTGCTCGATGTGACCACCGGGCAGAGCGGCAGCTATAACCCGCTGCTGATTCCGGACGACGCCACCTACGCGACGAGCGACGGCGCCACGCGGAACCACAGCACCGGTGTCGCCGGGGCGGATACGGGAGCGCAAAACGCGGAAAGCCTTTCCTTCGGCTTCCCGCCGATCGGGTTCACCCCATGGGCGGGCGACCTCTATCAGATCACCCTTTCGGTAACGACCGGCGGTACGACCGATACTGACACGATCAACGTGCAGGCGGTTCCGGAGCCGGCTTCCATGACGGTGCTCGGCTTTGGTCTCGCCGGCCTGATCGCGGCGCGGCGCCGTCGCCGGGCCTGATTGGCATTGTTACCCCTCCTCTCTCGTTTTGGCGAAAGAGGAGGAGGGTCAGGCCAAACGTCCGCCGGCCGCCCCGATCCAATCGGCGGCTGGCCAGCAGGAAATTACGCGACACTTTCCGCCTCGACCAGGCCCAGTAGCCGTTGCTGGGTCGCGGTGTCTTCTTCCAGGGCCTGTGCGGTGCCTTCGTAAGCGACCTGGCCGTTGACCAGGACGTAGGTGCGATCGACGATCGGCAGCACGGTTTCGGCGTGGTGTTCGACGATGATCATGGCGACCTTGCCGCGGAGTGACACAAGGGCGTCCATCACTTCCTTGACGATGGCGGGGGCGAGGCCCTCGAATGGTTCGTCCAGCAGAATGATCCGCGAGGGCACCACCAGCGCGCGGGCGATGGCGAGCATCTGGCGCTCCCCGCCCGACAGGCTTTCGGCGCGCGATCGTTGCAGAATGCGCAGTTTCGGGAACAGTTTGAAGACGTCTTCCTGCGATGCGCCGCCCGGTCGCGCGGCGAGGCGGAGGTTGTCCACCACGGTCAGGTTGGGGAACAGCCGGCGGCCTTCGGGCACCAGGGATATGCCCAGACGGTTGATCTCGTAGGTGCGGGAGTGGGTGATGTCGGTGCCGTCGATGGTGATGCGGCCGGCGCTTTTCCCGACCGTGCCGGTGATCGCGCGCAAGGTCGTCGTCTTGCCGACACCGTTGCGGCCGAGCAACGCCACCGCCTCGCCTTCATGCACGACGAGGCTCAGTCCATCGAGCACCGTGCTGCCGCCGTAACCGCCCCGCACGCCTTCGACAACAAGCAATGGTTTGCCATCGATCAGGGCGGTGCGGTCGATCACGGGGGCCACGGTTTCGCGTGAGGCACCGAGATACGCGGTGATCACTTCGGGATCGCGCGCGACGTCGGCGGGCGCGCCGTCGGCGATCACGCGGCCCTGATGCAGCACGGTGATGCGGTCCGACAGCGCCAGCACGCGGTCGATGTCATGCTCGATCAGCAGCACGGCGTGGGTTTTCGCCAGCCGTTGGATCAGCGCGCCGACGACTTCGCGATCCGCTTCGGCGAGGCCGGCGAGCGGTTCGTCCAGCAGCAGCAATTTCGCGTCGGTGGCAAGCGAGATGGCGATTTCCAGCAGCCGCTTTTCGCCGTGCGAGAGGTTGGCGCAGGGTTCCGCCGCGCGTTCGTCCAGCCCAACGTCCGCCAGCAGCGACCAGGTGCGCGCGTTGGTGTCTTCCAGCGCGTAGGCATCGCGCCATAGATGATGCCGTTCGGGGCTTCGCGCCTGCACCGCGATCCGCACGTTCTCGAATGTCGTCAGATTCGGAAACACGCTGAGGATCTGAAACGACCGGCTGAGGCCGAGCCTGATACGCTGATGCACCGGCAGACCGCTGAGTTCGGTGCCGTCGAGTTTGATCGAACCGGTATCGGGCTTGATCAACCCGGTCAGCATGTTGAAGAACGTCGTCTTACCGGCGCCGTTCGGCCCGATCAGGCTGTGCAGCATGTAAGGATGCACATCCAGATGGATATTCTGTGCCACGATCAGCGAGCCAAACCGCTTGTTCAGGCCACGGACTTCCAGCACCGGCCGGGTCGCGTCGAGACCCGCGGCGCCGCCCTCGTGACGCGCGATCGAGGCGGGCCGCGCCGGGACGAAGCGGCGCACCAGCGTCCAGCCGGTGCGGCCCATCAGGCGAAACAGCATGCCTTGCATGCCCTCGGGCGAGGCCAGCGCGAACACGATCACCACCGGCGCGAACATCAGCCACCAGCTTTCGGTGATCGCCGACAACCGGTCTTCCATCAAAATGAAAGCGATGGCGCCCCACAGCGGACCGAGGAAGTGATGCACGCCGCCAAGCACCGTCATCAGCAGCGAGTCGCCGGCGTGCTGCCAGCCGAGATTGTCGGCGTAAGCGCCGTGCAGCATCAGCGCGAGCAAACCTCCGGCGAGGCCGACGAAACCGCCCATGATAACGAACGCCTCGAACTTGACGCGGAACGTGTTGTAGCCAAGCGACTGTGTGCGTTGCTCGTTGTCGCGCACTGCTTGCAGAATGCGTCCGAATGGCGCGTGCGCCAGCCGCCACAGCGCCCACATGCCCAATGTGACGGTCGCCACGACGAACACATGAAACAGCAGGTCGCCGGCGAACCACGGTCTCGGCACGTGCTGCAGGCCGTTCTCGCCGCCGGTCAGGTCGGTCCACTTGAACGCGATCTCAAACGCGATTTGCGAAAACGCGAGTGTCAGCAAGGAGAAATACAACCCGCGGCGGCGCAGGATCAGCGACGCCAGCACGACCGCCAGCGCCAGGGAGAACAGCACCGCGAAAATCAGCGCCTCGATTTCATTGCCGAGAATGCCGCGCATCGGAATCGCCACGGCATAGCTGGCGCAACCGAAGAACACCGAGGCGCCGAACGGGACGAGGCCGGTGTAGCCGACCAGCAGGTTCACGCCGGCGCCGTACAGCATATAGATCGCGATCTGGGTGATCAGGCTGATCGGCGCGCCGATCGCTTCCCAGATCACCGTCAGCACCGTCAGCACGCCGACGATCCACGGGATGGGGTGTGCGAAGGCACGCGGGATGGGGTGCGCGAGGGCTCTCATTCGAAGCGCTCCCACCGCTCACCCAGCAAGCCGCGCGGACGTAACAAAAGCATCAGCGCCATGAACAAATACATGATCGCGCCGGAGGCGGCGGGCCAGAACTGGATGGTCAGAGCGATCACCACGCCGACCATCAGACCGGCGATCACCGCGCCGGGGAACGACCCGAGACCGCCGATCGCGACGACCACGAAGGCCGGCATGATCGCGTTGGTCGCCATCGCCGGGGTGATCGTCCACAACGGCGCGGCGAGCACGCCGGCGATCCCGGAAATGCAGCAGCCCAGACCGAAGACCCAGGTCAGCACCCGGGGCAGGTTGATGCCCAACAAACCGACCATCTCGGGATCGCGCGAACCGGCCCGCAGGATGCGGCCGAACGGCGTGTAGGTGAGGAACGCCCATAGCCCGACCAGCACTGTCGCCGTCATGCCCAACGCCGCGAGGCGATAGTTGGTCATCAGCAACGGTCCCCAGATCAGGAAGCCGGACAGAAACGGCGGCGGGCTGAACGGCTGGCCGATACCGCCCCAGATCAGGCGTACCGAGGCTTCGATCAGCAGCGCCAAAGCGAAGGTCACGATCAGGCTGATCAGCGGTTCCTTGTCGTAGAGGCGCCGGATCAGAAGCCGTTCCGCGATCATACCGACCCCGCCGACCAGCAGCGGCGACAGGATCACCGCCGGCCAGCCGAACGTGTTGTACAGCGTCAGCGCGAAATAAGCGCCGAGCGTAAAGAACGTGCCGTGCGCGAAATTCACGATGCCGAGCAGGCCGAAGATGATCGACAACCCGATCGCGATCAGCACGTAGAGCCCGCCGAGGACAAGGCCGCTGGCGATCTGGGAAAGGATCAGTTCTGGATCGAACATCTTATAAACACCGTTTCCTGGGCCTTATGCGCGAGGCCGTTTTGTCGTTCGAACGATTGCCTGGAGAATACATGCCCGGGACCGTCACGCCGGGAACGCGTCGTCGGGCGGTGGGACCTCGCCGGATCCCGCGACTGTCCGCGCGAGGCACCGCGAGAAAGTATTTTAACACAGAGAAGCAAGGCGAGAGCAC
>PLSZ01000055.1 GCA_003164305.1 Acetobacteraceae bacterium
TCCCTGGGTCAAGCCCAGGGATGACAGGGGTGTGACGGTAACCTGACGCGGTAATTGTCGGGCGTCGCCTTTATCTGGCCGCTGCCCAATCGGCGTGGCCGGGATGCGCGACTGGTGCTGCTGGAGGGGATCGAACTCTCGACCTCTCCCTTNNGTGCTCTACCACTGAGCTACAGCAGCGCCGGAAGCGCCCGGACGCGTTCATAGTGGCTCCCTGGCGCGCCAGCAAGCCCCGCGCATCATCCTGAGCATCGCCCTGTCCACCGAGCGCCATCGCGCCCGGTCTCCGGCCTCGCGGCGGTGAACCGGGGAATAATCCGCCTCCGGCAACCCGGCGTTAATCCTTCGTTAGGCCATTTCGCTTCTAATACGGCATCCCGACCTCAGGACGCCGCGGCATGAACGACCTCGCCACCACCGATCCGCCGCACGCCGCGACGCCTTCCGAAGTGTTGCAAGGCGCCCTGATCGACAGCCGCCAGCGCTGGCGGGAACTGGTCAACCTGGCCGCCGACTTCACCTTCGAAACCGACGAGTGGGGCCGTTTCGCCCTGATCACCCCCGACCCGGCCCTGGGATGGGCCACCGCGACGCTGATCGGCCAGCCCGCCTCGATGCTACTGGCCGAGGGCGCGGACGCCATGTTCGATCCGTTCCGGGTCAGTGCCAGGATCCATCACCGGCAGGCATGGCTGAAACGCGGCGACGGCGGCGTCGCCTGTCTCACGTTCCGCGCCGCGCCGATCCAGGATCCAACCGGCCGAATCGCCGGCGTCCGCGGCGTCGGCATCGACATGACCGAGTGCGACAAGCAGGCAGCCGGCGTCGCGGTCGCGCTGCGTCGCGCCGAGGTGCTGGATCACATATTGTGGTGCATGGGCCAGGAAATCCTGATCCCACGCATGATGGGCGCCGTGCTGAACGCGATCGCCAACGCCATGGGCGCCGAGGGCGCGGCGGTGATCCTGGCGCCCACCGACCAGGCTGCCGCCCTGCTGGCCCATGTCTCGGGCACCGGGGCGGAGCAGGTGCTGGACGCCGCCGGCGGCACGCTGCGCCTCAGTGGCCCGCACCCGGAGCAGACCACAGCCACCGATGGCCGGCCGGTGCTGGTCGCCGGCTGTCAGACACGCTTCGGGCAGAAAGCCGGCCTCGTGACCTGGCGCACCCCGGCCGCCCGCGGCTGGGACGACGACGACAGCCAGCTCATCGGCTCGGCCGTCAACATCATCCGCATGGTACTGGAACATGAGGCCACCCAACGGGAAATGACCCGCCAGGCGCGCACCGATCCGCTCACCGGCCTGCTCAACCGGCGGGCGTTCCTGGAGGAAATGGAACGGCACGCGGCCCGGCAGGACCGGGAGAACCAGCCCGCGACGTTGATGTTCGCCGACCTCGACAATTTCAAGCCGGTGAACGACCGTTTGGGCCATGAAGCCGGTGACGAGGTGCTGCGTTGCACCGCCGCCCTGCTGCGCAGGACATTCCGGCCCACCGATCTGATCGCCCGCCTCGGCGGCGACGAGTTCGCGATATGGCTGAACGGCGCCGATCACATGACGGCGGCGGAACGGGCCGAGTTCCTGCGCGACGAAGTGCCGCGCGAACTGGCCGATATCACCGGCCCCGACGGCCCCCGCGTCAGCCTGTCGATCGGCATCGCCAGCCGCGCGCCGGGGGAGGGCGAGGCACTCGACAGCCTGATGCGGCGCGCCGACCGGGCGATGTACGAGGTCAAGCGCGGCGGTCGCGGCCATTGGCGCGTTTCGTTGCGGAGGCGTCCTTCCGATGGCGTCCGATGAGGCAACCCGCGTTCGCCTCGGCGCCAGGCCGGACACCACGCCGGAGGTATTGCGCGCTTTGGCGGCGGACGGATCGGTGACGGTACGAGCGGCCCTGGCGATGAACCCCGCCACGCCGGCGGAGACCAATGTCACGCTGGCCAGGGATGCCGATGAGCGTGTCCGGGCGTTACTCGCCCGCAAACTCGGCGCGCTCGCCCCGGCGCTGTCGGCTGGCGCGCTGACCCGGCTCAGGCGGCAAACGCTCGATGCGCTGAACGCACTGGCCGACGATGAGACCATCCGGGTGCGCGCCGCCATCGCTGACGTGATCAAGGACCTGCCAGACGCGCCAAAGGAGTTGATCCTTCGTCTCGCGCACGATACCGCGGTTTTGGTGTGCGAGCCGGTGATCCGGCTCTCGCCGCTGTTGACCTCGGACGATCTGGTCGCGCTGGTGGCGGCCGCGCCATCGTCCGGCACGCGGCTCGCGGTGGCGCGACGACGGGACATCGACGCCGCCGTCAGCGACGCGATCGCGGCGGGCGGCACCGAGGACGTGGTGCTGGCGCTGCTGATGAACGGCTCCGCGCAGATCAGGGAAGCGACGTTGGACGCACTGGTGGACCGGTCGGAGGCCCATCCTGCCTGGCACCCGCCGCTGGTTCGGCGACCGGCGTTATCGGATCGGTCCGCCCACGCTTTGTCGCGGATCGTAGCCGATCATCTGCTGGAGGTACTGGCGGCTCGCGGCGACCTCGATCCCGCGCTGACCGCTGACCTACGCGCGCGTGTCTCGGCGCGGCTGCGATCAGGGTCCCGTCCGGTGGCCGATCTGTCCGACGAGGCCACGGATCCCGTTGGCCTCGAGCCGGCTCCGGTTGTCCCGCCGGCGAAACCGACGGAAGCGGATGTCCTCGACGCGGCGCGCGACGGTGACGCGCGAAAAGCCGCCACGATGCTCGCGCTCGCGGCGGGCGTGCCGTTGCTGGCGGTTCGCCGCGCGGCGACGCTGCGCAGCGCCAAAGCGCTGGTCAGCCTGGTGTGGAAAGCGGGCTACTCAATGAAAACCGGCTACGCGATGCAAATCCTGCTCGCCCGCCTGGCGCCCGGTACCGTCCTCAAACCTGGGCCTGGCAACAGTTTTCCGTTGTCGGTGGAGGAGATGTCCTGGCAACTGGACTTTCTGAACGGCAAGGACCGGTAGCGGCAATGACGGGTCGGTTGATCCGGCCGTTCCATTCCGTGCCTGAAACTTCATTCCAGGCCATCGCGCGGCCTGACGCGGCCATTTGGCGCGGCGATCGCCGGAGGGTCTCACACCAGGAACGCGCTGGCGTCGAAACCATCCGGCAGGCGCCCTGTCGGACGGATCATCGCATAAGGCTCTCGCGCCAGGAACTGGCCGCTGCCCGGCTCAGCCTGGACCTTCCCGTCACGCATCACGATCTCGCCGCGTCGGACCGTTGCGACCGGCCAGCCGGTGACCTCCAGACCTTCATAGGGGGTGTAGTCGATGACGTGCTGCAACAGGTCGTTGGTGATGGTCACACGCTTGTCCGCGTCCCACACCACCAGATCGGCGTCCGCGCCAGGCGCGATCGTTCCCTTGCGCGGATACAGCCCAAACAACCGGGCTGGATTGCTCGCGGTCAGACGCACGAATTCGCAGGCATCGATGCGGCCCTTCGAGACACCCTCGCTGAACACGATCGGCAGCCGCGACCCCAGACCCGGCACGCCGTTGGGAATGTCGTTGAACGGCGCGTTGTCGCCATGCGCGCGCTTGCCGCGTGGCGAGTCGTAGCCATAACCGCTGTGATCGGACGAAATCACGTCCAGCGTGCCGCGGCGGACATCATCCCACAGCCCTTCGCTCGCCGCTTCATTCCGGGGCGCCGGGCTGCACATGAATTTGGCGCCCTCGAACCCCGGCCGGTCCATGTGCGCGGCGGACAGCACGAAATACTGCGGGCAGGTCTCCCCCCACACCTTCACGCCGCGCCGCTGCGCCCGCTCGATCTCCTCCGCCACTTCCGGGCACGAGACATGGAAGATCTGGATCGGCTGATCGACCATTTCCGCCAGAGCGATCGCGCGGTGCGCGGCCTCCCGTTCCACCATCGAAGGCCGCGACCAGGCGTGGTATTTCGGCCCGGTGCGCCCGTCGGCGAGTAAAGCCGCGATGCGCCAGCGGATCGCCTCGTAGTTCTCGCAATGCACCGTCACCAGCGCCCCGGTGCGCCGCGCGGCCGCCAGCACGCGCAGGAACTGGCGATCGTCCAGATGCAACGGATCGTAGGTCAGGAACACTTTCAGGCTGCGGATGCCGGATGCCACGACATCGGGCACCTCCCGAAAGATCACGTCGTCGGAGGCGTCGGTGATGATCTGGTGGAAGCTGTAATCGACCATCGATTTCGCCGCGAGCCGCCGATACTCCGCCAGCGGCGCGCTGATCCCCTGGCCCTTGAACTGGGTCGAGAACGTGATGACGCTGGTGGTGCCGCCGGCCAGAGCGGAGGTGCTGCCGGTGACGAAGGTTTCCTCATCGGTGGTGCCGTCTTCGCGCAATTGCTCGATATGGCAATGGGTATCGACGCCGCCGGGCATGACCAGTTTGCCGCGCGCGTCCAGGGTGCGGGCGCCTTTAAGGCCCAGGCCGAGGGCCTGAATTTGGCCGTGCGCGATGGCGACGTCGGCGCGGAACATGTCGGACGGCGTCACCACCGTGCCGCCTTCAATCACCAGATCGTAATCTGCCATCCTTCAGGGATCCTTGATTGCGCCAAAGCGTGAGCGGCGCGCGGGTGCGAATCTCGCCTTGATAACGTCGTCACACGGCACGGCAAGGTGGGTCGCCGCAGGGTAGCACGGCGACGTCCAGATGGCGCGAATGGCCGAGATTGGACGATACCGAATTGACGGCTCCGGATGATTTGTGCCTCGGACAGGACATTCAGGTCCGCGGTGTCAAATGGCAATTCTCGAACCAAACGGACATCAAATCGGCGTTCCCGGTTCGCCCGCGAAGCGCGTGAGGAGCGCGTCAGCAAGATGAGCAGCCTCGATGAAACGCTCTGAGTAGTTTCCGAGGCTGCTCGCCACCCCGGTGACCGGTTACCATGAAGGCACGCGCACCGCATGCCTTCATCTTGCGCGCCGCCGGTTGAGGTCCCGAATTCTCCATGGACATGAAAGTTGACGCGCCGCCCGTGGAACAACAGGCCTCGGACGGCACGCAAGAGACGTCGAACGTCGCGCCGGTCCAACCGGCACCTCCCGCCCAGAAGGCGCTGCCCGCCGAGGCGGCTCCGCCTGGGCCGCCGCCTCCACCCGCGCGGACCGGTTGGTCCGGGAAGAAAAAAGCATTGGTCGCGGGCCTCGTCATTTTGGCGGTTCTCGCGATTGGCTACGGACTGGCGCGGTATTGGGAGCAGCCGAAAACCGACCCGAACCGATTGATGCTTTATGGCAATGTCGATCTGCGTCAGGTCGAACTCGCCTTCAACAACAGCGAGCGGGTCGCTGAGGTGCTGGTTCAGGAAGGTGACCGGGTTACCCGCGGACAGGTTCTGGCCCACCTGGACATCAGCCGGCTGAAAACGCAGGCGGCGACCGCCGAAGCGATGATGCAGGGTCAGCAGGCGATGGTGCGAAAGCTGCATGCCGGCAGCCGTCCTGAGGAAGTCGCTCAGGCCCAGGCCAATGTGGTTTCGGCGAAAGCGGACCTGGTCAACGCCGATCAAACCTGGCGGCGGTTGTCGTCCCTGGGGGGTCTGACAGCGGGACGGGCCATCAGCCAGCAAGACCTCGACGGTGCCAAAGCCGCCCTGGGCGTGGCGCGGGCGCGGGTCACGGTGGCGGAAAAATCCCTCGATCTTGCCGTGATCGGCCCAAGGCAGGAGGATATTGCCCAAGGCGAGGCGCAACTGCGCGCCGATCAGTCCCAACTTGACCTGCTGCACCTGAAACTGACCGATGCGGACCTGATTTCCCCGACCGATGCCGAGGTGCGTTCCAGGCTTTTGGAGCCTGGCGAGATGGCGTCCCCGCAACGGCCGATTTTCAATCTGGCCATCACCGATCCAAAATGGATAAGGGCCTATGTCTCCGAGACCGATCTGGGGCGGGTTCACCCGGGGACGAAAGTCTCCATCAGCGCGGACGGTTTTCCCGGCCGAACCTTCTCGGGCTGGATCGGTTTCATTTCCCCTGTTGCTGAATTCACGCCCAAAGCGGTTCAGACCGTGGAGCTGCGTTCCAGCCTGGTTTATGAAATTCGCGTTTTCGTGCGGGACCCCCGGGACGACATGCGTCTGGGCATGCCGGCGACCGTATCACTCGAATTAGAGCCGGCGGACGCCCAGGGTGAGCCCCAGGCCAAGCCATAGCAATGTGGACGAAACTCATCACAGGGATGGCGGTGGTGGCCGTGGCCGGCTGCACCGTCGGCCCGAACTATCAGCAGTCCGCCGGCCGCGCTCCGGCCGCCTGGAGTTCGCCGGTGCCCAACGGGCTGACGGACAGCGCGGCGGAGACTTCGTCCTGGTGGACCTCGTTCAACGATGCTGAACTGAATTCTCTCATTCAACGGGCGGTAAAAACGAATTTGGATTTACGTGTATCCGAAGCCCGGCTGCGCCAGGCGCGGGCGGTGCGCGGCATGAGTGTGGCGGATTTCGCACCCACGATCGATGCCACCGGTTCATACGCCAGACAGTTACAGAGCAGCAACCAGCCGCTTATTGGAGCTCTGCCGCTCCCGGCGAATTTTCCGTTCGAGTACAACGTCTACAATGCCGGGTTCGACGCGTCCTGGGAAATCGACCTGTTCGGCGGCAAGCGTCGCGCGCTGGAAGCGGCCACAGCGGAATGGCAAGGCGCGATCGAGGCACGCAACGATGTGATGCTGACCCTGCTGGCCGAGGTGGCGCGGAATTACGTCGAATTGCGCGGCGGTCAGCGCCGTTTGGAGATCGCGGTGCGCGACCGAAAGCTCCAGGAGGAAGCGGTGGAGCTGACCCGCGCGCGCTTTCAAGGTGGGGTCGCGAACGAACTCGACCTCACGCGGGCGGTTGCCTTGCTGGCCAGTACGCAGGCGGCGATTCCCCCGCTTGAGACCGCCGTGCGGAAATCCATGTATGCGATAGCGGTCCTGCTCGGTCAGCAACCGGGCGAACTGGTGGCCGAGCTTTCGCCGGTTTCCCCGGTGCCACCGGTGCCGCCGGAAATTCCGATCGGGCTGCCCTCCGATCTGCTCCGTCGCCGCCCGGACGTGCGGCAGGCCGAGCGGCAACTGGTGGCCGAGACGGCCCGCATCGGTGTCGCGGAAGCGGAATGGTTCCCCAAACTTTCGCTCACCGGAGACGTTGGAGCGGAAACCGTCAGCGCCAGCAAGTGGTTCGTACCCGGCAGCTTGTTCTGGTCGGTCGGTCCGAGCGTGCAATGGCGAATTCTCGATTTCGGCCGGGTCCGCGCGGAAGTGCGGGCGCAAACCGCGATGCAGGAGGCGGCTCTGGCGACCTACGAGAAAGTCACGCTGACCTCGTTGCAAGAAGCGGAGAACGCCGTCGTGGCCTACGCCCGGGAGCAGAACCGCCACACCGCGCTGGTTGTCGTGGTCGAGCAAAACCGGCGCTCTCTGGCGATGGCCGACGCGCTGTACAGCAAAGGGCGCGTCAATTTTCTCGACGTGCTCGACGCGCGGCGGTCGCTCTATCAATCCGACGATCAACTGGCGGTGAGCGATCAGGCGATCTCGGTCGATCTCGTCGCTCTCTACAAGGCGTTGGGCGGCGGTTGGGAGACGATGATATCGGAACGGGTGACGAAGCAGGTGTCGTCGCCGTGACCGCGCCAGCGGAGTCTCCCGCGTTGCAACTGAAGGGCGTTCGCAAATCGTTTCGCCGTGAGACCGGTGAAACGGTGCGCGCGCTCGACAACATTTCGTTCTCTGTCGGCAAGGGAGGCCTCGCCGCGTTGGCCGGGCCGGACGGCGCCGGCAAGACAACGCTGCTACGCCTGCTTGCCGGGTTGATGAAGGCCGATGGCGGCATTGTCAGCGTGCTGGGGATCGACGCCGCCAGGGACCCGCAAGCGATCCAGTCGCGCATTTCGTACATGCCGCAACAGTTCGGGCTCTATGACGATCTGACGGTCCAGGAAAATCTGAATCTCTATGCCGACTTGCACGGGATCACCGCCGAGGACAAGCGGACTCAGTATCCCCGCCTGATGGAAATGACCGGCCTGGATCCATTCAAAGCGCGGCTTGCCGGACAGCTTTCCGGCGGCATGAAACAAAAGCTCGGCCTGGCCTGCACGCTCGTCCGCTCCCCCGAATTGCTGCTGTTGGACGAGCCGACCGTCGGGGTCGATCCGCTGTCGCGCCGCGAACTGTGGGAGATCATCCATAAGCTGATCAAAGAGGGTATGACGGTCCTGCTCAGCACCAGTTATCTTGACGAGGCGGCGGCCTGCGAACGCGTGCTGGTGCTCAATGAGGGAAAAACTCTGGCGGAAGGGCCTCCGGAAGAGGTCTCCCGGCTGGCACACGGCCGCGCCTTTCTCGCGCAGCCTCCGGACGGAACGAAACCGCGGGATTTCCAGGCCCGGTTGCTGAACGAAGCCACGATCATCGACGCGGTGCCGGAAAGCGGCCAGGTACGGCTGGTCACTCAATCCGCTGGATCCGAGCCGGGGACGGTCGCCGGCGTGGCGATCAAACCGACGCCGGAACGGTTCGAAGATGGGTTTATGATACTGCTGCGACAGGCTTCCGGTGCAAAGCAAACCGGCGCGACGACGCGCCAGCCGGAAGAATCGGCGGTTGCCGGGGCCCACGGTGACATCGTGGTGGAGGTGCGGGACCTGTGCCGGCGCTTCGGCAAATTTCTGGCGGTCGATCATGTGAGTTTCAGCGTCAAACGCGGCGAAATCTTTGGTCTGCTCGGCCCGAACGGAGCCGGCAAAACCACCACGTTTCGCATGCTCTGTGGGCTATTGCCGGCATCGGAGGGCACTTTGAAGATCGCGGCGACCGATGTGCGTCAGCATAGTGCCTCGGCCCGCCAACATTTAGGTTACGTGGCGCAAAAATTCTCGCTTTATGGACAACTGACCGTTGGCGAGAATCTGGATTTCTTCGCGCGTGCCTACGGACTTGGCGGCGACAAAAAGCGCGAGCGGATCGCCTGGGCTTTGAGCGAGTTCAAACTCGAACCCTTCGTCCAACTGCCGAGCGCGCAACTGCCGGGTGGGTTCAAGCAACGTCTGGCGATGGCCGCCGCCCTGCTGCANNACGGCGCTCGCCGCCACCGGGGTGACGGTGATCGTGACCACTCATTTCATGCCCGAGGCCGAGTATTGCGATCGGGCCGCGATCCTCGACAGTGGCAGGTTGCTGGCGCAAGGCACCCCCGCGGAGCTTCGCGCCCATGCCTCCGGCGAATCGGCGACGATCGAGGACGCCTTCGTCGCCATTGTTCAGCAGGCCCGCGGCAAGCAGCACGAAGGAGCGCTTGTATGACCGGGTGGCTGGCGAAATGGCGGCGTATTCGTGCGCTGACGATTAAGGAAACGCGGCAGATCATGCGCGATCCGAGCAGCGTCGCGATCGGTATCGTGTTTCCGATGATCATGATTCTGCTGTTCGGGTATGGCCTCTCGCTCGACGTCACTCGGATGAACGTCGCCGTGGTCGATCAGGACGCCTCCTCCGACAGCGCCGGCCTCGTCGGGGCGTTCCGGCTTTCGCCATATTTCGCCGTGACGGCGGTGCCCTCGATTGCCCAGGCGACAGCGCTGGTGATGGACCGGAAGGTGGACGGAGCCTTGCTGATCCCGTCCGATTTCACGCGGCGCCTGCACTCCGATGGGGCGGAACTCCAGGTCCTGGTCGATGGCACCGACTCGAACCAGGCGCGGATCATGCAGGCGTATGCCCAGGGACCGGTCGCTTTATGGGGCGCGACGCAGGCTGGCGGTGCCTCGGCCGGGCCAGTGATTGTCGTCGATCGGATGTGGTTCAACGAAACCAACA
>PLSZ01000153.1 GCA_003164305.1 Acetobacteraceae bacterium
GCCGCCCGGCCGAGGCCGCCCGCGCCGCCCTTGCCGCCGATCTCAAAGCTGTTGGACGCACCGGTCACGCCCGCGCCACCCGCGCCACCCGCGCCACCGGTGATGATCAATGTATTCCTGAGGCTGCCGGTCGAGGTGACCGAGATCGGTACCCCGCCTTGCTGCCCGGCCGTGCCCGCGGAGCCGGCGGTGGTGTTATTGCCGCCCGAGGCGCCACCGCCGATGGTCAACGTTCCGTTGGTGATCAGGGAGCCGCTGTCGACGACGCTGACGCCGTAGGTCACGGTATTGGTCAGGCCGATCTGCCAGCGCGCGCCCGCGTCCACGACGATCTGGGCGAAATCGACATAGTTGGACAGCGTGTTGAGGGAGCCAAGCGACGACGGGGAATTCAGCGCCAGCTCCAGCGTGCTGATCGTCGCGGACCCGATCGCGTTGCCGCCGCTGACCGTTCCGCCATCGCTGATGCCAGGATGCAGCACCACGCGGTTGGCGAAACCAGCCGCGAGCGAGATCGCGTAGCCCGAGAGCGACGACGCCTTGATTTGCCCGTAATTCACCACTGTCGTGGCGCCGCCCGTGGCCTTCACACCGTAGAAGCCGCTGATGTTGCCATTTTTTTGGTTGGTGACGATGCCGCCCGCCATCAGGTTCACGCCGGCGCCGGAGGTCTTGTTGCTGGCCTGGATCTGACCGCTGTTGACGACGGTGCCGGCGGCGTGGGTGCCGAACCGGATCGCGTCCTCGCCGGCGGCGGCCTGGACCTTGATGTTGCCTTGGGTCTGGTTGGTGACCGCGCCGCCGCCCTGAAGGTAGAGCGCCATACCGGTGGTCGCGCCATCGGTTGAAATGTTGAAGTTGTTGACCACCGTGATCGGGGCGAAGCCACCGGCGCTGCCTCCGCCTTTCACGCCATACTGGCCGGTGATCTGACCGCCCGACCCGTTCGTCAGGAAGCCGCCGACGCCCATGTAGATGCCGCTCGCCCCCGTGCTGGCGGCGGTCAATTGGCCGTAGTTCGCCACCCAGATGGTCCCGGTGCGGCCGCTGACGGCGTTATCGTTGGTTGACGTGATGTTCCCGTGGTTGATCAGCGTACCGCCGCCGGCGAGGGTGACGCCGAAGCCGGTGGCCGCGTTCGTGTCGGTCAGGTTCGCGCGATTGGTCAAGGTGCCTGACACGGTCAGGACGATCTGATTCAGTGTGCCATTGGCGGTCAGCGACCATTGCGCGCCGCTGTCGACCACCGCGTGACTGAAGTCGATGTATTTGACGCCCAGGCCACCGGTGAGAGTGCCGGCGCCGGCGGCGGAGGCGAGTTCCAGCGTGCTGATATATGTGCCGGTGGTATTGCCGCCGTCCACCGTGCCGGTGAACACCGCGCCGGGATCGACCACAACCCGCGCAGCATTTCCACCGCTACCGAACAGGACCGAGTCGGCGCCGCCGGAGCCGGCGATCGTGCCGCCCGCCTGATTGGTGATCTTGCCACCGCCGGAGAGCGAAATACCGACGCCACCGGCGCCCCCGGCCCCGGAAGCACCCGTGCTGATGCCGCCTCCTCCGGAGCCACCGGCCCCACCCGCGCTGCCTGAGATCACGCCGGAATTGGAGATCACGGCGTAAGAGGCGCCGGACACGCCCGCGCCACCCGCGCCNNGCGCCGCCCGCGCCGCCCCCGGCGGCGGACCCGGTCCCTCCGGTGCCGCCTTGTCCGCCGATGCCGCCGGTGATCACGGCGGTATTGCTCAGCGAGCCGTTGGGCACCACGTAAACTCCCGCGCCACCCGCGCCGCCGGCGCCGCCGGTGCCGGCCGTTTCCTCGACCCCGGTTCCGCCCAGGCCGCCGGTGCCACCGACACCGCCGGTCAGCGACCCGCTGTTTGTCACGCTCCCGCCGAGGTCGCTCACCGCGGCGCCGCCCGATCCTCCGTTACCGCCACTGCTCGGGAGCGAAGAGTTGAGCACGCCCGAGGTCCCAACGCTCCCCGCGCCCCCGGCACCACCGGTGATGACGCCGGTGTTAATCGCGCTACCGAGATCGGCGACCGCGACCGCCTGGGCTCCGGTGCCGCCCGTGGGCGCGGTTCCCGGCAGCGTCGTTCCGGTCAGGGTGCCCGCGTTCGTCAGGGTCACCTTCTGAGCGATCGTGTTGTTGCTTCCGAACGACCACGTCGCGGCGGTATCGACCTGGACCAGGCCGAAGTCGATGAACTGGCTGCCCAGTCCGCTCAGCGTGCCGGTGCTGGCGCCGGACGCGAGTTCCAGGGTGCTGATTGTCGTCCCATTCGGCTTGCCGCCATCGACGGTGCCAGTGAACGACCCGCCGGGATCGACCACCACCCGGTTGGCGAATCCGGAGGCCATCGTGACGGCGAAATGGTTGCTGGACGTGGTGATGCCGGAAATGTTGCCGGCGTTGATCACCGTGCCCGCGCCGCCGCTGATCGACACCCCGCTGTAGCCGCCAATGAGGCCGGTGGCCTCGTTCGTCACCGTGCCGCCATGGCCGAGGCCGACGCCGGTGGCTTTGGGAAGCGCCGACGTGTTGGAGGCCGTGATGATCCCATAGTTGACGACGGTCCCGATCGCGCCGCGCAGGACGACGCCGTACGCCGCGACGATCGTGCCGCCGGAACTGTTGGTGACGGTGCCGCCGTTGGAGGAAAAGACGCCGCTGACATCGACGTTCGTCGCCCCCCGGATCACGCCGGAATTATAAACCGCGATGGACTGACTGGCCTGGATCGCGTTGCCGGTCGCGGTCACGGTGCCGCCTTGCCGGTTGGTCACCGTGCCGCCGGCGATCAGATTGATCCCGGTGGCGCCTGATACGGTGCCGGCGTTCGTCACGGTCAACACGCCGTCGGCGCCGATCGCGGTCAGGCCGACGATATTTCCCGACGTGCCGCTGCCCGACGAATGATTGTAAACCGCGCCGCCGGCCTTCAGATAGACACCCGACCCCGCGGTGCTGGAACCCGTGATTGTGCNNTAATTGTTGACCGCGGAGGCGACCGAGCCGCCGCCATAAACCGCGTTGCTGGTCAGGTTGGTGATCGAGGCCTTCGGCGTGCCTTGGTAGAACGTGGCGCCGGAGGCGAGCGTGATCCCCGTGCCGGTCAGTGTGCCGCTGTTGGTCAGCGTGGAGTTCGCACCGGTTACCGTGTTGGTGCCGCTGAGCGCCCATTTCGCGTTGAGATCGACCTTCACCGACGCGAAGTCGATGAACTGGGTGCCGAGCCCGCTGAGCGTCCCGGTGCNNCCGCCGAACGTCGCGCCGGGATCGAACACCACGCGGTTGGCCGAACCTGCGGCGAACAGCAGCGCGTAGCTGGCGCCGGTGACACCGCCCACGTTGATGAACGTACCGGCGCTGCCAGTGAAACTGACCGCGGTGGCGCCGGCGACATTGATCGAGCCGAGATTGGTGACCGTATAGCTGTTGGGGGTGAACGTGTAAGCGACGCTGTGCGAACCGGTGGTAATCGTTTTGCTGGCCATGTTGATTCTCCCCCAAATTTAGCGCGCGGTCGTGCCTGTATTTAGATCGTTTCCGTCGGACGTCCGGCCGGCCGGGCGTGAATGTTGTTGGTCAGAGATGAGGAGAGTTTGTCTCGCCGTGCCGGGATTCCCGACGGCGTGCCTCGCCAGACAATAAAATGACGTTCTCGCGAACACATCGCCCCGTCCCCCATCCGTATCATTCCGTCTTGAAGCTCGACGTGCCAGCCTTCGGTGTTCCGCGCCTTGGCAGGCGCTCGGCTGACCGAAAAGCCTTTTATAAGGAAAAATGGAACGCGTCTACGGTCCCTCAACATGTCTCTGGGTATGATAATTGAGATAGCGCAACGGAACGGCTCGATGTCCGCGGGATTCCTGGCCGATGACCGGATCGATGGTGCAAATCCGGCGGAATTCGCACCAGGCCGGTCCTAAACGACGAGACCCGCCGATCGCGCCGCTTCAGCCGTGCGGCTCGGCGTTGCTGAACCGGTCGTCCGGGTCGCGACCTGACGCGTGGCGGCCAAATAGCGTTCCGCGAAACGCGACACGAACGCCGGGTCCTGAAAGCGTGTCAGGTCCAGGCTCGTTGAAATCGCCTGCCGTTGCGCCGCGCTGTCCGGCGGACTGCTTTGGCTGGTGCGAGTCGCCGCGGCCCCAAGCACCGTGGTGACAACGGCGCGAAACGTCGGGTCGCCCAATACCTGATCCACGTTGGTGATCGCCGCGGCGCGCCGCTGAAAATCGAGCGCGGTCGACAGGCCCGGCGTCGTCTGTTCCAGGCTGTCGCGCCATTGCACTTCCGCATACCCGTTGGCGATCTTGCCGATCGCCGCCGGATCGCTCACCACCGTCAGTCCCTTGGTCGCGAACGCATACGCTTTGTTCAGGCTGAGCCAGCGCGTGTCCGGCAACTGATTGACCAGCGAATCGGATCGCGAGGCATCCGCCAGCAGGGCTCGTGTCGCCAGCGACGTGTGACCGGCCTGATCGCCAAGCCCGTTCGCGGTCAGCAGCACCTTCAACGCCACCGGGTTCGCGAGCAGGTCCGCCGGCGTCTTCGCGGTGGCGACCGCCCGGGTGAACTGCGCGATATCACGCTGGACCTGAGGGGACGCGGCGGCCGGCGCGACCTGATCCGCGGTATCGCCATTGACCCCGGGGGCCGGAGCGGCCGCTGTGGCGCTTTGGCGACTGTAGCTGGATAACGTGGCCAGCAGACTGTTGCCTTGCGAGCCGGAGCCGAACAGCGTCGGCATGTAGCTTGGGGCGTTCAGGCCCACGGAGCCGCTCATTTTTTTGCTCTCCTTTTCAACCTTTTGGTTGACGGAAAGCTAACGGCCAATGGTTAACGAACGGTGAATCCGAACGCGTTTATATGCGTGCGATAAGAAAGAGACGCTTGAACGGCAGCAGGGTCGTGCCGTCCGGCCGCCTGGGGTAGTGCGGCCGCAGGGCGTCGGAATAGGCGGCGCGGTAGGCGAGCGCCTGATCGGGCGGCAGCTTGTCCAGAAACGGCCGCAGGCTGCTGCCGGCGGCCCATTCCGTCACCGCGTCCTCGCCGGTCAGCACGTGCAGATAGGTGGTCGTCCAGATATCGAGCGATGCCACGCATGGGCGGATGACATCATAGTAAGTCTCAACCGGCGGCAGGCCGCGCGCGTAACCGGCGTCGTCCAGGAAGCGCGACCAGGGGCCTTTTCTGGCGACCTCGTTCTGTAGCGCGCGGAGTGGCGCGTCGTGCATGGAAGGCATCTGCACCGCCAACACGCCGTTGGGCGCGAGTAAGGACAGCAGGCGAGGGAACAGCTTTTCGTGGTGGGTGACCCAGTGCAAAGCGGCGTTGGAAAAGATCAGGTCCGGCGGAGCGGCGGGCGACCATGTCGAAAAATCGCCCTGTTCGAACCGGCAGGATGGGTTGGCGGCGCGCGCCTTCTCCAGCATCGTTTCGGCGCCATCGACCCCGAGCACGTCCGCCCCGGGAAAGCGCTGCTTCAGGATGCCGGTCATGTTGCCGGTGCCGCACCCCAGATCCACCACGTGTCCCGCGCTCTCAAGCGGCACCTGGGCCAGTAGGTCGAAGGCCGGGCGCACGCGCTCATTGGAGAATTTGAGATACTGCGCCGGATCCCAGGTGGACGAGGTGATGGACATGGTTGGCTCCATTGCTCAGGGCCGGAGAGTCCCTTCGGCGACGCTCAACGATCACCGCTTCAGTTGAGCCTCCCCCCGATCGTCATCCACGGGCCTGGCCCGGGGATCAATCGCCGCGCGAGGGCTTGGATAGTGACCCCCGGTTCAGGCCCGGGGATGACGGGAGAGGCGCTGGACTCCCGCTTCGTTTATTGTTGGGCGCCGGGTTAATGTCAAGAATTGGCATGTTCTCGCTCTCGACACCTGAACTCTGGCGGTTCGGTCCGTCTTTGGGCGTCGCCTGAGGGGGCGGGAATCGGGGGCACCGCATTATCTCAAAATGACCATGTTAGGGCGTGTCGTCAATTAAGCCA
>PLSZ01000400.1 GCA_003164305.1 Acetobacteraceae bacterium
TGCAGGCGCGGCGCGGGCGCCGCCGCCGTGACCGCTTCGGCTTCCAGTGCGAGGCGACGTTCTTCCAGAGCGGCAAGGCGGCCATTGACCGCCGCGGCGGTCGTGCCTTCCGCGATCGCGCCCACCAGACGTTCGATCTGATGCCGAACCCGTTGCAGCTCACCTGCTCTGGCGTCCTGCTCGACGGCGGTGTTGCCCTGAAGCCGGTTCCACTCCGAGGTAAAGGCATCGGCGAAAATCTTGTAGAGAGCTGGATCCATCAACCGCTCCCGCAGGCCGTCCAGAACCGAATTCTCCAGTTCGTCCCGTCGGATCGTACGGCGGTTGGCGCAAACGGTCGGTCCCTTGTTCCGCGCCGTTGAGCACCCGAAATGAACCGCGCTGATCTTCGAGAACCCGCCACCGCAAACGCCACAGCGCATCAGCCCTGAAAACAGATAACGGGGCCGTTGCTTCGACCAAAAGGGCGCGGGCTGGCCGCTGGTGGCGCCATCGGGTTGGCGGCTGTCCAAATCGCCCTGCCTTCGGCGGACGGCATCCCAGAGATCCTGGTCGATGATGCGTAACTCAGGAACCTCGGTCACGACGTGCTCATCCTGTGGCCGTTCGCGCGAGCGCCGCCGGCCGGTTTCCGGGTCCTTCGAATAGGTGAGCCGGTTCCAGCGCAATCGGCCAATATATAGAGTTCGTTGTTGAGAACGCCGGTACCGCGAACGCGATTACCGTTCAGCGTGCTACTGCTCCAGGCGCCGCCTCGCGGTCGGGTAACGCCATCCGCGTTCAGCGCCAGGGCAATGCGCTTCGGCGAATCGCCGGTCGCGTAGGACCGAAAAATCCGCGTCACGACCGCGGCCTCCGCCACATCAATTTGTCGTTCGCCGGTGATCGATTGACCATCGGCGCCCAGACGACGAACCACGCGATAGCCGTACGCGTTGCCGCCTCCGCTATGACCGGATTCAGCCCGGCCACGTAAGCCTCGATGAGTCTTGGCGGCGAGGTCTCGCAAAAACAAAGCGTTCATCGTGCCTTTGAGGCCGACGTGCAACTCGTTCACCTCGCCTTCGGCGAGCGTAACAAGTCGAATCCCGGCGAACCGCGGACGTTTATAGATCCCCGCGACATCCTCCTGATCGCGGGAGACGCGATCCAACGCCTCGGCCACGACGACATCGAATGCTCCCTGGCGAGCACCTTCCAGAAGCGCCTGATAGCCAACCCTGTGCGTGGTGGCGCTACTGATCGCGGCATCTCGGAACACACGGACGAGGTGCCACCCCTCTCTGGACGATTCGCTCCTCACAGACCCGAACCTGGTCGTCGATGGACGCCTCGCGCTGGTTCTCGCTGCTATAGCGGGCGTAAATCACGGCGCGCATTGGGGCTGCCCTTCCAAAAAAACGCTGGTGCCGAATCGGGTCGTGACGCCGCTGGCCGCAGCGCGGTCCAATGACGGGAGCCATCCCACCCATCGGCCTCGAGACGCTTCCATCGAGTTGATTCCTATTGATCCGGGGGACAGGCATGCGCAAGCCGCCTCGGGGCGGTGGCCGCCGGTTGAAAGATTATCTGATCTGATCGGCACCCCCCGCGAAGCCGGGATTATTCGACGATTCTGTGTCCATGTATCGCATGGTAATCTTGCAGGTATCTGTGCGATTCGTCCAGTCAATTGGCCTGTTGGTTGGGCCGAACATCACACCGTATGGAAATATTCAGCGGCGGCGAGGCGGCCCAATTCCTCGGCCAGGCGCACGAGCGCCAGCAGTTGCCTCGACTTTGAAGGAAGACCCACCGCCGACCGGCCGGTCGTCGATGGCATGCCAGACCTGTTCGGTCGCGGAACCTTCGCGGGCTTCGGAGCATCGGTGATTTCCATGCCACGATTGAGCCGTCACGACCTCGGGCAGCAGGGGTTTCGAAACAGATTTCACCGGCCAATTGTGGGTTGGATCGCCATTCCCGATGCGCGGCGGCCGCCACGCGATAAAAGCGTTCGCCTGGGACATCGCGCCGCGGGTGTGCCCGCGCCAGGGAGCAGGTCCGATTCCCCCCGGAGCAGGCAAAACCCGCGCGCGGACAATCATTCGTTTGACCGGGTGGTTGCGATTTTCGATGACACTTCCGACCCATACTGATACACGTATATTGTGCAATTAACACATCGGTGTCTTCAATGCTCTCCCAGACTCACCTTTCCGGCAAATCTGGGGGCGCGATCTTCCCGGACGGGGATCCGGTGCGATCCCAGATCGTCACCAGGGCGGCAGCGCTGGGCCTGACCTACGCCGACCTGAGCCGCGCGGTGCAACGCAATGAGACCTACGTGCATCAGTTTGTGTTCCGTGGGACGCCAAAGCGCCTTCCCGAGGATGTTCGGGAAACGCTCGCCCGAACCCTGGGGGTATCCGAAGACGAGCTTCGAGGAACGCCTCCAGGTCAACAGCGGCGGTTATCGCCGGCGACCCGGGCTGCCGTGATGTCTCCCCCGGCCACGCCGGCGACCAAAGAACGAGACCTCCCGGTTTTTACCGAGGCCGGAGCGACTCTGGCCTCGGCGGCGGTGAGCTGGACGCCGCGCCCCAGATCACTGGACGCCGCCCCCGGCTCGTTCGCTGTCTGGGTCAGCCGGAAACATGGGCGTCTGAACCCTGGGGACATGGTATTCGTTCACCCAAGCCAGCCACCACGTGACGGCGATCTTGTGGTGGTGATCAAAGACGACCGCATCGTCGCTGTTGGTGACCTTACCCGGCAGGCGGGCGATCTTGTCTCGATCCTGGTTACGGCGGATGGCAAACCGGAACGTTTTTCGCTCGGAGACACCCGGGTGCTCAAGGTCGCGTCCATCCAGCTGCCGTGACGCCGATACATCATTGAGTGACGGCACGAATGCCCGGACACATCTTGCGGGTATCGACGGGCGAGAAGGGCGTCGTGCCGCACCGCCATGCGTATTCCGACGCAACTCGGCCACTGATACCGATCTGACGTCGGCCATTCCAATTTGGTGCATGCGGAATGACGCATCCGTTGTGTGTCGCTCGACTATCATGTCGGCTCAGGAACGGGTTCGTGGGCCGGCCAGAGTGTCACGCCAATGCGAGGTTGCGGCGGTGAATGACAGCCCCAACCGCCGCTTTCGACCCAACCGCGCCGCTCTTGAACCCGGAAGAACTCCCCGAAAGCGGACATTCGCCTGGGCTGGACGGCTCGGCGGGCGCGACTATCTGACGACTCGGGGATTGCCAGACGCGACATGGTTATCGGCGATCTCTTGATAGATGCGAACATTCGGCCGATCCTGGCGGCGAGAGCGTTTTCCGGAAATGCCACCCGCACCCGCCGCGATCCGCGGGTCAAGACAGGAGGAACCAGATCATGAGCGCTGCCGCATCAAGGATACAAACACAGTCTATGGAGATTGCGAAGGTTAAGGAGCACATCGGCGCCATTGTGACCGGCATCGACCTCGCGCAACCCATCGACGACGCGACGCGGAAGAAGCTCTACGACGCTGTTGTCGAAAATGTGGTCCTTGTGATTCGTGGGCAAGAGCATCTCAGCCCAGGCCAGGTGCAAGCCGCTGGAGAAATGTTCGGCGAGTTGATGGAGGACCAGAACCGGCGTTATCTGGTTGACGGATTTCCGTTGATCAGCGTGCTCGACAACCGTCACAAAGACAGCAAGGGTCAGGTCGCGAAAGTTGGCGCCAACGCCACGTGGCACACCGACCACACCAATCAGGAATTGCCGCCCGCGTTCACCATGCTTTATGCGGTAGCCGTGCCGGATAAGGGGGGCGCGACATCGGTTTGCAACGCGCGCGCGGCCTACGAAGCGCTCCCGGACGACGTGAAACTGAAGATCGCCGGCGCGAAAACTGAGAATACGCTGATCAGTAGCGCGCGGATGAAAACAGGCAATCCGGATGTCGTGAAAGCCCAGATGGAGGCGAAGAAACCGCCGACGGTGCATCCCTTGGTCCGCACCCATCCGGAGACCGGCACCAAGGCCGTGTGGTTTCATAAGGGCAAGACCGAGACGGTCACGGGCATGTCACCCGAAGAAACTCAGGATTTTTTGCAGGACCTGACCGATAAAATCACGCGGCCACAATTTTGCTATGCGCACGAGTATGAAAAGGGCGACCTGCTGATCATCGACGACCGCGCCTCATTGCATAAAGCCGGTTTCGATTACGATCACAGCCAGCATCGCCGCCTGTATCGGATGCTTGTGCGTGGCGACCGTCCCCACTGAGCGCCGCGCGCTACGGCCGGATGCGAACGACGCGGCGGGTTTTCCCAGGTAAGCGTGGCCGTGGTTGCGACGACATCGCGGCCGTACTGTTATCGTCGCTATGTTCAACCGTATATATCGTTGCCTGGAGGCCGCCGGCGCGATTGAAGACCTCGACGCGGCTGCCGCCTCGCATTTTACCGAATGGCCGCCGCGAAAAATCGTCGTGGCCCCATAAAAGGAGTCAACGATGCAATACACCAAACTGGGACGCACCGGGCTCGATGTCTCCCGGCTCTGCCTTGGTTGCATGAGCTATGGTGGCGGCAACAGCGGCTTCCACCAATGGTCGCTCGGCGAGGAAGAAAGCCGCCCGTTCATCAGGAAGGCGCTTGAAGCCGGCATCAATTTCTTCGATACCGCCAATCGCTACTCGGTCGGCAAGAGTGAGGAGGTTCTCGGCCGCGCGCTCAACGATTTCGCGCGACGCGAGGAAGTGGTCATCGCCACCAAGGTCTTTAACCGAATGCGCCCAGGGCCGAATGGCGCCGGTTTGTCGCGCAAGAATATCCTGTTTGAAATCGATGAGAGCCTGCGCCGGCTCGGCACCGATTATGTCGACCTCTATCAGATTCATCGTTTCGACCATGAAACGCCGATCGAAGAGACGATGGAGGCGTTGCACGATGTCGTGAAGGCCGGCAAGGCTCGTTATATCGGCGCCTCGTCGATGCATGCCTGGGAGTTCGCGAAAGCCCAGTCGGTCGCTGAACGTAACGGTTGGACTCGGTTCGTCAGCATGCAGAACCTGGTCAACCTGATGTATCGGGAGGAGGAGCGGGAGATGCTGCCGCTGTGTGCCGATCAGGGCATCGGCGTGATCCCCTGGAGCCCCCAGGCGCGCGGCAGACTGACCCGCGACTGGGACTATAAAAGCATCCGGACGGAGACCGACGAAGCCTTCGGCCGCATGTTTAAGAGCGTGACCGAAGAAGCCGACAAACGGGTCGTCGCTCGCGTCGCCGAGGTGGCGAAGGCGCGCGGCGTGCCGCGGGCGCAAATCGCGCTGGCCTGGTTGCTGCACAAGCCGGTCATCACTTCCCCCATCGTCGGCGCGACCAAATTGGAGCATCTCGACGATGCGCTTGGTTCGCTCGAGGTGAAGTTGTCGGCCGAGGAGATCGCCGCGCTGGAGGAACCTTATGTCGCGCACGCGGTGACCGGGTTTGCGTGACGCGACGCTTGCGGCCAGCCCGGTTGCGAGTGTCTGGGAACATCACGGGCTTTGTTGCGTGGATGGAGTCTTTCGCGAACACGGTCGGTATGGGTGGCGTGCTGCCGGTCTGCTTCCGGAACAGAACACAGCGGAGCGGGCGCTCTATCGATAACATCAAACGTTTGCCCGACCGCGCATTGAGGTCCGCACCCCTGACCTGACCGCGTATCACGCACGACGCCCGCGTCCGCGCGTCCCCCTCTCCGCTGGAATTGTTGAGCCCGACGGGCTATATGACCATCTATATGGTCAGGAGATTCGCATGGACACGATCAATCTGGCGGACGCCAAGGCACATCTGAGCGAACTCGTCGACCGGGTCGAGGCCGGCGATTCGATCGACATCACCCGGCGCGGCAAGCCAGTCGCGCGGCTCACAGCCGTGGCACCGCCCCGCCAGCGAGTCGATGCGATCCTGCTGCGGGCACTGACGGCGACCATGCCTCCACAGGCGGAAAGCGCCGCCGATCTTGTACGATCGATGCGGGATGGCGATCGCTACTGAATGCTCTATATCGACACGTCGCTGCTCGTCGCCGCGCTCACCAACGAGGTGACGACCGCGCGAGCGCAGGGCTGGCTGGCGGAACAGGATCCGGCACAACTGCTGATCAGCGATTGGACCATCACCGAGATGTCCTCCGCCATGGCGATCAAGCTGCGAACCGGTCAGATCACATTGGAACAGCGCGCGTCGGCGCTCGCGATGTTCAACAAACTGGTCGCTGAGAGCTTCACCGTCCTGAGGGTAACAGGCGGGCATTTCCGGGCGGCGGCGAAGTTCGTCGATCAGCATGTGTTGAGCCTTCGCGCGGGCGATGCGTTGCATCTCGCGATCGCATCGGAGCATGGCGCCACGGTGCACACGCTCGACCAGCGTCTTGCCGAGGCCGGACCGGCACTCGGCGTGCCAACGCGGTTGCTGGCATGATCAAGGACCCATTCTCCTTCGAATGCATCGACCCGAGTCATCAACGCTGACAACATAATCCTAAAAAAGCTTACCACCTCAGAGCATCAAGGTTGTCGTTCATCGCGTTGGCCATGTCGTCATAGGTCAGGAACTGCACAGTATTGCCATCCAGCCTGAGGCGCGACCGGCGGTAGTCGAAACGCTTTTCCTCGATGGAGCCGAGGGCGGGACTTCTGCCGCAAACCACCACATATCCGTCGTCTGCCACGCGGCCACCGAAGGCATTCAACATCATGGAATCGTTGGGGTTGTCGTGCTTTGCCCAGCCCCAATCGATAACCTGTCCGAAGCCGTGCTCGATCTGTCGCGACCAGTAACGGTAATTCGCGGTCCCGCCGCTGAAGAGGCTGTTGGCCTCCCCTCCCTCGAACTCCACCAGAATGAATTTCCGGGAAGCATCGTTGCCTACGACAAGGTCGGCCCGGAAGAGGCCTCTTACGGCAAACTCAAACTGGATCAGGTCAGGCTTCGGCATCAGGATACTGTAACCGAACAGGCACGCCATATGCCGGCGCATCTTGATCTCAGTGACGACTTCTCGTTCCGGGAAGAATGGCCTACCCGCCATCCAGGCCTTGAAGGAGGTCAACTCGGTCGAGGCGGTTTCGGGATCGAAGGCAATTGAAGTTAGCGGCATTCCCTCACGCCGCGTCCGCCTCTACCACGCTCAGGATAATGGGGAGCTTTCGGTCTGAGATAGTCCATACAACCCGCTTTGTCGCACCGAGTCGTGAGACGAAATTCCCTGATGGGGCCAGGTCCGCCGAAGGCAGGCGCGGGTTGGTGACCAGCCGCTCAAGCTCGACCTTTTCCGCCTTGGTAAGGCGGTCGAACTGTGGCCTGGCGTGGTAAGTGATCTGTAGCTTGCTGGCCTGCATGGATGTCCCCAGAGAGAACGTAATAGAGCGGCATCGCCTCCTGCCTAGCTATAGATACGGCTGCCGCTCCAATTTCACCAGAGGGTTTGGCGGCCAGGTTGGCGGCGGGTAGGTCTCACCACGACCATCGGCGAGTCGGTCTCTTTCTTTACTCAACTCGCCTGGGTAACTCCGGCGACCTTTGCCGTCCGCTTGTCCTTGAGGTGATAATAGATCATGAAAATCCCGTGCCAGCCGACTTCGATCAGCTTGGCCACGACCTGGCCTGCCGCACCCAGCGCTACTTGGTCAGCACTCCGCATCTGCTGCTCTAGCGCCTCTAAGGCGGTCAATGCAGCAAAATCATCTTTCTTGGGCGAAGCCTGAAAGTCCTGCAATGCAGCGGCCAAGTCTTCGCTGATTTGAAGGTCACACCGGCTTAACGCCTTCGCGGCGGCCCGGAGAGCCTTGATCACCACCCCAACCGGCGTTGGACTGGAGACGAATTGGTAGCGGTCAAGTTCATCGACCAGTGGTTTGATGGCAGCTATCGCGGCATCCGCCGATCCCGCGGCTCGGCCAAGCCCTTCGGCAATCTGGATATAACGCTCGCTGTTTGCGACGAAACGTTCCACAAGACTGGATTGCTCGGCTAACTTTGCTCCTGTGAGGATCGTAGCCAGGCAGAGCTGAAATATTTCCAATCCATAGGTCATTACCGATCCGAACCGGTGGGAAGGTTCGCCCTTCTGGGCAGGCTTGGCGGAATAGAACCACCAGTCCCGCACCCGACCTTCGTGAGCGACTTGAGACCGAGCCGCGTAGAATTGGGAAGCCCAATCCTTAAGGCGAGCTGTGCGGCCTAATAGGAGAGCAATGCTGTCGGTCAGGCGATCGGTCTTCTCGCCTGAAGGCAGTTCCAGAAGCACCTCAAAGGCTATGGCCAGGGACAATAGGTTCTTGTCGAGCTCATCGTATCGCTCGTTGGCGCAGTTATACCAAGAGACGGCCGTAAAAATCCGCTCGCCAAATGGGGTGGGGGGCCGGTCGAGCAACTCCAACAGGAGTTCGCGGCCCGACCGGCCCGCGCCGCGATATCCTCCGACATCAACACAGAGGTCCTGCGCGATATTCAGGATCGTGTGCGTATGGCCCCCATAGAGGCGCGAACCCTTTGCCAGCCAAACCGGTCGTCGATTATAGGTACCCTCATAGCCGGGCGTGTGGTGGTGGTCGTCTGCGACAAAACCCTCCGGAAGTGGCGGCAGGACGGTGCCATGTTCGGGACGAACGATAAAGGTGCTAACGTTTGCGGGCTGGACCACTGCCAGGCTGGCAAACTCAAATGGCATGAAGGCGTCACCGTTGGTGGGATGAGGTGACGAGTAAAGATAGCCTACCACCGTCCTCACTCGGTCGAGACGCTCAATAATAGGACCTGGTCGAAGCGAACCCAGAGGTTCTGTGATAGAGTATGCCGCCTCAGCGATGCGCACGTCATCTCGTGCGTGCAGCATCGCCCCCATCTCACGGACCGCTGCGGCCTGCTCATCAGACAATCCTGAGAGATCAGTCGTCGAGCGGAAGGTATAACCACCAATGCATATTGGAGCGCTCGTCTTGAGGCAGGGAAATATGGCTATTCCGAATTGAGGGTTGATGGCTGGCAACCTGAACTTTGCTTTGCTCACAGCAATTCCTTTCTGATCTCCGGCTGATCACCTTATCCCGGAGGCGTGATTCGAATAAGTCTAAAGAATGCTGGATGAATGTCTGCTCAGTGCCGCTGGGTTCCCAATATGCTTGCGCGGTCGGATTTAGCCGATAGCAACCGTCAACGATTGATTTCGTCGAAACATGCGCTTCCGGGATGTCAACCAAGCCGTTCCACACGGACGGCATCGAACGTCAGCTCCTGAGACCGCCTGCCGGACCGGCGTTTGCCCAACTTGGGTCGAAAGCGGCCCCGTTTGGAAAAGACACAACCCCCCTTTCTTATGCCCCTCAAAGCGAGACCGCCGCTCCCCAATACCCACCGCGCCTCGATCACCGCAATCCCGCGACCTCCGCGTAGGCCCTCAGCTCCCGCTCGACATCGTAACCGGTCGTCCCGAAGATAACGCCAGTGGCGCCCCTGGCCTCGAACAGGGCCAGACGTTCGCGCAACGCCTCGCGCGTGCCCGTGAACGTCATCTGTTTGGCGTTGGACACGTCGACGAGCGAGTCGTGGCCATTTGAAACGTCAAGGTTATGACCGCGGTGAACGGAGAGGTGGCGAACGTTCTCGTCCACACCTTCAACACTCGCCAACCACGCTTCGCCGTTCGGCAGCGCCTTCACACTCTCCGGATCGTCCATATACCGATGATGATACGCCAGCGCGATGATCGGCCGGACGGCGGTCGCGGCGCGCGGCGAGTTCACGTCCTCGCCATCATCGAGCACCGTGCCGTTGGCCGACACCAAACACGTCTCGAACCCCTCGGCCGGACCGCCGAGGGCAATCAGCCCATCGGNNTCAGGCAGTTGCCCGTCGGACGCCAGGATCCGCGCCAGGCCGCCGTCAATCTCGACAACCTCGCCGCGCAGCAACGCCTGAACCTGCGTGATATGCGTCCGCATGCTTTCGAGGCTCAAGGCCTTCTTGCCCATCCCCGCGCGGCCCGTGAAGCCGGTGCCGAACCCAACCATCAGGCGTCCCGGCGCGATCTGCTCGAGTGTCGCGATGGCCGAAGCCTGAGCCATCGGGTGGCGATAGCTCGGGATCAGCACCGCTGGGCCAAATTTGATGCGTTTCGTCTTTTCGGCGATGCGGGCGAGCGTGATCCATATGTCGTGGCCAAAGGCGGGAACCTCGGGGCACCAGACCGCCCGAAAGCCAAGGTCTTCCGCCAGAAGCGCGTACTCGACGGTTCGCGGACCGGGCGGCAGGCGGAAGTCATATGTCAGCACGAGGCGCTCCAGGAAAAAGTGTCTCCAATGCGAGCATTACGATGTGTGGGGTGGCCAGGCCACTGCCCGTTGAACGCGGCACGATGCAGTGTCGTTTGCCAGGTCAGGCTGTCAGCGGAGCGCATCAGTAATTGGCATAAATAAACGCTACGCAACGGTTGCGTTTATTTATGCCGGGTGCTATGAGAGCTCTGCTGACATGGGAGTTCGTCATGATGAGGCTAAGAAATGTGGCTATCGTCGGCGTTGCCTCGATCGCTCTGGGCTTTGCGCCGATCCATCCGGCCTTTGCCCGTTGGCACGGCGGCGGCCCCGTATTTTGGCCGTTCGCGCTCGGGGCCGCGGTGGTGACCGGTGCCGCCATCATCGCCACGGCTCCTTTGCGGGCTTTGGCGCCGCCGGTCTATGCGCCGCCAGCGGCTTATTATCCGCCCCCGCCGGTCTATTATCCGCCGCCGGCGTATTACGCACCGCCGGGATACTACGCGCCGCCACCGGGCTATTACGGTCGCTAATCCGCGCCCACCAGTGCAAGATCGCGGCGGCGGCTCTCCGGACCTGTTCGTATGTTGAGTACTCGACGTGTCACAGCCAAAGCCGCCGAGCCTCAACCCGCTCGGCGGGGCGGCCGCCCTTCCCGCGAGCAAGCGGCTGTTCTCGGGGATCGCATTCTTGATGTCGCGGCCGATCTGTTTCTGACCGAAGGCTACGGCGCCACCAGCATTGAGGCTGTCGCGCAACGTGCCGGGATTTCCAAGCGAACGTTCTATTATCGTTTCCCGGACAAGGCGGCGCTGTTTGACGCGGTCCTTCGCCGGATCATTCAGAGGATCAAGCCGTCACCGGACGTACCAGTCTTTGAGGGGGATGACCTCAGCGAGGTGCTGCGCCGCCTTGCCCGACTGGCCGTGCGCGCATCCGTTGCGCCGATCACGCTGGCGTTAAACCGATTGATGCTGACTGAGGCCCAGCGCTTCCCTGAGCTTGCCGCTATCGTCGCACGCGAAGGCAGCCGTGGTGAAGCCGTCAGCCAAATCACGGCGTTGCTGGAGCGCGAGTCCCGCGCCGGCCGACTTGCGATCGACCGCCCGGAATTCGCCGCCGAGCAATTCCTTTCTCTTCTGATGACAGTGCCACAACGCCGCGCCCTCGGCCTCGGGACACCGATGACCGGGGCCGAGCTCGATTGCTGGGCTGATGACTGCGTCAATCTCTTCCTGAACGGTTGCAGGTACTGGCAGGCCGGCGGTTTCGCCGACTGAAGCGCAACGAACCGGCCAGGGTAGCGGTCACTCCGGTCGGCCTCGTCAGAGGATCGTGGCGGAAATTTGAGCCGTGATGGTTCGAGCCGTTTTGACCGGATTTGGTAACAGATAAGACGTCGAAGATGCGTTGGTCGCAAACCGGCCCACTATGCTGAGCGTGAGGAACTGAAACCGGCTCGACAACTCAGCGATCGTGCCTTCCTCTCTGACCGCCGCCAGCGCGACCTTCGCCTTGAACTCAGGACTGTGTTTCTTTCGAGTATTGGTCATGTCTCACCTTCNNCCAGTTTCCGGGGTCCACCTCAGAGGCGTTATTCTGGATGCTCTCTGCCGTGACGACCCACCCCATGAGAGCCGGCGGCCGCGCCACCGAAGCCGGAATGTCATTCCAGGCTGCCGTTGGAACCTGGCTCGCCGCTCACCTGATCACTGATATGCCGGTGGGCACGCGGTTCGGCCTAGTCGTCGATATGCGAGGGCCCGACGTCTCGATCAGCCGATCTCAACGGCGACCACGCAGAGTACGGTACAGTGGCTGCTTCCCCGGCGGATGGGCGCGAACCAGCAGATGCGATGGTCACCGAAGGGAGCCCATTTGATGCTGAAGGTTCGGACCGCGGTCACGAACGGGGACCTTCAACCAAGACCATGCCACCGCCGAGCATTGGGCCCGTCGGCCGTGTCATATCGCGGCGTGACCCCCTCAGGTTCTTGACGGTGGAATCAAAATCAGCCGAACGGACTGGAAAATCCCGCGACCAGCTTGACCAAATCCGCTTGACGGGTTGCGCCCGTCTTTTGAAAGACCGATTTAAGATAGCTCTTTGTGGTCCCCACCGAAAGGCCCAGGATATCAGCCGCTTCTGGCACTCCACGGCATTCGACAATCGTCATGAGCACCGTTGTTTCGCGGGGCGTCAGCCGATAAATCTGCGCCAGCGATGGCGCGTCGGAGGGTGTAAAAAACGCCGTTTCCTGAATGCTCAACAACGCGACCGCTTGCAGCCGCAGACCCATCTCATGGCGATCCCCGCCCGTGAATGGCATGATTGTGCCGAGCAGTGCCCGGCCCGGTGTCGAGTCGAGATATATGACCTGGCGCTGCTGTTCGATCGCGACGTCGCCACGCGCCGTGGTGACGAGCGCGTTTTTCAATGCCAACGCTGCGTCCGCGTCGCGTGGCACGAGGGATCTTCCGACCTGACGAACCGACGTTCCCGCCTGAAGAAGCTTTTGCGCGGCGCGATTGGCGTAAACGATGCCTCCCGTATGCTCGAGAAGAAACACCGCTGTCTTGAGCCGGTCGAGCACCGCGGTCATCGTGGAGGCTTCTATGATGTTCTGCTCGAATACCCGCCCGATCGAGGCCGCACGCTGAACGTGTGGTGCCACAAGACCGATCTTTCGACGGACGTTCTCGTCAGCGAAGCCTTGCATGCGGCTTCTCTTGAGCGACAATACTGTGATCGTGGTGGCCGTCCTTTCGAGCACGCCGACGGCGATATCGACCAAGTCGCGTTCGGCCAGTAATTCCCGGCTGAAACGGCTGCGGGCGTATTCTTCGGTGCTCGAAAAATCAGTCGTGAGGATGATGTCCCCAGCCACGGCCCGCCGCCCGAGAGCGGCAAGGCGCATCGGATTGATCATCAGGTAGTCCGTAAGATACTTCGATAGCCACTCGGAATCTGTAGAACTATGATAAAAGATACTCTGAGATGGATAGATTGAATCTTCCATAATGAGGGTCACGAGGGCAGCCCCGACGAACGCCCCGATCGAGCCGAGCACGGAGGTCCACCGCGCCGGATTGAGCACTGTGTCGTAAATCTGCCCGACCAGCTCCGAAAACTGCTCCGTGGGGCACCCGCGCAAAGACTCCTCGCCCATTGGCCATACCCCAAAAATACCTTGCCCTGCCGGGCCGATGAAAGCGTGCCCCCCCCGATTGGGAGGAGAACCTCATGTATCGGAATGTTAACGCAAGACGAACGGAACCGCCACGAGGACGTGGCGACCGGGGACGTCTTTGTCCAGCCCTTCTTCGCCGCCGAATGCACAGGAGATCCTGCCCGATGAATCGACTGCCATGCGAAAAGCGGCGAATTCCAGCGCGGGGTTCATCTAATATCGTTGATCTGCCGCGGTCGCGGCCATGAGCCAGACCGCCAACCCTCCCGCGCCCACGCTCGCGCCGGGTGCCGATACCGGCGTGTCGAGCACCGACAACATCACGGATCTGAGCGCGCCAACCTTCGTTGGGGTCGCGGCGCCGAACGCCACGATCAATCTCTACGACACGGACGGCTCGCTCATCGGCACGGGTACGGCCGGCTCCACGGGCCTGTATTCGATCATTCCAACGATGACGTTTACAAACCCGCCGCAAACCGCCAACGGTACCGCAACCAGTTTCACCGCCGCGGCCACGCTCGACGACGGCGTGCACCGGATCACGGTGACGGCGACGGCGCCTGGCAGTTCGGTAAGTCTTGCCTCCGCGCCGCTGATCGTCACTATCGACTCCCAGGCGCCCGATGCGCCGACCGCGCCGGTGCTGACCGCCGCCAGCGACACGGGCATCTCCGCCCTCGACGGCATTTCCTCGGCTACCACAATCACGCTGACCGGCATGTCCGAGCCGGGCGCCACCGTGCGACTCAGCGACGGAACCACCGCACTCGGCAGCATCGTGGCGGCCGCCGACGGCAGTTACAGCATCACGACCGGGACCTTGGCCGCGGGCGTCCATTCCCTCACCGTGATCGCCACGGATGTCGCCGGAAACGCGAGCAAACGGTCCGGCGCCACGGCGGTCACGATCGACCCGACCCCGCCGCCCGCACCCGCCGCGCCGACCCTCGCCCCCGGGTCCGACACGGGTGTCCTGCGCACCGACGGCGTGACGAGCGACACGACGCCGGTGGTGACCGGGACGGCGGAAGCCGGTGCGACGGTCCGGCTCACGGACCAGGATGGCACGCTTCTGGGCCGGGGCGTGACTGGTTCGGACGGCAGCTATGCGATCAGCCCGACAACCCTGCTGGCCGGCGCGCATGCATTGACCGTGACCGCGACCGATGCCGCCGGCAACGTCAGCGCGGCGTCCGCCCCGTTGAACATCCTGATCGACACGACGCAGCCGACCGCCATCAGTACCCCCGCCAGCGTCCCGGCCGCGGCCGGCAGCGTCACTTTCACCGTCACATTCAATCAGGCCATCTTCGACCGGCGCGGCATCACGCCCGCGGACTTCAGGCTGGTCACCACGGGTACCGCCTTCGGCGACATCGACCAGGTCACTGGTTCTTCCCAAACCGGCCAGATCACCGTCGATGGGATCGGCGGCGACGGGACCATCCAGCTCGTCCTTGCCGGCGATTCCGAGATCACCGATGCGGCCGGCAACGCGTTCGTGCTGACCTCGGCAGGCGTTCATACCGTGAGCGGCACGGAGGCGGGTGTTCTGGAAGCGGTCTCCGCCGGCCCCAGCGGCGTGGTCGGGACCGGACAGGATCCCAGCCCATCGCTCAGCGGACGATACGTGGCGTTCGACAGCACCTTCGATAGCGGCACGCTGTCGAATGTCTACGTCAAGAACATGCAGACCGGCGGCCTGACGCGAATCTCCGTCGGCACCGACGGGCCCGCGAACGGCGACTCGTCGCTGCCCAGCCTGTCCGGCAACGGGTCGGTCATCGCCTTCGTCAGCACGGCCACGAACCTGGTGCCGGGCGGCACCCCGGCCGGCCAGGCCAACGTTTACGTGGCAGCGCTGAACCCAGCCGACCCGGCCTCCGGCGCCAGCGTGACGATCGACCCGGACTCGATCCAGCTCGTCTCCGCCGGCAACGACGAATCCGGCAGTGGCATCACAATCACGGATGCCGAAGGCCATTTCTTCCCCGACTCCGTTGTGCTGTCGGGCGATGGCTCGACGATCGCGTTCACCAGCGCGGCTGGGCTGCTGCCCGGCGTCGAGGCCGGCGAGAAAAACGTCTATACCTTCGACGTCGCGACCGGCGCCCTGACGCTCATCACAACCGGCGACGGCACGGCGGGGCTGGCCGGCGGCAATTACAGCAGCCTCGTCACCAGCATCAGCGCCGACGGCACCGAGATCGCCTTCCAAAGCACGGCCACCAACCTGGGCAACTCGCTGCCAACACTCGGCGCATTCCAAAGTGGGCCGCCGCTCCGCAGCTACGTCTTCAATACCGCCACGGGCGAGCTGACCGTGGTGGATGGCTTCGGGGTGTTCGGCGCCATCCCGGACTCCGACGAATACCAGACCTATAACCCGCGGCTCTCGGCGGACGGAACGGCGGTCACCTACAGCGTCCAGTTCCTGAATTCACAGGTCATCTTCCAGCGCAACCTGGTGACTGGTGACGTTCTGCAACTCACCGCCGGCCCTGGCGCCTTTGGCTACGATGAGATGGATGACGAGGCGACGCTCAGTGCCAACGGCAGCTACGTCGCCTATGACCAGAACGACCTGGGCACGATCGCCACCGAGTCGGCCAACCAGATCACGGTCGTGCAGGCCGCGTCGCCCTCGGACGTCACCCAGGTGTCGGGCGGCTATCAGCCGGTCATCACGGGCAACGCCAACGCGGTGGCCTTCTCGGCCCCGTTCGGCGACGGCTATGCCGTCTATGAAGCCAGCCTGGGCGTCACCGCCGGCATCGACGCGGTGGACGGCGCGGACGATATCGGCGCCACATCGCTGGCGGCGATCAAGGCCTTGGGCAGTTTGACGATCACCGGCGATACCAACGCGCCGATCGACTCCATGATCGCCGTCCAGATCGGGCAAGTGCCGGGCATCCCGGGGCCCATCATCACCGGCACCGTGACCACGCCGGGCCAATGGACCGTGCTGGTGCCCCCGCTTGCCGTTGCGGCCGATGGCGAATACCGGGTGGCGGTCACGATCGCCTCGGCCGCGGGACAGAGCGCCAAGGTCACCCGGACATTCAGCATCGACACCACTGCCCCATCGATACCAGACGCGCCGAAGCTGGATGCCGGCTCCGACACCGGCCTCGCGCATGACGGCTCGGCCACGGATACCGACACGCCCACGATCACGGGATCGGCGGAGGCCGGATCGACCGTCACGCTGATCGACCAGGGCGGCCTGACACCCGGGCTGGTCCTGGGCACCGGAACCGCCGACGGCAACGGCATCTATGCCGTGACCAGCATCGCCCTGACGCAAGGGGCGCACGCGCTGGCGGTCACGGCGACCGACCGAGCCGGCAATGTCAGCGCTGCCTCCGCCCCGCTCGCATTGACGATCGACACCATTATCCCCGACGCACCGCAGGCGCCGGGGATCGCACCCACGCCGGAAGATACCTCGTTCACCGGCAGCAGCTTCAACGTTGCGTCGGCCAGCGGCACGTCGGGCGGCAACACCGCGGTGCCGAGCCCGTCCGGCGACGGCCTCATCACCACGCAGACGACGCCCACCCTCTCCGGCACCGCGCTGCCCGGCGCACGCGTCACCCTCTACGACAGCGACGGCGTCGCCGTGCTCGGCACCGCGACCGCCGACGCCAAGGGCAACTACAGTATTACCAGCAGCACGCTGCCGGACGGCCCGCACAAGCTGACCGTGACGCAGACCAAGCAAACCGGCGACGTCAGCCCCGTCTCCGACGCGCTGGACCTCACGGTTGACACTTTGCCGCCGCTCTCGCCGGTCATCGCCTCGGTCGGCGGCCCCATGACCGTCAATGCCGAGCATACCACCCAGGTTGACGTGACCGGCACGGCAGAGCCCGGCAGCACCGTCTTCCTGCACGTTGACATGGACAACAACGGGTCGGGCACCGCCACGGTGGACCCCGAGGGCGACTACACCATCGACGGCGTCGTTGCCGCGGGCGTCCACAAGCTGACGGTCATCGCGACCGACGCGGCCGGCAACGCCAGCCAGCCGTCGCCCGTGACCTTGGTGACCGTCGATGCGGCCTCGGTGCCCGCGCTCGGCACGCCAACCGGCACCACGGCGCTGGTCGGCAACGTATCCGACGACGAGATCTTCGGCGCGACCGTGTTCGAGGACGCGAACGGCAACGGGGTACTCGATACGGGCGAGGTCGCTTCCGTCAGCGACGACACCGGCCAGTACACGTTGTTCGGCGGCTCCGGACCGTTGATCGCGACCGGCGGCACGGACATCGGCAGCGGCCTGACCCTGCCCGGCGATCTGACGGCCCCGGCCGGCAGCACCGCCATCACGCCGCTGACGACGCTGCTGGACGCCTATATCGCGGCCGGCGGCGCCACCGACCAGGGCGGCAACAATCCGTTCCTGTTCGACCTCGGCCTTCCGCAACTGACGGACGTCACCACGCTCGACCCGGCCGCGGCCGCGAAGGCGGGCACCACCTTCAGCGCCGAGGCCGTTTCGGCCGGGATCATTGACGCCGCCGTGCAGATCGCCGCCGTGATCGCGGGAGCCGGAGGAGATGCGAAAACCGCCTTCGCCGACGTCTTCGACGTCTATGCGCGCCGGTTGATCGCGGAGACAGGCGCTTCGTTGACCGACCCCACCAACATATCCGCGTTGCTGTATGCCGCCGCCGCCGAGGCGCTGCCGAGCGTCACGCTCAACGCCGACGCGGTCCAGGCCGCGGCGGCGATCATTGCCGCCGGCGAGAACACGATCCAAGACACCGAAAAGACCGCGAGCGACGACGCCGGCGGTGCGATTGACGCCGGGGGACCAAACGTTCAACTCGAGCTCACCGTCGTCGCCGGCACCTTCGTGCGTGCCATCGACGCCATCGAAACCGAGGAGCAGGGCGCGGCCGCCACCGCGCTGACCCAGCTTGCCCGCGACCCCGGCCTTGCCGCCGCCACGCAGGCGCAGTTCACCGGCGCCTCCCTGTCGGCCAGCCTGCAACAGCTGACCGCGCTGTACTACACCGCCATCCAGCTTGCCCCGGGTGACGACACCGGCGCCTCGGCTTTCGACCATGTCACGACGGACGACACCCCCACCTTCATCGGCACCACGACGCCGGGTGCCACCGTGACGCTGGTGGACAACAGCAACGCCAACGGCATAACCGGCCTGGCCCCGGTCCAGGTGCTCGGGACCGCGGTCGCGGATTCCAGCGGGCGGTTCGCGGTCACCAGCAGTGCCTTACCGACGAACTCGTTGCTTGGGGTAGACCGATTCGGCCTGGAGGCCGTGGTCAGCGGCGTGAATGGCAGCCTTGCCCCCGTCAGCGGTTCGGCCGTGCCGGTCACCCCGCTGGAGCTCTACATCGCAACCGAGGTCGGCCCGAGCGATCAGCAGTTTTCAGACATCACGAGCGTCACCGACGCGCCGGGGCCTGGCAGCGACGCGACCCATCAGCGCGTGTTTGTCAACGTCGTCGCCGAGAACATCGGCAGCACCATCAATGTCTACGTCGATGGCGGCACCACACCGGTCGGGACGGCCAACGGGTCCGATGCCGACGGCAACGGCAANNACGGCAACCTGGAGATCGAGACCACCCCCCTGGCGCTCGGCTCCCATCTGTTCACCATCACCGACACGCTTCAGGGGGGCACCGCCGTTCCCGGCGACAACACCCGAACCTTCGTCGTGACGGCAGATCCGATGTCGCGGGGCGTGGCCTATGGCAACGGTGCGATCGCCGGGGCGACCCTGGAACCGTACGTGACGACCCAGCCGACCGCGGTCGGTGCGACGACCACCCCCGCCGGCCAGGCAGGCGGCTACACCTTCCCGACGGCGGCGAAGGCCGAGCTTCTGGGCGGCTGGGACACCGTGACGGACCTGCGATTGGGTGGGAATTACCTTCAGGCCGGCGAAGATTCCGCCCCCTTTGTCCAGCTTGATGCGCCGGCCGGTGCCGCCGTCGTCACGGCGCTCACCAGCCTCGTTGCCGACATAAACGGCCGAGGCCTGAACAGCGGCTCGGGTTCCGAGAGTCTGGCTCAGGCGGAGGCCGCCATCCTCGACGGACTCGGGCTGTCGCCGGACCTCGATCTGCTGGCGCTCAACCCGCTGGCCGAGGCGCAGGCCGGCGACACGGCGCCATTCCTGACCGAAGCCAGGCTGCTTGACACCCAGGCCATCGTCTTCGACGCGGCCGGCCTGGACATCCTCCCGCTGCTCGCCATCGACATCTTCAACAATGGCTCTCTCGACCTCGACGACCCGGCCGCTCTGCTCTCCATCCTGACGAGCGTCGCCGCCCATGTCGCGCAGCCGCTCGCGCAGACACTGGCCACCCTGGTCGCGGCCAGCAACGCCGACCTGGACGCCCGTGCCGCCGCGGCACCAGATAACGCCTCCCTCATTACCGGGACGCTGGCGGAGGAGGAGGTCGCCCAGGATGGCGAGGGCCGAGCCGCCTTCGACGCCGCGCTCAGCGACGGGGCCACGGCGGCGCTACAGTCCGTGACGCAGGCGTATACCGGCGCCAACTTGCAAGCGCTCGTCGCGGCGAAACTCAGCCAGTCGGCGCAGGTCGCGGCCTTCACCGCCACGGCCGGGACGATAAGCAGTGCCCCGGTCATCCACTACACCCTGCAGTTCACCCAGCCGGTCAGCGGCATCGGGGCCGGCGCGTTCCAACTGATCGAGGGCAGCGGCCTGGCCGACGCGTTCATATCGAGCGTGACTACGGTGCCTGGCAGCGGCGGCGCGTCCTACGATATCGCCGTCTCAACCGGCATCGGCCAGGGCACCCTGGGCACCGGTTTCACCGGGTCCGGCGTGCTGGACGCTGCCGGCAAGCCGCTGACCAGTGGACTGTTCGAACCCGGCCAGACCTACGCGGCACCGTTCGACTTTGCCGCGGCTCAGGGTCTCGCGGCCGGCGACTTCAACGGCGACGGCAAGCTCGACCTGGTCGAGGCGGAAACAAACGGCCTGCCCGGCGATGGGCTGACAATTTTCCTGAACAATGGTGACGGCACCTTCACCGCGACCGGGCAAATCACTCTCGCCGTGCAGGGCGCGCGGGCGGTCCCGGCGGTCGGCGACTTCAACGGCGACGGCAAGCTCGACATCGTGACGTCGATCGCGGGCGAGAACGATGTGGCCGTCCTGCTGGGCAATGGCGACGGCACGTTTCAGGCTCCGGTCCGGACCGCGACGGGCAATGATCCCGAAGCCCTCGCGGTGGGCGACCTCGACGGCGACGGCCGCGCCGACGTGGTCACCCTGAACGAGGGGGACGGCACCATTTCCGTCCTGTTGGGCCAGGGCGACGGCACCTTCCTGGCCGCACCGTCGCTTGTGAGCGGCGTGTTCCTGCCGAACCAGGGGTTCGCCAGCAGTATCGCGCTCGCCGACCTCAACGGCGACGGCAAGCTCGACATCGTCGCGACGGACTCGGTCAACAATGTCGTCGATATCTTCCTGGGCAATGGCGACGGCACGTTCCAGGCCGATCGCCCGATCGCGCTCTCGACGCTTGAACCCGCCGTTGCCGTCGAGGGCGGAAATCGAGAGCCATTGGGCGTCGCGATCGCCGATGTGAACAACGATGGCAAGGCGGATCTCGTTATCAACGGCGCCACTCCGACGCTGGTGCTGATCGGCGACGGCACCGGCAACTTCCAGCTTGCCGACGAGGATGACGACTCCCTACAGGAGACATCCCATTCTCAGGCGCTCGTGGCCGGCGACTTCAACGGCGACGGCCGGACAGACTTCGCCACGCCGGGCGTGGCCGGGATCGATAATTACGGCATCGACGTCCACCTGAACGCGCCGCAGACGGTGCTGAACGCCACCGCGTCTCCGGTCTTCATCAACCGCGCGGCGCTGGCGCAGCCGGTGCTGACGCAGATCGCGGGCCCGGGCACGCTGAACGTGTCTGGCACCAGCTACACGCTCGATCTCGGCACAGTGTCGCAAGGCCAGGCGGCGCAGGTGCTTCAATTCGCGCTGACCAACCTGCTGGGCGAGTTCTCCAGCGACGCTTTCAGCGGAACCTTCGCGACCGCGAGCGCACCGGGCTTCACCGTAACCGGCGACACGCTGCCGGGTCCCCTACAGGCCGGGCAAAGCTATGACGGGCTGACCATCGCCACCGACGCGACGACGATCGGGGTCCACACCGAGACGATCACCTTCGCCCCGCGCGACCAAAGCGCCACCGAAACCACATTCGCGACGGTGCCCGGGACCGATACAGAGCAGGCCACGACGGCATCGGTGGACGGCGCGGACGTCGCCGGCGAGCTCCCCGCGCTGACCCTGGTGGTGACCGACGACGTCGTCCCGGCCACGGACGTCGCCGTGCTCGGCGCGCCGGCTTCCGTGACGTTCGGCAATGCGCATGTCGGCGATGTGCGGAGCCAGGCACTCCCGCTCGCCAACACCGCGGGAACAGGAGCCCCGGATCTCGGCGTCACCGCGACGGCGTCGGGAGGGGCGAGCGTCAGCGGGGCCGTGGCGGGGCTGGTCAACGGGGAGACCGATTCCGCCGATGTGAGCGTGGGCCTCGACACCGGGACGGCCGGTGCCGTCACCGGAACCGTGATACTGGTCCCGGTGTCAGACCCATCCGGCGGATCGCCTGTCGCGCTCGCAAGCGTCCCCGTCGCGGTTTCCGGCTCGGTCTATCGGCTCGCCGCGCCTTCTGCGACGGTCACCGCGGCGCGGATCGTCCATGTCGGCGATCCCGGGACCGTGGCGCTGACCGTCGCCAACACCGGCACGGCGGATGGCTATACCGAGAACCTGCTGGCAACCCTGGCAGGTGCCACTGGCGGGCTGACCGTCAACACCGCCACGACCGGGGAGGTCGCCGCGGGTGCGTCCGACGACGCGTCGCTCAGCCTTTCAGTATCGACGGCCGCGGCCGGNNGATGGGTTGGGTCAAACCAATCTTGGCACGCAGGTCGTGCCGGTTAGCGTCACGGTGTACAACTACGCCCAGGCCGGACTCTCAACCCAGGGCGGCAGCCTACAGCAGGGCGCGTCCGCCGGGACTTATGTGCTCAACCTTGGCACCACCACCGCTGGCTCGACCCCGCTTCTGGCCGATCTCAGCCTGCTGAACCTGGCTGGCGGTCCGGCGGATACGCTCGGCGGCAGTTTCAGCATCAGCGGCTCCACCGGGTTCACCAATACCGGATTTGCCGCCACGTCCGGCATCGCNNGACACGGCGCAAGGCGAGTCCTCGACCCAGCAGGCGGCGCAGACCATCACTGTGAGCGGGGTCGTGCTGGCGCCCACCGTCGGTACGCCGCTGGCAACGGCCGTGGAGACGCTGAATTCGCCGTCGTCGATCGTGTTCGCGAACGCGCATGTCGGCACGGTGGAGCAGCAGGCGGTGAGCATTTCCAATACCGCCGCACCGCCGGCGGATGCGCTGGACGTGACGCCGTCGGCCACGGGACTTGCCACGGCGACCGGCGCGATCAGCCTGCTGCAACCGGCCTCCACCGATACGGCCGACGTCCAGGTCGGGCTGGACACCAGCAGTGCTGGCCTGGTGAGTGGCAGCGTCACGCTGGCCGGAACATCCGACGACGGACCTGGAAACACGGCACCACTGACCGGTGCGCCGATCGTGAGCGTGTCGGGCCGGGTGTACCGGACGGCCACGGTGAGCATTGCCCCCGTCGTGGTGAACGTGCACGTCGGTGACCCGGGCACCGCGAAGGTCACTGTCAGCAACACAGCGGCGGCCGATGGCTATTCCGAGAGCCTGATCGCCTTGCTCGCCAGCGAGACCGCCGGGCTGTCCTCCCTGTCGATGGCACCGACCGGCGATATCACGGCCGGCGCCAGCACGGCTCTGGGCCTGTCGTTCTCGACCGCCACCGCCGGCACGATCACCGGCACCGCCACCGTCGCCCTCACCTCGGACGGCGGCGCGATTGATGGCCTCGGCACCACGGCGCTGCCCGATGTGACCGTCCCGGTGACGGTCAACGTCGCGAACTACGCTCAGGCCGGTATCGCGACACAGGGCGGCACGCTGCTGGCCGGGCCGACCGACGGTAGCTATGTCCTCGATCTCGGCACCACCACGGAGGGAGCCGGTTCGCTTTCCGCCGATCTCAGCCTGTTGAACGAAAGCGGCGGCCCGTCCGACCTACTGGGAGGCAGCTTCATCGTCACAGGTGGCAGCGCCTTCACCAACACCGGCTTCGGTCCCGCCGCAAGCCTCGCCGCCGGCGGGACCGCCGATGCCGGCACCATCTCGCTGTCCACCGCTACGCCAGGCGCATTCTCCGAGACGATCGTGCTGACGCCGACCGACACGTCCGTCGCTGGCATCAACATGGTGCGGTCCACCGAGACCATCACGGTCAACGGCACCATCACCCCGACCGGCACCGCACAGGGCGACGTGCATCTCGTGATGTTCGATGGCCTGCACTACGACCTTCAGGGCGAGGGAGACTACGTCCTCGCGCGCTCCACCGTCGCCGGCGACAGCTTCAGCGTGCAAATGCGTGCCGGCCCGCTGAACCACAATCCCGGCACGACCTACGCCACACGGATCGCCGCACAGCTTGGCCAGGATGTCATCACATTCAATCCCGCCGGAACCGGGCAACTGGAGGTCGATGGTGCGGCCGACCCCGCGCTCGGGGCCGTCGGAACCCGGCAGGCCTTCGCGGGTGGGACGCTGGATGTGCTGGCGCCGGATCGTTACGCGCTGACCTGGAGCACGGGTGAAGTGCTCGATGTCACAACGCAGTCCGACCACCTGGACGTATCGATAACCCTGCGGGCCTCGGACGGGTCTGGCTCGGTCGAGGGATTGCTTGGCCCCAATAATGGTCCGGAGGACGAGTTCCAACTGCCTGACGGCCGGGTGCTGCCGGCACCGTCATCCCCGGCGGAACTGCTCAGCGTGTTCGCCGATGCGTGGTCGGTGCCGGCGACTGTGTCGCTGCTGAATGGCGCCCTTCCGGGGACGCCGCCCTCGATGCGGTTTCTCGCGGCAAATGGCGGGACGCCATTGGCCCTGGATGTGAAACAGGACCCAGGTGAACTTCTCACTGGCAGCCTGTTGAGCGGATCCGGCGGTGTCGTTATCGAGGGCACGCTGCGGAACTTGAGCCTTGATAAGCTGATTGATTTCGATCGGAGTGATATGATCGATCTCACCGATGTTTTTGGTCCCGCGCTTTCCATTGGATGGACAAGTGCGGAGCACCTACAGATAGCCGAAGGGCAACAGTCTGGAGAACTGACGTTCGCGACCCCGATGGCGGCATCGGCGATACAGACGCGGGCAGATGGACACGGAGGAACGTTGGTGTGGTTTATATCATGAAAAAGCGCCATCGTTCTGCAAGTAAAATCAAGATATTCACAGCGCTGGTGCCAAAGTTGTTTCGTCGCGCCGGACTGGTCGCCATTACGGAGCCCATCACAAAACGGGGGCAAGGTCGTTTCCCGGCGGTTTCCTGAAGTTTGGGTAGCGGCGGCGGATGAGTTGATCGAGGTCGCCGTTGAGAGTCCGTGTCCGGGTTTGGAGTAGAAGATGAGCACCAGACGGCGTCCAACGCATCGACTGACGCTTGTCGAAGTGTTTGTCCACGATCTGGTTCACGGCTGACTCCACAAAGCTGGTGGAGATCCGTTCACCGGCGCGGAAACGCTCACCGTAGTTCACGATGTAATACCAGCCGGCGTTGATGTTGACTCTCGTGCTTTCGTCATCCTCGGGCTCGACC